>CAZANW010000035.1:0-10698 GCA_964486625.1 uncultured Halobacteria archaeon
GCCAGGTTGCCAGCGGCGATTCATCCGCCGGGCTGAAGCCCGGGGCGTTCTCGCCTCCCGCCCTGTAAACGCCGCGAGTTTTGAATATCCGTTTTTGGAAGTTTTTGCGCATATCTCCTTCATCCCGGTAGGCGTCTCCGCGCGCGGCGATTTTCGGACAACGCTCCCAACGCCTGAGTTGAGACGACACCGCAGCCGATAGGGGCGCTGGGCCCACGGCCCATCGGAGGCCGCCTCCGGGCAAAAGTTTATAAATGTGTCGTTATTTTTGTTACGACAAATGTCAAGAGAAGTGCCCCGGATGGAGAGGGCCTTCACGCGGGTGGCCGGGGTCCAGTACCGCCGCTACCGGCTCATCCTCCTCGCCACGCTCCTCATCACCCTCGTCCTGGGCTCCGGGCTCACCCGCATCTCCCTGGAGACCGATTTCCGCAAGGGGCTGCCCCAGGACATCCCCGTCTTCCAGATGGGGGACAAGATCAGCGCCAAGTTCGGCGGGGAGGACTCCATCCTCATCCTGGCCCGCCTCGACCCGGCCGAGGACGCCCGCGGAGCCCCGAGGGACATCCGCGACCCTCGGGTGCTTGCGTCCCTGGCGGAGCTGGAGTCCCTCCTCCGCCGAGAGGCCGCCATCAACCGCGTGTCCTCGGTGGCTTCGCTGCTCCCGCGGGCCCCCGCGACCCTGGAGGAGTCGAAGGCGCTCCTGGCCGCCGCCCCCGGGGCCGGCCAGTTCTTCAACCCCGACTTCTCGGCGACCCTGCTGTTCGCGACCTCCTCCCTGGGCGGGGGCCAGGCCAAGGTCCAAGAGGCGTCGGACCTGATCCAGAGACGCGTCGCCGAGGTGCCCCGGCCCCCCGGACTCCAGTTCACCGTGACCGGGACCCCGGTCCTGCAAAATCTGATGTTTGGACTCCTGATCAGCGATACGCTGTTCACCCTGAGCCTCACGGCGGTCCTCATCTATGTGTTCCTTTGGGTGACTCACCGCTCCCCGACCCGGGCCGCCCTCCTCTTCGTGCCTCTGGGCCTGGGCGTGGCCTGGACCTTCGGCGCCATGGGGTGGCTCGGCATCCCCCTCTCCTTCGGGACGGTGTTCCTGGCCCCCCTCCTCATCGGGCTCGGCTGCGAGTACGGCGCCTTCCTCCTCTCCCGCTACCACGAGGCCCGGGCCGCCGGGGCCGGCCAGGAGGACGCCCTGCGGACCGCCCTGGGAAACGTGGGGGCCGCCCAGTTCGGCTCGGCCTCCACCACCGTGGCGGGGTTCGGGGTCCTCATGACCGCCTCCATGCCGGTCATCCAGCAGTTGGGGGCCACCACCGCGCTGGGCATCGGCCTCACCTTCCTGGCCTCGGTCTTCATCAATCCCGCCGTGATTCTCGCCGAGGAGAACTTCGCCGCCCGGCGGCGCGGGAGGGCGGCCCCGTGACCCTCAAGGGCCGGGTGGCGTCGGCCATCGCCCGCCACCCCCGAACCATGCTCGCGGGGGTGGCGGTCGCTTCCCTCCTCCTCATGATGGCCTCGTCCGGCATCGGCTCCCAGAGCTGGAGCTTCAAGGGTGCCCTCCCCGACGACATCCCGGCTATCAACGCTCTGAACTTCATCGAGGACCAGTTCGGGGGCAGCGGGAGCGCCTTCTTCGCCCTGGAGGTCGCGCCCGCCTCGGGGGGGTCCGATGAGGTCCGGGACGTGCGGGACCCGCGGGCCCTAGAGTATGCGGACCTCCTGGCCCGAAAAGCCCTCCAGATTCCCGACGTGGTCGGGGCTTCCAGCGCCGCCGACCTGGTGAAGGCCCCGGGCGGGGCCCGGGTCCCCAACACCCTCCGGGAGGCGAAGGAGCTCCTCGACCGGAACCCTCTCGCGGGCCAGTATGTGAGCCCCGACGCGACCCTGTCGCTCGTGAGGCTCCGCGTCCGGGAGGACGCCGACAACCTCGCCCTGGCCGCCGACCTGGAGTCGGTCCTCCGCTCCCCCCCGCCCGCCGGCGTCGTCGCATCCCTGGCCGGGGAGCCCGCGGAGCGGGCGGCCCAGCAGCAGCTCATCGGCCAGACCATGGGGAGCACCACGGGGCTGAGCCTGCTCCTCATCTTCCTCCTGGTCATCCTGACCTTCATGAGTGTCCGCTTCGGCATCCTCCCCATGGTCACCATCGTCTTGGGTTTCCTCTGGACCTTCGGCCTCGTGGGGGCCCTTGGCATGCCCCTCAACCCGGGGACCAGCGCGGTCTTCTCCATGATCATGGGCATCGGCATCGACTTCGGAATCCAGATTACCATGCGCTACCGCATCGAGAAGAGGGCCGCGGAACCGGTGGAAGCCATGGAGCGCACGCTCTCGGGGACGCTGGCCCCCCTCCTCGTCACGACCTTCGCGGCGCTCATCGGCTTCCGGGCCATGGGCCTCGGCCAGATCAAGTGGCTGGCCGACATGGGAACCATCCTGACCCTCGGGGTCGCCTCCAGCATGGCCGCGGCCATCATGGCCGTGCCGCCCCTCCTCCTGCTGACCGAGCGGAGGCGGCGGCCCGTCCCCGCCCCGGACCGGGAGGTGACGGCGGCCCCGTGAAGCGCGTCCTGGGGGTCCTCCTGCTCCTCGCCCTCCTCGGGCCCGCCTCGGCCCAGACCCTGGGCGTGGGCTACACGACGGTCCCGAGCCAGCCCCAGGCGGGCCAGGAGTTCATCCTGAACGTGGTGGTCACCAACTCGGGCACCGCCGCCGCATCCGGGGTCGAGGTGGGAGTCTCGACTTTCGATCTCGGCCTGGAGGTCCTCAGGCAGAGCACCGTCCGCATCGGCGACCTGGCGGCGGGGTCCGCCGCCGCCCCGTTCAAGTTCCGGGCCGCGGCCCCGGGCCTCTACGAGGTCCGGGTCTCGGTGGCCTACGGGGCGGGCGGCGCCACGCCGTCGGGCGTCAACACCCGCTTCTACGTCCAGGTCTACCAGACCTCCAATTTCCTGCTCCGCGACGTGACCTATGACCGCTCCCCCGAGCCGGGGGCCAGCTTCCGGGCCACCCTCCGCCTCCTGAAGCTGGGCCAGGGAGCGCGGGACGTCTTCGTCGAGCCCCAGACCAAGGGCGTCTCCTCCGGCGCCCAGCCCCAGCAGGTCTCGGCCATCGGGACCAACAAGGCCTACCTCGCCACCTGGGCCGCGGGGGAGGAGAAGGCGGTGGCCTTCGACCTCTTCGTGGAGAGCGGGACGGCCCCCGGAGTGCTGGTCCTGCCCGTCGCCATCCGCTACCTGGACAACGTGGCCCAGTCCCAGGCCGAGAACCTCTCCGTGGGCATCGACGTCCGGTCCCGGCCCCGCATCGCCATCACGAAGGTGGAGAGCGACCCCGCCGAACTCAAAGCGGGGACCACCTTCGCCAAACTCATCCTCAAGGTGGACAACAGCGGCGCCGCGGACGCCAAGTTCCTCAAGATGACCCTGAGGCCGGAACTGCCCTTCGAATTGTCGCGCTCCTACCGGCAGGTGGCGGACCTGGGCCTCTTGAAGTCCGGGTCCGGCACCACCGCCACCTTCTTCGTGGACGTGAAACCCGGGGCCCGGGCGGGGGGCTACCTCCTGCCCCTGGAAATCGGCTACCAGGACACCACCGGGCGGGAGTTCTCCGAGAACGCGACGGTCGAGGTGGTCCTCAAGGAGAAGCCCGACTTCGCGGTGGTCGGGACCCGGTCGGTGCCCGATAACCTCTCGCCGGGGTCCAAGGCCCAGCTCCGGGTCCAAATCCAGAACACCGGAAACGAGAAGGCCGAGTCGGTGAGCCTCCGGGCCGTCGGCGAGGCCGAGCTCCCCTTCGTCTTCACCTCCAAGAGCGACTTGGTGGGCGCCCTCCGCCCCGGGGAGACGGGCGAGGCGGCCCTCGCGCTGGAGGTCAAAGGGAGCGCGGCGCCCAAGGCCTACAACCTGGATGTGGAGATTCGCGCCACCGGAGACCGGGACATCAGCGACACCAACGTCTACGTCGTGTCCCGAACCGTGGCGATTGCGGTGGCCGAGGGGAGCGGGCCGGGCGCGGGTCCCCTGGCGGGGGGCCTGGTGCTCCTGGGCGTCGCATACATCGCATACCGGAACCGCCATAAACTCCGGGCCCGCCTCGGCAGGCCGTGACCGCGAAGGAAGCGCTGGAGCGCCTGAGGGACCTGGGTCTCACGCAGTACGAGGCTGCCGTCTACCTGGGCCTCCTGCGGCGCGAGTCGGCCCCCGCAGGGGAGCTCCACGCCCTCTCGGGAGTCCCCCGCACGGCGGTCTACGACGCGGTCCGGCGGCTCCAGGAGAAGGGCCTCGTCGAGGTCTCCCGGGGGAGGCCCGAGCGATACCGGGCCGTGGACCCGGAGCTCTGCATCGAGACCCTCCGGAGGCGGCGGGCCGAGGCCGAGAGGAGCGCCCTCTCTCTGATGCGGGCCATCCCGCGGGAGGAGCGCTCCGAAGAGGTGAAGGAGGCGGTGTGGGTCATCCGCGGCCCCTCCAAGATTGAGGAACGCATCCGCTCTCTCCTGCGGGACGCCCGCAAATCCATCGCTCTGGACTGTTTCTCCGACTCGGCGTTCTTGAGGCCCTACATCCCCCTACTCCGCGGAAAAACCAAGACCGGGGTCTCCGTGCGAATCGTGGGCGGAGACGACGCACGGGCCCTGGCCCGGGACCTCCCCCGGACCGAAATCCGGATTGAGGAAGCAGGAACATACGGGAAGAGAGGCATCGGCCTGCTGGTGGACGACCGGCAGGCCCTCGTCCACCACGCCGGCGGCCCCGATGACCCCTCCCTGGCGCTCTGGGTGACGGGGGAGGCCTCGGTCTCCCTCGTCCGCATGTTCTTCGAAATGCGCTGGAAGGGCTTGAGAGCGGGCTGCTGAACTTCGCGGCCTGTATGTGGAACGGTTCACAAGCCCATGGAATCGGTTACCTCGATGGCGCTTTCTGCCGGCGAGTTACCGCTTCCGAAGCCCCTCCTTCTTCAGCCGGTAGAGCACCTCTTCCTGCAGGAGGCTGTTGTGGTGGGTCACGTCGGCCAGCAGTCCCACGACCACCACCTGCGCCCCGAGGAGGATGAGGAGCGCCGAGAGAATCGCCGAGGGGACGAACCCGCCCACGGCCCCGGTCTGGAGGAAGTGGAGGAGGACCCGGAGGCCGATGAGGAGCCCGGCGGTGAGGAGGAGCCCCCCCAAGTAGAGGAAGGTCCTCAGCGGGCGGTGGTAGAGGTAGGCGCGGAGAATCGTGGCCCCCGCCCGGCGGGCGTAGGACCAGACCCCCCGGATGAGGCGCGACTCCCCCCCCTTCCTCTTCCGGAAGGTGACCGGGGCCTCCACCACATGGAGCCCCTTCTGGGAGGCCTGGATGAGGGTCTCCTGGACGTAGGTGTAGGGGGAGAAGATGGACATCCGGAGGGCCGCCTCGCGGGAGAAGGCCCGGAAGCCGGTCTGGGCGTCGGTGATGGGGAGCCCCGTGAGCCACCGGGTGGTGCGGGTGGCGAGCCGATTCCCCCACCGCTTCGAGAGGGTCATCTCTTCGATGGTCCCGGCGAACCTGGAACCGAGGACGATGTCCGCCTCGCCCCGCAGGAGGGGGGCCACGAGGGCGGGAATCTCCGCTCCCGAATACTGCCCGTCGGCGTCGACGTTCACGACGATGTCCGCCCCGCGCGCCAGGGCGGCGTCGAGGCCCGCCTGGAATGCGGGGGCGAGCCCCCGGTGGTGCCGGAAGACCACCACATCGTCCGCCCCGGCCGCGCGCGCCTCCTCCGCGGTCCGGTCGGTGGAGCCGTCGCTGACGACGACGACCACGACCTCCTCGATCCCCTCGACCTTGCGGGGGATGGTGCGGACCACCTCCGCGACCGTCGCCTCCTCGTTGTGGGCGGGAATGGTGACGACCAGCTTCATCTCGGGAGGGCGGGAAGGGGCGGCCATATGCTTTATCCCCACTGCAAACGGTCAGGCCCCTGAGGGGCCTGACCTTTTACCCCACAACCCTACTGCTCCGATGGCCACAGGCTCCCCGTCGAGTTCCAGGGGAGGGGGGAAAGGGGTCGAGGGGACGGGGGGAGGGAGCTCCGCCTCCTCCCCCAAGTCCCTCGCCTACCTCACCTCCCGGGTCCGCCTCTGGACAGGCTCTCCCTTCCGGCAGGAGTTCCTGGCCCGGGAGCCCTCCTTCCGGGCAAGCGACGTGGCGTTCGGCTTCCCGAAGCGCCACGCCCTCCTCCGGGCCGCCCTCGACGCCTTCTACGACGCCGACCTCCGCCTCGATGCGGAGAGCGAGCGGGAGGACGCCCGCATCCTCCTGAAGCAGGTGGAGCGGAGGCTCGCCGCGGTCCGGGAGGCGGCCGACCACTTCGACCACTTGGCGGCGGGGGAGGAGCGGGCCCGCGCCGAGGCCCGGGAGTTCTCCGGGGCGATGGCCGAACTGGCGGGCGAGGGGCGGAAGGCCCTCCTCCAGGGCCAGGAGGCGGTGGAGGGGCTGAAGCAGGCGGTGGACCGGACCTTGAAGCAGACTTTCCTGGAGCCCGAGAAGGTGACCCAGATGACTCTCCAGCGGGACCCCGCCCTGGAGGCCTACCTGAAGGTCTCCAGCGCGGCCAAGAAGTGGAAGGCGGCCGCCGAGAGGGTGGAGGCGGCGTGGAGGCGGGGGGCCGCGGCGTTCGCGGGGGTCGTGGAGAACGAGGGGAACCCGCCCGAGGTCCTCAAGCTCCACCCCGAACTCCTGAAGGCCGCCGACGAACTGGCCAGCGCCGCGGAGCCGGTCCAAGGGGTCAAGGGGGACATCTCCCTCTTCGAGGAGTATGCGAAGAGGGTCGGGGCCCACCCCCACCTCCTCCAGGCCGCGGAGGCCGCCGCCCGCCTCGGGCCCCCCTTCGAGAGCCTGGAGAAGGTCCGGGGCCGGATGAAGTTGAGGAAGGTCCCCGACTCCCGGCCCGTGGACCCGGCAGCCCGGGCCCGCTTCCTCGAATTGAACCGGGGGTTCCCCTGGATCGAGGAGTACCGGAAGATCCTGGCCTACGGAGAGGCCCTGCGGAACCGGCTGGCCCAGAGGATGGAGGAGACCGCCCCGAAAAAAATTTAACAGGTCCGCCCCCTCCGGCCCCACGGATGGGCCGCAAATCGAAATCCGCCGAACCGCCCCCGGCGCCGCCCCACGAGACCGTGATTCCGGTGGCGATTGAGGAGGAGATGAGGTCCTCCTACATCGACTACGCCATGTCGGTGATTGTGGGCCGGGCCCTCCCCGACGCGCGGGACGGGCTCAAGCCGGTCCACCGCCGCATCCTCTACGCGATGTCGGAGCTCGGGCTCGGCTCCGCCCGCCCCTACAAGAAGTCGGCGCGGGTCGTCGGTGAGGTCCTGGGCAAATACCACCCCCACGGGGACGTGGCGGTCTATGAGACCCTGGTCCGCATGGCCCAGCCCTTCGCCATGCGGGCGCCCCTGGTGGACGGCCAGGGGAACTTCGGCTCCGTGGACGGAGACGCCCCCGCCGCCATGCGCTACACCGAGGTCCGCCTCACGTCGGTGGCCGAGGAGCTGCTGGCCGACCTGGAGAAGGAGACCGTGGAGTGGGCCCCGAACTTCGACGGCTCCCTGAAGGAGCCCCTCCTTCTGCCGAGCAAGTTCCCGAACCTCCTGGTGAACGGCTCCTCCGGCATCGCGGTCGGGATGGCCACCAACATCCCGCCCCACAACCTCGGGGAGGTTGTGGACGGGCTGGTGGCCTACATCGAGAAGCCCTCCATCTCCGTGGCCGACCTGATGAAGAAAATCCCCGGCCCCGACTTCCCGACGGGGGGCATCATCCACGGCAAGGCCTCCATCCGCGAGGCCTACGAGACCGGCCGGGTCGAGGAGCGGGGGGGCCTCCGGGTGCGGGCCCGGACCGAGATCGTCCGGGAGGGGCGGAGGCCCACGATTGTCGTCACCGAACTCCCCTACCAGGTCAACAAGGCGAACCTGGTGGAGTCCATCGCCGACCTCGCCCGGGAGAAGAAAATCGACGACGTCTACACCATCCGGGACGAGTCGGACCGGGAGGGGCTCCGGGTGGTGATTGAACTGAAGCCCGACGCCAACCCCGAGGTGGTGCTCAACCAGTTGTACAAGCACACCCAGATGGAGACCACCTTCGCCATCCAGATGCTCGCCCTGGTGGACAACGAGCCCAAGACCCTGGGGCTGAAGGACCTCCTGAAAGCGTTCGTGGACCACCGGCGCGCGACGGTCCGGCGCCGCTCCGAGTTCGAGCTGTCGCAGGCGGAGAAGCGGGCCCACATCGTGGCGGGCCTCCAGAAGGCCATCGCTAAGATGACCGAGGTCATCGCCACGATCCGGAAGGCGAAGGACCCTGAGGAGGCGCAGAAGTCCCTCCAGGGGAAGTTCGGCCTCTCGGAGCCCCAGGCCCAGGCCATCCTGGAGATGCGCCTCTCCCGCCTCACCGCCCTGGAGCGGGAGAAACTGGACGCGGAGGCCCAGGAACTGGCCAGAACCATCGCCCGCCTGAAGAAGATTCTCGGCTCGGCCAAGGAGATTGACGCGGTGATTGTCCTGGAGTTGAAAGAACTCAAGGAGAAGTACGGCGACAAGCGGAGGACTTCCATCGTGGACCAGACGGTGGAATACACCGTGGAGGACCTCATCGTCTCCGAGGTGGTGGTGGTGACCCTGACCCGGGAGGGCTACGTGAAGCGGATGGCGGTGGACGCCTTCCGGCGCCAGCGGCGGGGCGGCAAGGGCATCGTGGGGCTGGAGACCAAGGAGGAGGACTTCGCCCAGGAGGTCATCCTCGCCAACACCCACGACTACGTCCTCTTCTTCACCAGCGGGGGCAAGGTCCACTGGCTCCGGACCTACGAGATTCCCCAGGCGAGCCGCTACGCCAAGGGCAAGGCCATCGTGAACCTCCTCAAACTGGGGCCCGGAGAGAGGGCGACGGCCGCGGTGCCGGTTCCCCCCTTCGACGAGGAGGACAAGGAGGCCAAGGCGTTCTACGGGAAGCGCTACCTCTTCTTCACGACCCGGAGAGGGACCGTCAAGAAGACGCCCCTCGGCGCGTTCTCGAACCCGAGGTCCACCGGCATCATCGCCGTCAAACTCCACAAGGGCGACGAACTGGTCGCCACCCGGCTCACCGACGGGGGCCGGGAGATTCTCATCGCCTCCCGCCACGGCAAGGCGGCCCGGTTCTCCGAGAAGGAGGTCCGGGAGATGGGCCGCCCCGCCGCGGGGGTCATCGGCATCCGCCTCGACAAGAAGGACGAGGTCATCGCCAGCGAGCCCGTCGAGTCCGGGAAGAACATCTTGGTGGTCACCGAGAAGGGCTACGGCAAGCGGACCCCGGTGGCCCGTTACCGGAAGACCCGCCGGGGGGCGAAGGGGGTCGTCAACCTGAAAATCACCGACAAGAACGGCCCCGCCGTGGCGGTCCTCGCGGTGGAGGACGCCGACGAGGTCCTCCTCATGTCCCTGAAGGGGCAGACCATCCGGGTCCCCGCCAAGCAGGTCCCCGTGAAGGGGCGCGCGACCCAGGGGGTCCGCCTCATGAACCTGGAGGCGGGGGACCGGGTCGTGGCGGTGGCCCGGGTCGCGGGAGGGGGGGAACCCGCCCCTCCGGAAACCCCCCCGAAGGCTTCCGGTCGCTGATTGCGGCCCCCTCCGGAAACCTTTCCGGTCGCCGATTTCGGCCCCCTGAGAATCGCCCTCCGATACGGTTTTCTCGAAAATTTTATGTCCGCGGACCGCGATGGGTGTTTCCGAGGAGGTCTATGACGAGGAAGGCGCAGCAGAGGTCTCTCCCCCTCCCAGGGGCCTGAGATGGCCGGCTGGAGCGTCCCGGGGCTGGGCGAGGCGGTGCGCGCCCGCCTGGAGGAGGCGGGGTTCACCCCGGAGTCCATGGCGCGGGCCCGCCCCTCGGAACTGGTGAAGCGGGCCGGCCTCCGGGCCGACGTGGCCCGGAGGGTCGTCGCCCACTACCGCGGGGAGGTCGTGGAAAACGGGGAGGGGCCGGTCGAGACCGCCCCCCCAAGGCCCGCAGTTCCCAACGGCGAGGGCCGGGAGGCCCCGCTCGGCGGGGAGGGGTGGGAGAGGGTCTGGGACTTCGCCTCGCGCCCGGAGAGGTCCGGGGCCCCGTGGAGGTGGCGGGGGAGGGTGGTCCTCAAGGTCTCCCTCGGGAGGCGGACATGATGTTCGGGACCGACGGCCTCCTCGGGGAGTGGCTCGACCTCTTCCGGGAGGAGGACGGGGCCCTGGTTCTCGACCTCCGGGGGACCGAGTTCCCCCTGGGGCTGGGCCGCGTCCGGGCTTTCGGGAGGGTCCGCATCGCCTCCGGCGACGCCCGGCCCCGACCCCGGCGCGGATAAGGTTTATTACCGACGCCCCCCCGGCTTCCAGCCATGGTCAAGACCTTCACTTTCGTCAACGTCGAGGCGGGGCGGGCGAAGGACGTCTACCCGGAACTGAAGAGAATCTCCAAGCGCATCAACGCCGAGGTCTACGGCCTTTTCGGCGAGTATGACTTCCTGGTCATCACCGACTCGGGGACGCTGAAGAGCGCCGCCAACCGCGTGGTGAAGGACATCCAGTCCATCGACGGCGTCTGGACCACCCGGACCCTGGTGGAAGCGGAATTCGAGTAGTTTTCTCAAGGGCCCAGCGGCTGGAACTCGACGTGCTCCACGTCCCTCCGCCCCTCGAGGCCGCGGGCCAGTTCCCGCAGG
>CAZANW010000035.1:10798-21890 GCA_964486625.1 uncultured Halobacteria archaeon
AAAAAAGCAAATGCCTTATTAACCAGGGGCCACCCGCCCCCATGCTCTACCTCCTCTACGCGGCCCTGGCCTCCGCGGCCGACTTCCTGCCCGGCTACCTCTACCTGCGGAGAAACCCGGCCCCTCCCCCTGGGGGCATCCACCTGACCAGAATCCGCTACCTGGTGGCGGCGGCGTCGGGCGTCGTGGTCGCGGCGGCCCTGTTCGAACTGCTGCCGGAGGCGGGCCTGGAGCGGAACGCGCCCTTCGTCGCCCTGGGGTTCTTCGCCTTCTACCTGGTGGAGAAGGGGGTCATGCTCCACGCCTGCGGCGAGGCGGAGTGCGACCAGGAGGTCCACCGCATCTCCTGGCTGGCGGCGGCGGGCATGGCGAGCGACAACGTGGTGGACGGGGTGGGAATCACCGTGGGGTTCCTCACCGACCCCCTCCTGGGGCTCCTGATTGCCCTGGCGGTGGTGGCCCACGAGGTCCCCCAGGGAATCACCACCGCCGTCCTGGCCCAGGCCTCGGGGTTCTCCCGGCGGAAGAGCCTGGCCCTGGTGGCCTTCGCCGGCCTGCTCTACCCCGTCGGGGCCCTCCTGGGCCTCCTTCTCCCCCAGGGGGTGTTCCCGCCGGTCCTGGCCCTGGTGGCGGGGGTCTTCCTCTACGTGGGGACCGAGGACCTGATGGGGGAGGCCCACCGGAAGTTCAACCTCCGGGTCATCCTCTCGGTCCTGGCGGGCGCCCTCCTGATATTTGGGCTCTCCCGGCTCGGGGTCGGATAGTTGTTGCCGCTCCTCCCGGAAACCCTCCCTTTTCGTCGGAAACGAGTGGCTTCGTTGCCGACGAAACGCTAACGATATAGGAGAGGACCGCGCGGGGCCTGCACCTTTGACTGCCACGCGTGCCGAAGGCACGCGGGACGGAGGCCCCGCGCGACGGGGCATGGGGAGCGCGAGTGGAGCGGCAACAAGTCACTCCACCAGGGGCGCGACGGCCTTCCGGACGTAGTCGAGGAACCTCTCCTCGGGGACCTTCGAGAAGAGGGTGACGATGGAGTTCCGGGTGAGGCCCACCGTCAGGGGGGCCTCGGCACCCGGCGCCTCGGTCTCGAACACGGCATACCAGATTTTCCCGTGCTTCAAGTAGTCGGCGTAGAGCTTCGTGTGGGCCAGCGCGCTGCCGTAGAGGGCGAGGGTGTCGATGTTCGGGAGGTCCACGTCGTCGAAGAAAATCACCTTGGTCGCCTCGGGCCGCGCCTCGTGGACCCGCTTCAGGGTCTCGTGGGGGATGCGCGCCTCGACCACCCCCGTGAGGAGGACCTCCGAGAGTGCGTGGGCCAGGGCGTTCGCCTTGTGCTTCTTCTCCTGGATGAAGAGGAGGACCTCCTCCTTCCTCGGCCAGAGGTGGAACGGCGTGCGGGCCGTCGCCTGGACCGGGACCACCACGTCCCGGGTCCGGACCGGCAGCAGGTAGTCCCGCGAGAGGAGGGCCCGGAGCCCCTTCTCCTCCCTCTTCAGGTCCCGGACCTCGGTGAGGAGGGTGAAGGACTTCCCGTCCCGCTCCGCCTCCTCCTCCCGCTTGAAGTCCTTCAGTTTCTGGGCCACCGTGGACAGGTCGGCGGGGTCGGTGAGTTTGAACAGTTTGCCCGCGAGGACCATCCGGCAGGCAGGCCGCAAGGCGGAAGAAGATTTCTCGAAAGATTGAAAGGCGCGCCGCCGCCCTACGTTCCCGGATGATTCGCGAAGTGGTCCTGGAGAATTTCATGAGTTACGAATACGCCCGGGTTCCCTTCAAGCCCGGCGTGAACGTCGTCTGCGGCCCCAACGGCTCCGGCAAGTCCTCCATCATCCTCGCTCTCGCCGTGGCGCTGGGCCAGACCTACACCGAGCGCTCCCGCCGCCTCAGCGACCTCATCCGGCGGGGGAAGGAGTACGCCCGGGTCACCGTGGTCCTCGACAACTCCGGGAAGAAACTCTGGCCCCAGAAGCGGGACGAGGTCCGGCTGTCGCGCTACATCCAGAAGAACGGGGAATACTGGCACGAGATCGACTTCCGGGCCGCCTCCCGGGCCGAGGTGGAGCGGCTCCTGGGGCCCGCCGGAATCCGGCCCGACAACATGCTCCTCGTCATGCACCAATCGATGATCGAAAACTTCGGGGCGGTGAGCCCCCCGGAGAAGCTCCGGCTCGTCGAGGAGGCGGCGGGGCTCGCCGAGTTCCGCCAGCGGGTCGTGGAGTCCCGGGAAACCCTGCGGAGGATGGGGGGCGAGAAGGAGACGGTGGACGCGCTGCTGAAGCGGGCCGAGGAGACCCTCCGCTACTGGGAGAGGGAGCACGGGAAACTGAAGCGGAGGCGGGAACTGGACGCGATTGCGGAGCGCCTCCGCGCCGAGGCGGCCTGGAGCCAAGCCCTCCGGGCGGAGCGCGCCTTAGAGGGGCTGCGCCACGACCTGCGGGCGAAGGAGCGCGGCCGGGACGAGGCGCTGGCGGCCGCGGAGCGGGTGGCGGACGAGGCCGGAGCCCTCCGGGACCGCGTCGAAGAGGGGCTGATGCTCCTGGAGCGGAGCCTCGGGGCGGGCCGGTCGGCCGACGCGGCGCGGGCGCGCCGGGGCGTGGTAGAGGCGGTCGAGGGCTACGCCGAAGCCCGGGCTCAGGCTGCGGTGGCGGGCTTCCGGGGAGAACTCCTGGGGCGCGAGGTCCGGGAGCTGGAACGGCGCATCGTGGAGGCGGAGCGCGACGCGGCCGAGAAGGGGGCCGAGGCGAAGCGGGCGGGGCCGCGGGTCGAGACCCAGCGGCGGCTCCCGGAGATTCTCGACGAACTGCGGCTGGCGGAGGCGGAGCGGAAGACCCTGGAGGGGGTGAGCCCGGAGGTGGAGGAGATTTACGCCTCCTACCGGAGGATGGAGAGCGAACTCCGGGAGAAGGCGCGGGCCGCCGACGAGAACCGGCGCCGCTCCCTGGAGGAGCTGGAGGAGCGGAAGGGGAAGTGGAGGGAGGCGGTGGACCGCCTCCTCGCCGACGTCTCGGACCGCTACCGGAAAATCCTTGGAGCCATCCACGCGACCGGCGACGTGGGGCTGGTGAACGGCCGGAGCCTGGAGGAGGCGGGCCTCGAGATGCGGGTGGGCTTCCGGGGAGCCGAGCCCCATGTCCTCGACGCCATGACCCAGAGCGGGGGCGAGCGGACCACCGCGACCATGGCCTTCCTGCTGGCGCTCCAGGGCTCGGTGGCCTCGCCGCTCCGGGCGGTGGACGAGTTCGACGTCCACATGGACCCGATCAACCGGGAGGCGGTCTTCCGCCAGATGTTCTCCGGGGTCGGGGAGGGGAGGCAGTATGTGGCGGTGACCCCGGGGCCGGTCGTCCCCGAGCGGGGAGCCCACGTCCTGGTGGTCCAGAACGTCGGCGGCCGGTCGGAGGTGAGCATCGTCGGTTGACTGTCGCCGGAGGGGGGAGGGGGCAGAGCCCCCTCCCGTCCACAGGCCCACTCTCCCCCCACCCCCCATGGTCGAACAGGCGCAACCCAAGCCGAAGGAGCGGACCGGGGAGGTCCTCCTCCGCATCCTGGAGGTGTGCCGCGCCGCCGAGGCGCAGGCCTCCGACCCCTTCCAGGTGGACGTGGTCGCCCTCTTCGACCGGCTGCGGCCGCTCCTGCCGAAACTGGAGAGCCCCGAGGAGCTCCGGATGGACGGGGAGGCGGTGTGGCGCATCGCCCGCATCGTCTACGGCCAGGGGAGCTGGCTCCAGTCCCGGGCCGCCCTCCTCTACTTCGACCCCCTGGTAACCCTCCTGAAAATCGAGGCCATGGGGGTGGACGACCTCGCCGAGGCCCTCGCCCGGGCGTGGCGCCCCGTGGTGGAGGCGGAGGCGGCCTCACCGGGGCAGGTGGAGGCGGGGGTGGCCTACTGGCTCGGGCGGCCCGCCCGTGGGCCCGGGGCGGGAATCCCGGCGGGCCCGGCCCCGGCCGAGCCCGGCTCGGTGGATGCGGCGGTCCTGGCCGAGATGGGGTTCGGGAGCCCCGGGGCCTTCCGGGAGGCCCTGCGGGAGCTCCAAGCGGAATTGAAGGAGGCCCAGGGAGACGACTACTACGCGTTCGTGCGAAGCGGGGGGTTCCAGGAGACGGTCCGGCGAGCCTACCTCCTGGCCTTCCTCGCCACCCATGGCCTCGCCGACATCGAGGCGGACCCCATCGAGGAGCGGGTCACGGTGAAGCCTGTGGAGCGGCCCCGGAGAAGGGGCGTCGGGAGTTCGGTGGTCGTCTCCTTGGCCGGGGAGACCGGGGAGGGATGATGCTCCCGGAGTTGGAGCGGGCCCTCTACTACACCCTGGAGCATTACGGCCTCGGCCTCCTGGAGATGCTCGGCCGGCCCGCTCCACGGCTCAGGCTGAAATCGGTCCGCCTTCTCCCCCTGGGCCCCGTGGAGCCCGGGTTCCTGGCGAAAGTCGAGGCACGGCTGAAGAGGGACTTCGGCCTCTCCTCGGCGCGGGAGGATCCGGGGGAGGCGGGGGCTTTCCTGGTCCGGAATGCCTTTTTCGTTCCCCGGGCTCTCCGGCTGCTGGCGGAACGGAGGCGGAGGGAGGGCGAGGCGCTCCTCGTGGTCACCCCCCATCCCCTCGCCCTTCTCCCCCCGGTGGGGGCCGTGGAGCTCCTGCGGGGCTTCTACCTCCTGCTGGGGCTCGCGGTCCCGCCGCAGCGCGTCGCGTTCGTCACCACCCTGGAGGGGCGGCTGAAGCCGGGCCGGGTCGCGGAGACTGCGGCCCACGAGGTGGCCCACCTCAAGGGCATCCACGGCTGGCCGATGTATCGGCGCTGACGCGGTCCTCGCTTCGCTCGGGCCCGGGCGCGGAAGAGTGCGTGCCGGGCAACCTTATTTAGGCACCCCCGCACTCCCGCCATGGGCATCCAGGAGTGGCTCTACGACACCTACATCGCGCAGTTCGTCTGCGACGCGAAGAACATCCCGCCCGGGTGCGTCCCCGCCTTCAACCCGGTGGACACCGCCACCTACGCCCTCGCCCTCGGCGCGGCCCTCTACGGGGTCTACAAACTGCTGCGGAAGTGGGAGGTGAAAATCGACGCCGGGTTCGTCCTCGCCACGACCCCCTACGTGCTGGCGGGCTCCTCCCTCCGGGTGGTGGAGGACTCCGGGGCGCTCAAGAACACCGACGCGGCCTACCTCGTCATCACCCCCCTCATCTACTTCACGGTCTTCTTCGGGACGGTGGTCCCGCTCCTCGTCTCGCTGAAACTCCAGCGGGCGGGAAAAATCAAGGACTACAAGAGGGCCTACGGCGGCTTCGGCCTCGCGTGGGGGCTTGCGAGCCTCGGCCTCGTGGCGGCCCTGGCGCCGGTCCGGAACGCGTGGGTCCTCGCCTTCGCCGTCGGGACCGGGGTCGCCGCCGGGCTCGCCGTGACGGCCGTGGGCCGGAAAATCCCGAAGGCCTCCTTCCTCGCCCCGTGGACCTCGGGGGCGGTCCTCGGGGCCCACACGATTGACGCGGCGTCGAGTTTCGCGGGCATCGGCTATCTGCGCTACGTCTCGGAGGACGTGGTGGAGAGCGCGCTCATCAACGCCACCGGGACCGCGGCCTCGAGCTTCGCGATGAAGTGGGTCGTCCTGGTGCCGGTCCTCTACCTGGTCAAGAAGTCGTTCAAGCCGGAGGAGGAGGGGATGAAGAACCTGGTGCTGCTGGCGATTCTGATTCTCGGGCTGGCGCCGGGATTGAGGAACACGCTGCGGATTGCTTTCGGGACCTGAGGCCTTTCCGCCCCGCGCGGGACCTCCCGGGCCGGCCTCCCTCCGGACGGGGGCCGCACGACCGGGCAACCTTATTTAGGCACCCCCGCACTCCCGCCATGGGCATCCAGGAGTGGCTCTACGACACCTACATCGCGCAGTTCGTCTGCGACGCGAAGAACATCCCGCCCGGGTGCGTCCCCGCCTTCAACCCGGTGGACACCGCCACCTACGCCCTCGCCCTCGGCGCGGCCCTCTACGGGGTCTACAAACTGCTGCGGAAGTGGGAGGTGAAAATCGACGCCGGGTTCGTCCTCGCCACGACCCCCTACGTGCTGGCGGGCTCCTCCCTCCGGGTGGTGGAGGACTCCGGGGCGCTCAAGAACACCGACGCGGCCTACCTCGTCATCACCCCCCTCATCTACTTCACGGTCTTCTTCGGGACGGTGGTCCCGCTCCTCGTCTCGCTGAAACTCCAGCGGGCGGGAAAAATCAAGGACTACAAGAGGGCCTACGGCGGCTTCGGCCTCGCGTGGGGGCTTGCGAGCCTCGGCCTCGTGGCGGCCCTGGCGCCGGTCCGGAACGCGTGGGTCCTCGCCTTCGCCGTCGGGACCGGGGTCGCCGCCGGGCTCGCCGTGACGGCCGTGGGCCGGAAAATCCCGAAGGCCTCCTTCCTCGCCCCGTGGACCTCGGGGGCGGTCCTCGGGGCCCACACGATTGACGCGGCGTCGAGTTTCGCGGGCATCGGCTATCTGCGCTACGTCTCGGAGGACGTGGTGGAGAGCGCGCTCATCAACGCCACCGGGACCGCGGCCTCGAGCTTCGCGATGAAGTGGGTCGTCCTGGTGCCGGTCCTCTACCTGGTCAAGAAGTCGTTCAAGCCGGAGGAGGAGGGGATGAAGAACCTGGTGCTGCTGGCGATTCTGATTCTCGGGCTGGCGCCGGGATTGAGGAACACCCTACGGATGACGTTCGGCGTATAGGTCCAGCCACCCCGGAAACCTCATGGGAGGGGAGCGCCGACCGGTGGCCATGGGCATCTCCGCCGAGGAACTCGACCCCCGGCTCCTCCAAGCCGTCGTGGACAAGGTGTGGGGCAAGGAGACGGTGGTCCGCCTCAAGTTCGAGAAGTTCGAGGCGGCCCTCGGCGACCTGCGCGTGGAACTCGACGGCGACCTCCGCATCAAGGTGACCCTCGGGGAACGTGCGAAACCCGCGGCCCCTTAGAGCCGCTTGCGGTCCACCATCAGCCCGCCGTCCACCAGGAGAACCGCGCCGGTGACCCACCCCGCCTCGTCGGAGGCGAGGAAGAGCGCCGCGCGGGCCACCTCTTCCGGCCAGCCTGGGTAGGCGCCGAGGGCGGGCCGCTTCTTCGGGTCGCGGCCGGGCGTGAACTGGTGCGACAGGATGCCGGGCAGGAGGCAGTTCACCCGGATGTTCTTCCGAAGGAGGTCCCCGGCGGCGCTCTGGGTCAGCGCGACGACGCCCGCCTTGGTGGCGTTGTAGGCCGCCAAGCCGGTGACAGGAAAGCCGCCGCCGTAGGCCGCCGACATGTTCACGATGGAGCCGCCCCCGCGCCTCTCCAGGAACTCCACGGCGCACCGGGTGGTGAGGAAGACAGTCCGGAGGTTGAGGGCGACCATCTCGTCGAATGTGGCGGGGTCGGTCCGCTCCACCGGTTTCGGGGCGAACCCACCCGCCGAGTTCACCACGATGTCGAGGCCGCCGTAGGCATTCTCCGCTTTGGCGAAGAGGTCCAACACCGCCCCCTCCCGGGTCAAGTCGGTCGGAACGGCCACCGCCTCCCCGCCGCGCTGCCTCGCCATCTCCGCGGTCTCCTCGACGCGCGCCGCGGTCCGGGCCGCGACGACCACCCGGGCCCCCTCCTCCGCGAAGAGGACCGCGGTGGCCCGGCCGATGCCGGAGCCCGCCCCCGCCACCACCGCCACCTTTCCGCGGAGCCGTCCCGGGGCCATGACGACCTCTGGGGAGGCCCGGACTTAACCTTTTTAAGACCCCCTTCGCCATCCGGCGCCATGGCAACTCCCGCGGCGGGCGCCCAGTTCACGAGCCAGGAGTTCCGGAGGGTGATGGGGAACTTCGCCACCGGGGTCGCCGTGGTCACCACCCGGGCCGGGAGCGCGCCCCAGGGGCTGACGGTGAACGCCTTCTCCTCCCTCTCCCTCGCGCCCCCCCTGGTCCTCGTCTGCATCGACAAGAGCGTGAACTCCCACGGCGCCATCGCCCAGAGCGGAATCTTCGCCGTCAACATCCTGGCCCGGGACCAGGAACCGCTCTCCCAGCGGTTCGCCGACAAGGCGTGGGAGGGGCGGAGGTTCGAGGGGCTCGCCATCCGGACGGCGGCCACCGGGGCCCCCATCCTCGACGGGGTCGTCGCCTACATCGACTGCCGGGTGGCCTCGGCCCTGGAGGGGGGCGACCACACGATTTTCGTGGGCAAGGTGGAGGCCCTGAAGGTCCAGCGGGAGGCGGAGCCGCTCCTCTTCTTCCGGGGCAGATACGCCCGGCTGGAGGCGTGATGGACCGCGCCGCCGTGGGTTGGACCCTCTGTGCGCTGCTTGTGTTCGCCGGGGCCTACTTCGCCTTCATCCAGCGGGACCTCCTCTGGGGCGGCTCCTTCATCCTGGCGGGGTGTCTGGGCTACTTCTGGGTCCTCGGGCGGGCGATGACCGGGCGCGGGTATTGGAGCAACTTCAAGAAATTCTGACCTTCAGGTGCGCCCGCATCCACTCCGCGGCCAACTCCACCGCCCGCCTCCGGTGGCCCTCCTCCGAGAAGCGGTGGTCGGCTCCGCTCAACACTTGCAGTTCCTTCGTCCCCGGGACCTTTCTCCACAACTCACGCGAGTGCTGGGGCGGGACGGCCCGGTCCTCGCTCCCGTGGATGAAGAGGGCCGGGCACCGGAGCCGCGCGGCCGCCTCCCGCCCGTCGGCCATCCCGGGCATTTTCGCGGGGGCGGCGAGGCAGGCCAGCGCCCCGATTCCGCCCTCGGAGGCGACCCGGAGGGAGATGTAGGCCCCGAAGGAGGAGCCGACCAGGCCCACCGGGCCGACTTTCACGAACTCCTGGGTCCGAAGGAAGGTCACCGCCGCCCGGAGGTCCCCGAGGCGCCCCTCCCACTCCTTCGGGTCCCCCTGGCTCTCGCCGCAGCCGCGCTGGTCGAACCGGAGGACCGCCATCCTCCCTTCGAGGGCCCGGGCGAGTTCGGCGATCTTCGCGCTCTCCTTCCCCGACTCGAGGCCGTGGGCGCAGACGACCCCCGGGCCCGGCCTGCGAGGGAGGTGGAGGATTCCGGCGAGGCGGAGGGGGCCGCTGGGGATGGAAACGCGCCGCTCCACGCTCAGCGCCCGCGCGCCCGGGCGAGCCCCTCCCGCATCCTCAGGAACTCCTCGGCGCCCGCGTCCCGCATCTCCCGCCCCGTGTGGTGGAGGAAGACGTCGTCCAGCGTGGGCCTCTTCACCGTGAGCGACTCCACCCCGGCCCCCGCGCGGCGGGCCGCCTCGACAATCCGGGAAACCGCCCCCTCGCCGTCGGCGGTCCCGATGTGGAGGAAGTCGCCCGCCGCGGCCACCGTCGCCCCCGGGAGCAGGGAGCGGAGGACCTCCTCGAACTTCGGCCGCGCCCCGGGCGGCGAGAGCCGGACCCGGACCAGGTCACCGCCCAAATCAGATTTCAGTTTCCCCGGGGGCCCGATGGCCCGGAGGGTCCCGCGGTCAATGATGGCGACCCGGTCGCAGAGTTGGTCGGCCTCCTCCATGTAGTGGGTCGTCAAAAAGATGGTGTGGCCCCGCTCCCGGAGGAGCCGCACGTAGTCCCAGATGGCCTGGCGGGTCTGGAGGTCGAGGCCCAGGGTGGGCTCGTCCAGCACCAGGAGTTGGGGCTGGTGGACGAGGCCCGCCGCCAGGTCGGCGCGCTTCCGCATCCCCCCCGAGTAGGTGGCGACCCGGTCGTCGGCCCGGGAGGTGAGGCCGAAGAGCTCCAGCAGCTCCGCGACCCGCTTCCGGAGGAGGGCCGGCTCGACGTGGAGGAGGCGCCCCTGGAGGAGGAGGTTCTCCCTCCCCGTGAGGAGGTCGTCCACGGCGATCTCCTGGGCCACGTAGCCGATGGAGTTCCGGACCGCCGCCGGCTCCCGGACGACATCGCGGCCCGCGACAGAGGCGCTCCCCGAGGTCGGGGGGAGGAGGGTGCAGAGCATCAGGAGCGTCGTCGTCTTCCCGGCCCCGTTGGGCCCCAGGAGGCCGAAAATCTCCCCCGCATCCACGTCGAAGGAGACCCCCTCGACCGCCCGCACCGGCTCGCCGTTGGCCTTCCGCCTCCGACCGGGGGGTGGGTAGTGCTTCGTGAGGCTCCGGGCCTGGATGACCGCGGCCATGGGTCACAGGATGGAGAGCTCCGCCCGCTTGGAAAAGAGGCGGGCCGAGAGGGCGACGAGAAAGGCCGCGAAGCCGGCGGTGACCGCGGCCCCGGGAAGAATGGAGGACCAGACCCACCCCTTCACCAGGAGGGTCCGCATCGGCTCGATGGCGTGGGTCACGGGGTTCAGGAGGGCCATTCCCTGGAGCCACCCCGGCATGAACTCCAATGGAACCAGCGCGCTGCTGACGAAGAGGAGGGGGAAGGTGAAGAAACTGGTGACCGACCAGAAGGTCTCGGGCTGCCTCGACAGGGCGCCAATCACCAGGGAGATGCCCGAGAAGGAGAAGCAGAGGAGGAGGGCGAACACCATCACCAGCAGCGCCCCGGGGACCCCCGTGGCGACCTTGACCCCCTGAACCAAGGCGAGGAGGAAAATCACCAGCGCCGGGAGCCCCGCCCGGACCGTCTGAGCGAGCATCTTCCCGAGGAGAATCGAGGCCCTCGGAATCGGGAGGGCCAGGAGTTTGTTCAGGTAGCCGACGCGCCGGTCCCACACCACGGTCATCCCCGCATAGACCCCGCTGAAGAGCATGGTCATGGCCAGGATGCCCGGGGTCATGAAGGCGAGGTAGGTGTCGGCCGGGAAGCCCGGGACCGCCGCGAACCGGGTGAAGAGGTTCCCGAAGAGGACGAGCCAGAAGAGGGGCTGGACCACCGCCATGGCGATGGAGACCCGGGAGCGGGCGAAGTGGAGGAGCTCGCGCCATGCGACCCAGGCGGCGTCGCGGAGAAGGCCCATCCTCCGACTCACGGGCCCGACGTATCACCCTGACGGCGCCCATCCGGGTGAGGCTTGCGGTCCTCGCTGCGCTCGGACGCGCAAGCCATACTCCGGATGGGCGCCAAAAAGAAAAACAACCCTCCGGGCCGGAAGGGAAAATACTGACCTACCCCGGCCTGAAGGCCGGGGGGTCATGACGTGAAGTCGTTCAGGGT
>CAZANW010000036.1:0-21456 GCA_964486625.1 uncultured Halobacteria archaeon
GCCCTGCGCTTCTTGCGCATCTCGGCGGCCATCAGGGCCGCCACGGTCGCCCGGTCGAGGGGCACGGGGGGCCGGGCGGGCGCGGCCCGGGCCGGGCGCTCGGGAGCGCGGCCATCGGGTTCCGACTTGGGCACCGGCTGCGACTCCCCGTTGGTTCCGTGCCCATTGGTCCCGTTCGTGCCGTGGCCGTTCGTCCCGTTGCCGCTGGTTCCGTGCCCGTTGGTCCCGTTGTGCCCGTGGCCGTTCGTGCCGCCGTTGGTTCCATGGCCGTTGGTCCCGTTCGTGCCGTTGCCGCTGGTTCCGTGCCCGTTGGTCCCATTGTGCCCGTTGCCGTTCGGGCCGGGGAGTTTGGGGCGTGGGGAGAGCGGGGGGACCGGCAGCGCGGGCGCGTCGGGCTGGCCGGGGGAGGGCACGAGGCCCCTCTGGAAACTTGCATAGGCGGACATGGCCGTGCCGGAGCCGGGAGACGGGGGCTTCTCCATCCGCTGGACGACCAGGCCGCCCGTGGCGGGCGGCGGGGCGGAGGAGTCAGCTTCGCTGCCTCTCGCTCCCCCGCTTCGCGGTGGAGCGATGGAGAAGTTGCCGCCGCCGGAGGGGAGGTAGAACCCGCCCTTGCCATAGGAGGTGAAGACCGAGGCCCCGTAGAGGGCCGGGCTCCCGGCGGCCTGCCGCCCGGCTCCGCCGTTGCCATTGCCGTTGCCGTGGTGGCCGTTGCCGCCGTTGCCATTTCCGTTCCCGTTGCCGCCCCCGCCGCCGTGGCCTCCGTCGCCGTTCCCGTTGCCTCCGCCGCCCCTCCGCTTCCGGCGCCGGCGGTTGCCGTTCCCGTTTCCGTTCTTGGGCTCCCCCGGGGCCTCCGGTTCGGGCGGGGCCTCGCCCTCGGGCGGGAGGTCGGCGGCCTCGTAGCCGCCCTCTGGCCCCCCGCGCGGACCGGGTTCAACTCCCGGCTGCGGGACCTCGGGGACGCCCGCCCCGTAGTCCGTCCCGGGGACCGGGCCGGCCGCCTCCGGGACCGCGCCCCTGCCGGTCGAGGCGGGCAGGGCGCCGCCGCCGGAGAGGTGGGCGAAGACGGAGCGGGCGGCCCGCAGCGCCCACTTGAGGTGCTCCTCGGTCGGGGGGATGCCCGAGAAACGGGCCGCGTCGCAGGTGGCGAAGAGCTGGCCGAGGGTCGTGAGGAGGGTGGGGTCGAGCCCCTTCGACTCCGCCTCCCGCATCAATTCGCCGCTGGAGAGGGTGCCCTCGGCGCCCAGGGCTGCCTTCAGGGGGCCCGCGACCTCGTCGAATAGGCGCTTGAACGCCTGGACCATCTGGCCCGACTGGAAGAGGGAGAGGATTTCGTCCTCGTAGGTCCGGGGCAGGGCCTCGGCCTCTCCCGCGGTGAGGACGCCCGGGGCCGCCTCGCCCTCGGGGACCTTCTTCCTCTTCAGGAAGGGAATCCACCCCTTGCGCCAGGCGAAGACGAAGAAGCCCGCCCCGGCCGCGATGGCCGCCATGACGGGGATGTTGGCGAAGATGGCGAGGGGTCCGGCCTCTCCCGGGGCGGAGATGGCCCCCTCGGTGGAGCCCCCGACCACGGCGAAGTCGCCGAAGGCCGTGACCTTGGCCTGGTAGAGCACGTCGCTGGAACCGTCGGCCCTCTTGTCGGTCCCCAACTCGGAGATGCCGCTCTCGACCCTCCAAACCGGCGCGCCGCCGGCGGAGGGGGCGGCGAGGCGGTAGAGGCGGACGGTCCCGGGGCTCATCTTCTTCTCGGCGAGCCACGCGCCGTCCACGCGGAACACGACGTTCATGGAGCCCACCGCCGCGTCGGGCAGGTTCACGCTGGAGAGGCGGAAGTAGCGGAACGGGGTCCCGGGAGGGGCGGCCGCGCCCTCGGGCCGCTCGTCCAGGGGCTGGGAGATGACTTCGGCCGCGGAGAGGGGCGACCGGGCCTGGAGCACCACCTGGTCCACGGCCCCGGAGAAGAGGATGCGGGCCTGGGCCCCCCCGGCCAGGGACGGGATGGACTTCGTCTCACCCGCCACCTCGGGCAGCTTCGGCCCGCGCACGTTCAGGATGACCGACTTGCCGTCGGCCTGGAGGGTGTAGGTCCCGGTGTAGTTCACGGTGAAGTTGCAGGTCGCGACGGCGTACTGGCCCCCCTTGAGGGGGACTGTGGGCGCGCACAGGGTCCGGCCGGAGAGCTGGAAGTCGAGGGTGGCGTTGGCTTCGGTCTCGCCTTTGTTGATGAGCGTGGCCGAGGCCGTCATCGTCTGCCCGACGGCGGGAACCCTCCCGTCCATGGCCGTCCCGTCCGAGAAGAGGACCACCAGGTTGTCCACCTTGAACTCCGCGGGGCGCTTCGCGACGAGCTCCACGTCCAGGGTGTCGCTCTTGCCCTCGGGGCCCACCGCGCGCACCGTGTATTTCCCGGGGGTCCAGGGCCAGGTGGTGTTGTTGGAGACCGTGGTGTCGAAGGATGCGCTGAAGACGCCGCCGGAGATGGTCGCCGTCTGCTGCTTCTCGAACGTGGACCCGGCGACCGACACGAGGACCGTCGTGCCGTTGCCGCTCGTGCGCCCGGAAACGGTCAGGGTGTCGTTGAGGTAGGCCGTGGTCAGGGGGTCGAGGCGGAGGAAGATGTCGCTGACCTGCAGCGCGAAGACGCGGACCTCGTCGTCATACAACTGGGGGTCTGCGGCCGCCTTGAGGGTCGCCAGGACCTGGGAGCCGTCCTTGTTGAGCAGGGCGGCGTTGCTGCACCGGTTGTCCGCACTCCGGTCGCCCACGTTGGCGTAGGGGGGCGTCCGGTCCCCGGAGAGCCGGAATACCTGGTCGGAACCGGGGGAGAGGACGACGACGGTCCACGTGCCCGGTCTCCCGGTGATGGTGCGGTCAAGGGTCCAGGTGAAAGCGCCGTCGGTGACGGTCACGTTCCGGTAGTAGCAGTAGCCGTTGGACAGGGTCCCGGCGGAGTCGAACGCCCAGGCTCCGAGGGAAAGGGTCGCCTTGGCGACCGTCCCGGCCACCGTCACCACATCCCCGACGACGGCGGATGCGGAGGAGAGGTTCGCGCTCAGGGCCTCCGGGGCCGAAACGAAGAACGGGACGGAAGCGTCGGCCGGGATGGTGGGGTGGCCGGAGGCCCCGATGCTATCCTCGGTGCCGTTGGCGATGGTCTCGTTGGCAATCCAGACCGAGACGCGGTAGGGGCCGGTCTGCCGGATGCAGATGACGGTCGGGTCGCATTGGACCCGGGCATTGGCCACGGTCTGGACCGTCGAGGAGAAGGCGCCTCCTGCAATCGAGACCTTGACGCTCCGCACCCCCTGGACGACTACGACCGCCACGTTGCACGAGGTGGCGTTCCGGCACTCGGTCACGGTGCCCGTGACGGTGACGTTGTCGCCCAATGTGGTGCTGGTCGTGCTGCTCGGGGACGTGAGGGTCGCCACGACCGCCGAGGCCGGAGAGGCAAAAGAGAGGAATAGAAAGGCGACTAGGAGGACGGGAACGAGCGGGCCTCGGCCATTGCGGCTCACCCCGCCCCTTCGAGCGGGATGACTCTCGAGCCCCCCACGCCGGACGATTACGCCCATGGGCTCGGTTCTATGTTGAAGGAGCGTGGAATAATAAACTTGCGAGATTTTCAGACAGGGAATAGCGGCGGGTGGGAACAGGCGTGGAACAAGAACCTGTCCGGTGAATCATATGTCCACGCGCACGCACGGATTCTGAGATATTGGCGATGCGATGCTTCCGATGGGGAACAGGGAGGGCGTTCCACGGCGGGAAGGGGGGCCGGTGGAGCGCAATCTCCGCGCAAAACCCCGGGAAATCTATCGGTTGGGGGAATGGGCAAAAGGTGCGGGCCCGCCGTTGTTCACGTGCGCCAGGATGGCCCTGAACCTCTCGCGGACGAAGGTCTCGGCCCCCTGGAGGCAGACCCCCCGGACCAGGGAGGCGGCCAGGTCGCTCCGGTGGAGCAGGATGTGGCGCATGGCGTCCATGCCCGCCACCGAGACCGCGAGGCCGGTCTCCCGGGCGAGGAGGGCGACTCGGGGCCTCTCCTCGGGGCGGGCCATGACCGCCACAATCGAAACGGGGGAGGGGGCTGCGGACTCGCTTCCCACGGTCCGGATGAAGAGGGGGGTCGCCTCCTCTTCGCACCTGCGAACGAAGGCGCGAACCCTCTCCCGCTCGCCATCTGAGAGGGCAGGGAGGAGCGCTTCGCAGCGGGCCCACTCCAAGAGGACGAACTCCCGGGCGCAGGCCGGGCTGGAGGGGTCGGGACGGAAGGAGCGGGCCCACCCGCTGCGCTCCTCGCCGAGAACCCCCCGGGCCGCGAGGCCGGTGAGCGCTTGGTAGGCGGGCTTGTATGTGACCCCGAGGGTCCCCTGAATCTCCTGGATGGAGAGGGGGCGGAGGAGGTCCCCATAGAAGCAGAGGAGCGCCCGCTGGTCGAGTTTCAACGCCAGCGCATGGCGCTGCGATGCGCCGGCGGGCGATGGAATCGGTCCGGTCGGCCCATCGCGGGCAACGGGGGGCTGCGGAATCGCAGCAGGCGGCTCGGGGGCCGGAGGCGCAGCGGAGGAGGCGGGCTCCGGCTTGACTACCTCTACAACGGCGGCCACTCGGCTGGACATGGACCTCCCATTAGCAACCTCCCGCTTTGTCCAATCGCGATTGTTGTATTTAATAATTTCGGAAATCGGTTTCCGCCGTGGCCATAACTTCGCAAGGCTTGCGCCGGTTGCTTGGTTTCTCGGATTGTCGCGAGCACGTAGGCGGGGGCCGCGATGGACCCATAGAGATGGCCTCTCCACTACGGCCACAGAATAGGGAGTGGGTTTCCGGCTCATTCGCAAGAACGGGGACGAGATGCCATGCCCCACCGAGTATAACCTCCCATCGCCACTATCTTGGAAGGCTACATCTATTTAGACCTTCCGAATCCGATTTCCTAAAGGACCATATCAATCTGTCAAAGTTGGAAATCGAATTTCAAACTGCCCTGGCACGCTTGCGAGGCGAGAGTTGACCTGCCAAACCCGGTTTACATTCCAATGGATGAAGAATCGTGCGATTGTCTGTCCTATTAAGCAGCCATTGCTGCGGGAGTCGAACCCCCCACCCCCAGAGGAAATTTGAAAGCGCTTCCGGCCCTGGGAAGAGTGGTGATGACGGGGAGCGACATCGTTCTGGTCCAGCCGGTGGTGGGCAACATGGACTCCATCCGGAGCGCCCCGGCCCTCCCCCTCGCGCTCCTCGAGGCGGCGAGCCTGGTGGACGCCCGCGGCTACCGGGTGAAACTCATCGACCAGCGCCTCGACCGGAGGTGGAGGGAGCGTCTCGTCTCCGAACTCCGGGCCGGGCCCCTCCTGGTCGGGACCACAGCCATGACCGGGCCCCAGATTCGCGGCGCCCTCGATGCGTCGCGGGTCGTGAAGGAAAACTCCGACGTGCCCGTGGTCTGGGGCGGCATCCACGCCTCCCTGCTGCCGGAGCAGACCCTCCGGGACCCGCGGGTGGACTTCGTGGTGAAGGGGGAGGGGGAGGAGACCTTCCTGGAACTGGCCGGGGCGCTCGGGGACGGCGGGAAGGTCCAGGAGGTCCGCGGCCTCTGGTGGAAGGAAGGGGGGCGAATCCGCGCCAACCCCGAGCGCCCCTTCCTCGACATGGATTCCCTCCCCGACCCGCCCTTCCACCTCGTCAACGTCCGGGACTACATGCCCCTCTACATGGGGCTGCGGACCCTCTACCTCCAGTCCTCCCGGGGATGCCCCTACCCCTGCACCTACTGCTACAACACGGTCTACAACGACCGGAAGTGGCGGATGCTCGGCGCGGAGCGCACGGTCGCCCTCATCCGCAAGGTGCGCGACCTCGGAGCGGAGAACATCTGGTTCGTGGACGACGAGGTCATCATCCAGAGGCAGCGGCTGGAAGAAATCTGCCGGGGCATCCTGCAGGAGTCCATCGACATCCGCTGGGAGGTCCAGGGCATCCGGGTCAACAACGCGCTGCGGATGGACGACGCCATGCTGCGCCTCGTGGAGCGGAGCGGCTGCGTCCGGCTCATCTTTGGCGTCGAGTCGGCCTCGGAGAGAATACTCCGGATGGTGAAGAGGAACATCCCCCTGGACCAGGTCCGGGCCGTCAACCGGCGGCTCCGCGGCACGAACATCATCGCCCACTTCAACTTCATGTGCGGGTTCCCCGAGGAGACCCGGGAGGACCTGAAGCAGACCGTGGACTTCGTCTTCTCACTCCTGCGGGAGAACCCGCGGGCCCGCATCGCGGGCATCCACATCTTCACCCCCTACCCCGGGACCGAACTCTACGACTACGTGGTCCGCAAGGGCTACTTCGCGCCCCCGGACTCCCTGGATGGATGGGCCGACTTCGGGTGGATGACGGCCCCCCTGGCCACCCAGGACAAGGCGATGCTGGAGTCCCTCTTCTTCTGCTCCCTGTTCGCCGACCGAAAGTGGAACGAGAACGTCGCGAACCCCATCGCGCGGGCCGCGGCGGTGGCCTACGGGCCCGTGGCCCGGTGGCGGATGAGGCACCTCTTCTTCGGGTGGATGGTCGAGAAGCGCCTCGCCGGGGCCCTCTATCCACCGCACATGCCGAGGCACCCCCGGGCCGCCGCGGAGCCGCGGGAGCAGAAGCCCGCCGGAGGAGCGTCCCAATGTCCGTAGGGGGGGCGGGGGCCGGTGGACGATGCCCTCCCGCGAACGAAGTTCGCGGCAGGGCACGAGCACCGGCAGTCGGGATGCGAGTTTCGAGTCGTGGGGCGCGTTCTCAGGAATGAAACGCGCACCCTTGCAGTGTTCGCGGGAATCGGCATCCGATGCCTCGGTCTGCGGAAGATGCTGAAGTAATGTCTTTTTCCCGGGATTTGCTGAATCGGTAGCGATGGCCGCCGGCCTCCTGATCCGTGGGATCATCCTCGCGGCCGGCCTGGGGACTGTGTCCATCATCCTCCTGACCATGCTTCACTTCCTCCGGAGGCCCGACCTGGTCAAGGCCAAGATGTTCCTGAACTACTCCCGGTTCAGCCGCCGGTTCCTCTTCATCGTCGCCTTCGCCTTCGTGGCGGAGGGTTTCACCTACGCCTACACCATCGCCGGGATCGCCCCGGCCCCGACCTTCGAATCGTGGGGCGGCTTCTTCCAGAACCAGACCCTCACGATGGCTGTGGCCGCGGTCGTCGGCGCGGGCCTGCTGAAACTGTGGAGGATGGTCCGATGAGCATCACGCCCTACGGCCAACTCGTGTTCTCCGTCCCCCAACTCTTCGCCATCGGGATGTCCCTGCTCGTAATGCTCCACATCCTCCGGGAGCCGGACCTGGTGAAGGCCAGGCTCTTCCTCCACTTCGAGGCTTTCCGGCGGTTCTTCCTGGCCATCATGGCCATCGCCGCCCTGGCCATCTCCGCCAGCATGGTTCTCGCGGTGTCGGGCACCTACGGAACGGACCTCCTTGAATCCTGGGACGCCTTCCTGAGACTCGAGGCGCCGACCGTCGCCATCTTCGCCGCCGTTGGACTCTGGGTCCTCGAAATCCGGCGCGTCCTCAAATGAGGGGGCCTGTGGTCCTGGCCCTGGCGCTCCTCCTGTCGTTCGCCATCCCCGCCCTGGGCGCCCTCCAAGTGACGGTGGAGCCGGAGCGGGTTTCTCCAGTGACCCTCGGCGAGGCCCGGGTCTGGAACGCCTACATCACCGTCACGGTTCTGCGGGACGGCGGGCCCGGGGAGGGCGCGCCGGTGGAACTGAGGGGGCCCGCCGGGACCCTCGCCTCGGGCCGTGCCGACCCCTCCGGCAAAGCGGTTCTCCCCGTCCTCTCCCGGGAGCCCCTCTCCATCGAAGTCTGGGTGGACGGAGCGTTCTCAGGCAGGAGAGTCGAACTGGCGGCGGGACCGGGGAGCGCTTCGCCGGCGGCCGTTCCGCAGCCGCAGGGGCTCCCCATCGGCTACGCCGCGGTTGCGACTGGAGCGCTGGCGATGACGGCGCTCCTGCTCAAGAAACGCTTTAAGCGCGGGAACTGACGGAACCGGATGGCCGCCTCCCCGGGCCCCCCGCCGCCCCCGGTCCCGCGGTGGGTTGTCGCCGCGGTCATCGTCGTCGCGCTCCTCGCCGCCGTCGCCTTATGGCCCCGGGGCGGGCCGCCCTCGGGGTTCTACGCCACCTCGGTGGTGGATTTCAGGCAGGGACGCATCCAGACGACGCAGTGCCCGCCCAACGACCCCAAGAACGCCGTGGGCCCGCCCGACAACAAGTATGTCTCCCTCGGCATCGGCGGGCGGCTGGTCCTGGAACTCCCGATTCCGGCGAGGGATGTCCGGGACCTGCTCATCTACGAGGTCACGGGCCCCTCGCTCATCGTCCCCTCCAAGCCCTGGACCCCGATCGTCGAGAGTATCGGCAACCGGACCCTGGCCTACATCCGGATTTCCGCGTCCCCCGCGTGGCCCCTCGGTGGGGAGGAGGTCGCGCGCGTGGACTTCGACCCGACCTCCCGGACTCCCGACGGTTTCACCCGGGTCATCCTCAGCGACGAGAGCCAGGAGCCGATCAAGTGCGTCAGCGGCGTGGACATCGACGCGGTCGAGGTCATCGCGCCGCCCGGACTCACGGCCTCCCCGGCGGCGCGGGCGTAAGCGAGCCGTTTATCCGGGGGCGGCGCGGGGCGAGGGGTCGCCGCGGGACTCCACCACCGCGAGCTTCCTCACACCCATCACCTGATCGCTCAGCCTCTCCAGAGACCGCTCCATCCGCTTCAGTTTCGCGATGATTTCCGCGTCCACCTGGGAGAGGTCCTTCACCGCTCCCTCCAGAGCCTTCCTCTGGGCCTCGGCTTCCGCCTGCGCCTCCTTCTGGAGGTCGGCCAGTTCCTCCTTCCGCAGCGACTTCCTCAGGTCCACCATCTCGGTCCTCCGGGGCAGGGTGTCCACCAGGGCCCGCAGGCTCTTCAACTGGCTCCAGAGGTCGTCGAACGCGTCCCTCGGAATCTCCGCCTTCATCAGGCGCTCCTCGATGGCGACTTTCTCCTTCGCGAGTTCCTCCCGGGTCACCGCCACCGAGAGGCTCTCGCGCAGTTTCTTCGCCTCGGTCTCCAGGTCGTTGACGCGGGCGAAGAACCTCTCCATGCGCCGCATCTTCTCGATGATTTCGGCGTCGATGTCGGAGAGGCGCCGGACATACTCCTTCGCCGCCTCCTCCAGGGCCGCGGCCTTCTTCTCCGCGTGCTCCCGGAGGCCCGCCTCGAAGGTCCGGAAGAGGGCCTCGCCCTCCTCGCGCTTCAGGCAGGCCGCGAGGGCCGCGTTGAGTTCCTTCACCTGCTTCTCCAGGGCCTCGGCCCGGCGGGCGAGGAGTTCGAAGCGGGTCTGGGCGTTGATTTCCTCCTCGACCTCGGCGAGGCGCCGGACGGCCTCCTCGACGCTCGGGGGGCGCTCCTCGGCCATGGGTGACGGTTTCCTCGGCGGGTGAAATACTTTCGGCCCCGCTCTGCCCGAGGGGCGGGGCGAGGAGCGCCGCAAGGTGCGACAGAGTCAGGAAATCGTTATCGGTGGCCTATTTTCTGAGAAGTTCGGCCATCTTCGCCGGGTCGGTCGTCGGCATCTCGCACGTGAAGTTGGCGCAGACGTAGGCGGTGGCCTTGCCGCCCTTCGCCCGGAGGTCCCGGGTCCAGGGTGCGATTTTTTCGATGGCCGGGGCCTCCTCGTTCGAGGGCTTGAAGAGGACGACCGACCGGGGCTCGAACTCCCCGCGCAGGGCGTCCAACATCGCCTTCGTGTCCGGGGCTCCCGGATTCCCGACGACGACGACTTCCTTCGCGGGCCCCGAGGCCACGCCAAGGCGCGGCTCGGCGCCGCCCCCGGATGCGCCGACCGCGAAGTCGAGCGCGCACATGAGCATCGCGTGGGCCGCGGGCATGGGCCGCACCGCCCCGGCGAACGCGCGGCCAACGGCGGCGGCCTTCTCCTCCAGGGCCGCGTCGCCTGTGATGCGGGCGAGGCGGAGGAGGTTCAGCATCGCGACCGAGTTGGCGGAGGGGATGGCGCCGTCGTGGATTTCCTTGGTCCGGGCGATGAGCGGCTCGCCGTCGGAGGGGGTGAGGAAGAACCCGCCCCCGACGGAGTCCCAGAACCGGTCGAGGAGGTCGCGGTTGAGCCGGAGGGCCGCCTCCAGCCAGCGCGCGTCGTGGGTTGCCCCGTAGAGTTCGAGGAGACCCCAAACGAGGAAGGCATAATCCTCGGCGGTTCCGGGAATCGCGGCTTGGCCGCTCCTGAACCGGTGGAGGAACCGCCCCCGGGAATCGCGCATCCTCGACAGCAGGAAACCGGCCGCTTTCACGGCCGCCCGCTCATAGGTCCGTTGCTCGAACGCCTGTGCGGCCCGGGCGAGGGCCGCCACCATGAGGCCGTTCCAGTCGGCCAGGATTTTGTCGTCCCGGAGAGGCCTGACCCTTTCCGCCCGGGCCGCGAAGAGCCGCCGGCGGACCGACTCCAGCCTTTCCCGGAGGGCGGAGGCCGGAAGCCCCAGCGAAGAGGCGAGTTCCTCGGGGGTCTTGGCGAGAAAGAGGATGTTGCCGCCGCTCCGGCGGCCCGTTGCCTCCTCGATGAAGTTTCCGCCCCATTCGGCGTTCCAGACTTTCGCGGCGAACCCGGCGTCATCGGCCCCGATGACCTCTCCCATCTCGGCGAGGGTCCAGAGGTAGAACTTTCCCTCCTCCCCCTCGCTGTCGGCATCCTCGGCGGAGAAGAAACCGCCTTCGGGCGATAGCATGTCGCGCAGAACGTATTCGAAAATCTCCTCCGCCACTTTCCGGAACTCCTCCTTCCGGGTCGCCTGGAACGCCTCGGTGCAGGCGAGGGCGAGGAGCGCCTGGTCGTAGAGCATCTTCTCGAAGTGGGGCACCAGCCACTCGGCGTCGGTGAAGTAGCGGTGGAAGCCGAACCCGACGTGGTCGAAGACGCCCCCGAGCCGCATCGCCCGGAGGGTGCGCTCGACCATCTCCAACGCTTTCGGGTTCCCGGACCGCTTCCAGTAGCGGAGCAGGAAGAGGAGGTTGTGGGGCGTCGGGAATTTCGGCGCGGTCCCGAAGCCCCCGTTCACCTCGTCGAAACGGCGGGCCAACTGCTCGTAGGCGGCATCCAGCACGTCGGGCCCCAGTTCATCCCCGGGAGGCACCTTCGACGAGTCGCGGATGGCCTGCGCAATCTGCTCCGCCGACTCCAGCAGTTGCGGCCTCTGCTTCGCCCACATCTCCCGGATGCGGGGGACCAGTTCGAGCATCCCGACGCGGCCGAAGCGGGCGGTCTTCGGGATGTAGGTCGCCGCGAAGAAGGGCTTGCCGTCGGGGGCCATCACAATCGTGAGGGGCCAGCCGCCGCTCCCGGTGGCCATCTGGCAGACCGACATGTAGAGTGCGTCGATGTCGGGCCGCTCCTCGCGGTCCACTTTGATGCTCACGAACGCCTCGTTCATCAGCCGCGCCACCTCGGGGTCCTCGAACGACTCCCTCTCCATCACGTGGCACCAGTGGCAGGTGGAGTAGCCGATGGAGAGGAAGACGGGCTTGTCCTCGCGTTTCGCCTTTTCGAACGCCTCGGGGCCCCACGGGAACCAGTCCACGGGGTTGTGGGCGTGCTGGAGGAGGTAGGGGGACTGCTCGCGGGCGAGACGATTGGCACGCGGGCTCTGCGTAGCGCCCATCCGGACCTTGGTCCCGGGCTTCGACAAAAGGTCCCCGACTTTACTCGCTTTCGGTCTCCTTCAAAATCCGCAGCGCCTCGCTCACGTGCTTCTTCGGGTTGAACTGGGAGTCGAACACGTGCCGCACGACCCCCTTCTTGTCAATCACGCAGGTCACCCGCCCCGGCAGCAATCCCATGGTCGGCGGCACCCCGTAGAGTTTCCGCACTTTCCCGCCGTGGTCGGACAGCAGCGTGAAGGGCAGGCGGTGGCGCTCGGCGAACTTCCGGTGGGACTCCTCCGAGTCGCTGCTCACCCCGATGACCTCGGCGCCCGTCTCCCGAAACGCCTCGTGGGAGTCGCGGAAGGCGCACGCTTCGGCGGTGCAGCCGGGGGTCTCGTCCCTCGGATAGAAGTAGAGAACCACCGGCCTCTTGCCGGCGAAGTCTTTCAGGCGCACCTTCTTCCCGGCGGCGTCGGGCAGTTCGAAATCGGGAGCGGGGTCGCCGGTTTTCACAGCCACTCCTCCACTACGGGCGGGTTGCGCGGAAAAATACATAGGAAACCGCGCAGATACGTTACTGGCATCCGATACTGTCACCTCGGGAGAAGTTTTTAAGACTTGCGACTGATTGGACCCGCCATGTCCGAGCCCTCCCACGGGGCCTCCCCCGCAGCTCCGGCGGAGGAGCACCACGGCAGCCTCTGGCCGCTCCTCCTCGCCGTGGGGGGCGCGTTCGGCGTCGCGGGGTTCGCCGTCGGACCCCTCGGGGGCGCCTGGGCCAACGTGCCCGGCGTGGGCGCGGCCGCCCTCGGGGCCGCCCTCTTTCTCATCGGCCGCCGCTACGAGGGATGGTCCCGCCTGACCCTCGCCGGGGCCTTCGTCGCCCTCGCGGGCCTCCTCGCCGGCTTCGGGCCCTTCGCCGTCGCCATCGCCGTCTTCGGGACCGGGCTCGCCAAGTGGCTCCGGGACGACTTCCGCGGACTGTCCCACGGGCCGGAGGTGGCGGGGGCGGAGCCCTTCACCCGCGTCGAGAACCGGAAAATCGGGATGTGGCTCCTCATCGCGTCGGAGATTCTGCTCTTCAGCGGTCTCATCGGGACCTACGTCATGTATCGGCTTCGCAACCCGGAGCTGCCGAACGCCTTCGAGCGGAAGATGCTGAACCCCGTCATCGGGGGCCTCGAGACCTACGTCCTCCTCACGAGCAGCCTCGCCCTGGTCCTCGCCCTCCACTACGCCCGCGAGTCGCGCAAGCGCGCCACGGCCGCTTGGCTGGGGGTGACCCTCGCCCTCGGGCTCTCCTTCCTCACCATCAAGGCCTTCGACTGGAGCGAAATCATCCGCGAGGGGTTCGCCCCGGGCCGGGGGCTCATCCCGACCCTCTTCTTCACCATCACCGGGACCCACGGCGCGCACGTCATCGGGGGTTGCGTCACGCTTTCCTACCTGCTGTTCAAGGTGCTCAAGGGGGGTCTCATGGGGGCGAAGGCCGCCACGATAGAGTATTTCGGGATTTACTGGCACTTCGTGGACATCGTGTGGGTCTTCCTGTTCCCGCTGTTCTACCTGCTATGACCGCCATTCACCGCTCCAGTTTACCCAGTATGGAGTCACTTGACGGGCCGCGCGCTCGGCGGGCTATTCGGCCCTCGCTCCCTTCGGTCGCTCGGGCCTCATCGGCGGCGGTGGTGTGCGCTCGCGATGCTCGCACACACCACACTATTGCCGCCGACGCCCGCCGTCGCGCTGCGGCCCTTGCGATTGCAACGGCCCCTTTTGGCGCTCGACCTGTTTTTGTGCGAGCTCGCGCACAAGCGAGGCGGCCGACAGCGCCATTTTTGCGACGAGGACCGAGCGAAGCGAGGTCCGAGGAGCGGCGCTGGCCCGAGCGCGAACGAAGTGAGCGCGAGGGCGAGGCCGCCGAGCGTGCGCGAGCGGGGCGTAAACAAGGAGTGGCAAAAAATGGCTGAAGCGGTCCATCCCGGAGCCCCCGTCGGCCTGAAGGCCAAGGGCTACACCATCATCTTCCTCGTCCTCATCGGGGTCACCCTCGCCTCCCTTCTCACAGGGGAGATTCTCATCGCCCGGAACAGCCCCGCCAGCGCGGCCCGGGCGTCCATCATCCTCGGCATCTCCACCATCAAGGCGCTCCTCATCGTGATGTTCTACATGCACCTGAAGTTCGAGCCCCGACCGGTCCAGATAATGGCCGCGATTCCCGTCCTCTTCCTGGCCATCCTGATGGTCATCCTCGCCGCCTTCCCCAACCCGACGGTGGGCGGCGCCCCCGGGACCGTGCCCCGGGAACTCGGAGGGGCCGAGGCAGTCCCGGCGACAGGGGGTGGCGAAGCGGGGCGCTTCCCCGCTCCGGCCGCGACCGGGGAGCCAGGAATCCCGGTCGGCGAGGCCGCGCCCCCGGACAGGAAGTAGCAATGGCTCCGACCGCGAGAGCGTCATGTTTTAAACGGGCGCCGGGAACTGTTCTTTATGGCTTTCCTGCTCGCCGCTGCGGAGGTGCCCCTCTACGCCGTCCTGGCCATCATGGCGGCCTCGGCCGCGTTCTACGTGTTCCTGGTCCTCCTTCCCCTCTATTTCAAGAACCGGAGCGTGGCCGGGCAGCCCGACCCGCGGGCCGCGAACCTGCGAACGGCGGCCCTGCTTCTGCTCGTCGTGGGACTCTTCCTGACCCTCTTTACCACGAGCCTCCGGCTCGCCTACAGCCCCGGCACGACCTCTGTCCTGAGCGCCGAGACGGCAGCCTACTTCGCGGCGGCGGGCGCGGTCCTGCTCCTGGCGCGGAGAAGGGGCCGGAAGGCGCGGGGGTGAGCCGGTAATGCAGGCGGTCAGCACGCAAGTCGTGAACGACCTGTTCTGGCTGTTCTTCTGGCCGGCGCTGGGAGTGGCCATCCTGGTTTTCACCTGGATGGCGGTCGCCATGTTCAAGTTCCGGGCGCGGCCGGGTCAGCCGGAGCCCGGGGACGCCCCGGTGGCGGGCCAGATTCCGCCCCACCGGGGCAGCCGGAAGGTCGAAGTCACCTGGACGGTCATCCCGACCATCATCGTCCTCTTCCTGGCCGCCATCTCCATCGGGCCCCTGAACTTCCTCTGGCACCCGCCCCCCGGGGAGAACTTGGCCGTCAAAGTCGAGGCCTACCAGTGGGGGTGGGACTTCACCTACCCGGAGGGGTTCAAGACGGCCAACGAACTGAGGGTCCCCGCGGGCAAGCCGGTGGTCCTCCAACTCACCTCGCGCGACGTCATCCACGCATTCTACATCCCCGACTTCAGTTTGAAGCAGGACGCCGTCCCCGGCCAGTCGACGACCCTGTGGTTCAACGCCACGCAGACCGGCTCCTACCGCGCCCAGTGCGCGGAATATTGCGGCCTCGCCCACGCCCGGATGCTGGCCACCGTCGTCGTCATGGAGCCCGCGGCCTTCGACGCCTGGCGCGCGGAGAAGGCGCGGGGAGGGGTTGCCTGATGGCCTACGACACGGCGAAACCGGAAAGGTCCGAGTTCGTGGAGAAGTTGCTCCACTGGCTCACCACCACGAACCACAAGGAGATTGGCCTCCTCTACATCCTCACCGGCCTCGTCTTCTTCTTCATCGCCGGGTCGGCCGCCCTCCTCATCCGGGCCCAGCTGGCCGTCCCCGACAACACCCTGGTCTCCCCCGACCAGTACAACGCCCTCTTCACCCTCCACGGCCTCTCCATGGTGTTCCTGGTGGGCATGCCCATCATCTCGGGCTTCGCCAACTACGTGGTCCCCCTCCAAATCGGCGCCAAGGACCTCCCCTTCCCCCGCATCAATGCCCTCTCCTTCTGGCTCATCCCCGCGGGCGGAATCGTCCTCTACTCCGGTCTCCTGACGGGCCGCGGGCCCGACATGGGCTGGACGCTCTACGCACCCTACTCGACGGGGGCGGGCACCGGCCTCGCGCGGCCCGCCGCCGACTTGGCCATCCTGGGGCTCCTCTTCCTCGGGGCCTCCTCCATCGCCACCTCCATCAACTTCCTGACAATGATTCTCCGCATGCGGGCCCCGACCATGGGGCTCCGGATGCCCCTCTTCACCTGGTCGGTCCTCGTCACCGTCTTCCTCCTGCTCCTGGCGATGCCGGTCCTCACGGCTGCCCTCGTCATGCTCTACCTCGACCTCACCCTCCGCACCGGCTTCTTCAACCCGGCCCTGGGCGGCGACCCGGTCCTCTGGCAGCACCTCTTCTGGTTCTTCGGCCATCCCGAGGTCTACGTCCTCGTCCTGCCCTCCTTCGGCATCGTTTCCGAGGTCATCCCGGTCTTCTCCCGCCGCCCCATCTTCGGCTACTGGGCCATGGCCGTCGCCATGGCGGCCATCGGGTTCATCTCCTTCGTCGTCTGGGTCCACCACATGTTCACCACCAGCGTGCCCCAGAGCCTCCGGACCATCATGATGCTGACCACCTACCTCGTCGGCGTCCCGACCGGAATCAAAATCTTCAACTGGCTCGCGACGCTCTGGGGCGGCAAGCTGCACTTCAAGACCCCCATGCTCTTCGCCCTCGGCCTCGTGGCGATGTTCACCATCGGGGGCATCACCGGCATCTTCCTCGCCTCGATTCCGCTCGACATCCCCCTCCAGGACACCTATTTCGTGGTCTCCCACTTCCACTACGTCCTCTTCGGGGGGACCGTCTTCGGCTTCTTCGCGGGCCTCTACTACTGGTTCCCGAAAATCACCGGCCGGATGTATCACGAGGGGCTCGGGAAACTCCACTTCCTCCTCACCTTCATCGGGTTCAACCTGACCTTCTGGCCCATGAACAACCTCGGCATGATGGGGATGCCCCGGCGCATCGTGACCTACTCCGCCGACACTGGCTGGGGCCCCCTGAACATGCTCTCGACCGTGGGGGCCTTCATCCTCGGCTTCTCCCAACTCATCATGGTGGCAAACTTCCTGCGGAGCCGCAAGCACGGGGCCGCCGCGGGGAACAACCCCTGGGGCGGCTCGGGCCTGGAGTGGACCGTCTCCTCGCCTCCCCCGCCCCACAACTTCGACGGCGTCCCGGTCCTGGCCGCGGCGCCGGGGGACCACAGCGGGAGCGGCGGGACCTGGATGAAGCGGCTCCTGGGCGGCAAGTGACCCGCCCATGAGGATTTTCCAGGCGCTGGCTTCGGGAGCCGCCCTCACCACGTTCGGCGTGATGGTGGCCGGCGCCTACGTGAAGGCCCTCGGGGAGGGGGCGGCCTGCCCGCCCGGAATCCTCTGCGCCGAATCCGCGGCGGAGATGCTCCACCGGGCGCTCGTGGGCGTCCTCGGGCTCCTGGTCCTGGGCATGCTCGCGCTGGCTTTCAAGAACCGCAAGGAGGACCGGAGGACGCTCGGCCTGTGCGCGGGGGCCCTCTCCCTCCTGCTCCTCCAGGCGCTCCTCGGGCAGGCCGCCATCGCCGCTGGCCTGAACCCGGTGGTGGTCACGGCCCACCAAGCCCTGGCCCTCGCCGTCTTCGCCCTCCTGCTCTACATCGCATTCCGGGCCCGCCACGCGCCCGCGGCCGGGGCCGGGAGCGCCTGAGATGGCGGCCGTAGAGGCTCCCCGGCTGGCCCTGGAGAGGGTCAGCGACATGCCTCCCCCGTCCCCGATCCGGGACCTCCTCTCCCTGACGAAGCCCCGCCTCACCCTCCTGAACCTGCTGGCCGGGGTCACCGGGTTCCTTCTCGCCGCGGGCCAGGCGTTCGACCCCCGCGCCCTCGCCCTCCTCCTCGCGGCGGGCTACCTCTCGGTCGGGGGCTCCCTCGCCCTCAACGCCTACCTCGACCGGGACATCGACCCCCTCATGAGCCGGACCGCCCTCCGGCCCCTCCCCACGGGCCGCGTGCGCCCCCGCCGGGCCCTCGCCTTCGCCCTCGGGGCCATCGGGGCGGGCCTCGCCGCGGCGTGGCTTCTGAACCCCGTGACCCTCCTCTTCGTCGCCGGGGGCTCGGCGTTCTACATCGGTGTTTACACCCTCTGGCTGAAGCGGCGGACCCCCTGGAACATCGTGATTGGCGGCGCGGCGGGCTCCTTCGCCCCCCTCGCGGGGTGGGCCGCGGCCACGGGAGGCGTCGGGCTCCCGGCGCTCTTCCTCGCGCTCCTCATCTTCCTCTGGACGCCGGGCCACTTCTGGGGGCTCGCCATCCGCTACAAGGAGGACTACGCGCGGGCGGGGGTTCCGATGCTTCCCGTGGTGGCGGGCGAGGAGAAGGCCGCGCGGTGGGCCGCCCTCTCGAACCTCGCGCTGGTCCCCTTCACCCTCGTGATGGTCCCGGTTTACGGCCTCCCCTACGCGGCTGCGGTGGGGGCCCTCGGGCTGGTTTTTGCATTCCAGAACCTCCGGCTGCTGTCGGATCCCTCGCAGGGGGGGACCGTGTTCCACCTGTCGAACCTCTACCTCGCCGGGATGTTCGCGGTGCTGCTCGCCGTGGGGCTGCTTTAGAACAAAGACGACGCCGCCAAGCAGAACGAATTAGAGAAGCAGCCGTCGCAAGCGCAAGGGCCGCCGCGCGACGGCGCCCGTAGGCGGCATTTGTGTGGTGTGCGCGAGCCTCGCGAGCGCACACCACAGCCGCCGACGAGGCGCGAGCGAAGCGAGCGCCGAGTAGGGCGCCGAGCGCGCGGCCCGTCGAGCGGCCCCGAGAAGGGTTAAGATTGCTTCTTTGACCTGAGATGAGCCAAAAGACGAATCACGGGGACAAGAATCGTAGCTCCGAGGACAACCAGTGCAATCATAACCGCGAACCCGTCCACGAGTCCAAAGACCGAGAAAAAAGCGATTCCCCGGAGGATGAGCAACCCGCCAATCCAGTTCAGAAAAAGATCGATGATTGGTTTCGCATTTTTGTAGACCTCGTTCCGCTTTAAAGGCCTCGACTGCGTCGGCTTTTGTCAGCCCGCCAGCGCCACGACGCCCGCCGTGACCCCCACGCTCGCCCCGAACCCGACCCCGAGCGCCGGCCAGAACCCCGCGGGCCTCCAGAGGAGCGCGAAGAGCCCCACGAAGGCGGAGTAGCCGACGGCCGCCGAGAGCATCCCGCGGACCGCCGCGTCCATCGCCTCCGGGGTCCGGGCCTGGAGGAAGCCGAGGGAGACCGCGAGCCGGATGGGGAGCGCCGCCACGACGCCCGCGACCACCCCGCCGAAAATGGCCGCCAGCGCCACCGCCCCCGCCACGAGGCCGCCGCCGAGTGTGAAGTCGAAGAGGAACTCGCGGGGCTCGACGCGGGCCATGGGGGCTACTGGAACTCGCACGGAAAGGGTTTATTCCCCCGCCTCACCGCTCACGAATGGAGTTCTGCCCGAAGTGCAAGAGCCTGATGAAGAAGTCCGGCGACGTCGTGAAGTGCCGCAACCTCTCCTGCGGCTTCGAGAAGGCTCCGACAGCGAAGGCTGAGCCCGAGCCCGTGGCGATGCCCCGCAAGAGGGAGGACCGGGGCATCCTCATCGTGGACGAGCCGGTGGTGGGCCTCCCCGTCACCAAGACCCAGTGCCCCGCCTGCGGGAACGGGGAGGCCTACTGGTGGCTGAGGCAGATGCGGGGAGCGGATGAGCCGGAGACCCGCTTCTACCGCTGCACGAAGTGCAACAAGACATGGCGGGAACGGCAATAGCCCCCCGACCCCCCTCACAGGTTTATAAGCCCGATGCGCCCCAGGGGGGGGATGCCCGAGAAAGCCGAGAAACTCGACATCGAGGGGGCCGTCAAGAAGGTCCTGGAGGCCTCCCCCCCGCGCAAGTTCAAGGAGTCGGTGGAACTCGCGGTGAACCTCGCCGGGGTGGACCTGAGCAAGCCCCAGAACCGCATCGATGAGGAGGTCCTCCTGCCCCACGGGACCGGCCGGGAGCCCCGGCTGGCGGTCTTCGGCCGGGGCGAGTTCGCCCTCAAGGCCGAGAAGGCGGGGGCCCGGGTCATCGCCCCCGAGCAGATTGACGCCCTGGGGAAGGACAAGAAGGCGGCCCGGCGCCTGGTCCAGCAGTTCGACGCCTTCGCCGCCGAGGCGCCCCTGATGCCCTCCATCGGGAAGAGCCTCGGGCCCATCCTGGGCCCCCGGGGCATGATGCCGGTCCCGGTCCCCATGGGAGGCGACGTCACCGCAGTCCTCGCGCGGATGCGCCGCGCCATCCGGGTCCGGACCAAGGACAAGCCCACCTTCCATGTGCCCGTTGGGACCCGGGCCATGAAGCCCGAGGAGATTGCCACGAACCTCAGGGCGGTCCTGGAGAAGGTGGAGGGCAAACTGGAGCGGGGGGAGCAGAACATCCGGTCGGCCTACCTCAAGACCACCATGGGGCCGCCGGTGAGGGTCAAATGAGGTCGAAGCAGTGGAAGAAGGACGAACTGGCGCGGCTCAGGAAAATGGCCAAGGACTACCCCGTGGTGGCCCTCGCCTCCTTCCGGGACGTGCCCGCCGACCAGTTCCAGCAACTGCGGAAGGAGCTGCTCAAGGAGGGGACCGTGGTCCGGGTGGTCAAGAACAGCCTCCTCCGGCGGCTCATGGACAACGGGCGCAAGGGCCTCGAGCCCCACGTGACCGACCAGAGCGCCCTTGTCCTCTCGAAGCATGACCCCTTCCGCCTCTTCAAGCGGGTGGAGGCCCACCGGCGCAAGGCCCCGCTGAAGCCGGGCTCGGTCGCCCCCGCGGACATCGAGGTCCCCGCCGGACCCACCCCCTTCAAGCCGGGGCCGGTCCTGGCCGAACTCCAGGCCGCCGGGTTCCCCGCCGCCGTGGAGGCGGGCAAGGTGGTCCTCCGGAAGTCCTTCGTGGCGGTGAAGAAGGGGGAGCGGGTGGACCCCAAGCGGGCAGACATCCTCGCCAAGCTGGAGGTCAAGCCCGTGGACCAGGGGGTCTCCCTGCGGGCGGTCCTGGAGGGGCAGACCCTCTACCTGCCCGACGTGCTGCGGATTGACGAGGCCCGGACGGAGGCCGACATCGCCCGGGCGCTCTCCCAAGCCCGGGGGTTCGCGCTCGAACTGGCCCTCCCGGAGCCAGACCTCCTGCCCGAACTCTTGGCGCGGGCCTACCGGCGGGCCCTGGCCCTCGCGGTGGAGGGGGAGGTTTACGAGCCGGAGGCCATGGAAGCGATTTTGGGGAAAGCGCTGCGGCAAGCCAAGTCGCTCGAAAACCTTATACCCCCAGCCCCATAGGAGGCCCCGAACCATGGAGTATGTCTACGCCGCCCTGCTCCTCCACGGGGCGAAGCAGAAAATCACCGACGAGGCCATCGTCAGCGTCCTGAAAGCCGCCGGCGCCAAGGCCGACTCGACCCGGGCCAAGGCGCTGGTCGCCGCCCTGGACGGGAAGAACCTCGACGAGATTCTCCAGAAGGCCGCCGCAGCCCCCGTGGTGGCCGCAGCCCCAGCGGCCGCCGCCCCCGCCGCGGGCGGAGAGGCGAAGAAGGAGGAGAAGAAGAAGGAAGAGAAGCAGGAAGAGAGCGGAATCGAGGGGCTCAGCGCCCTCTTTGGTTGAAGGAAAGCCCCACGCCACCGCCTGAAAGCGTTTGAACGGGGACGGCAAAGTGTCATCGCAGACCCACGGGGCTGTGGGGTAGCCTGGTATCCTTGGAGGTTTGGGACCTCCGGACTCCGGTTCAAATCCGGACAGCCCCAACTGCGCCGGGGAGGGGGCGAGGAATTGGACCGGAATTGAGTGGGGAGGAGGGCTCCGCCCCCCTTCCTCTCCCCAACGGGTTCAGGCATTCGGGAACCGACCCCGCACTTGGCGCTCACGAACCCCGGGCCCTACCACTCGACTCCC
>CAZANW010000037.1:0-20434 GCA_964486625.1 uncultured Halobacteria archaeon
CCGCTGCTAAAGCGGAGGAAGGAGCGGGCTACGGTAGGTCAGTATGCCCCGAATCTCCCGGGCTACACGCGGGCTACAATGGTCAGGACAATGGGCTGCGACCCCGAGAGGGGAAGCCAATCCCCGAAACCTGGCCCCAGTACTGATTGGGGGCTGTAACTCGCCCCCATGAAGATGGAATCCGTAGTAATCGCGTTTCAACATAACGCGGTGAATATGTCCCTGCTCCTTGCACACACCGCCCGTCAAACCATCCGAGCGGGGCTCCGATGAGGCCGGCGCGCGGCGCCGTTCGAATCGGTGTTCTGTAAGGAGGGTTAAGTCGTAACAAGGTACCCGTAGGGGAATCTGCGGGTGGATCACCTCCTATAAAAATCAATCCGGGGCCCGCGTCTCTCCACTTTTTGGATGGGCTTATTCGAAGCCTCCACCTACCTCTTTAGCACACCTTTCGAGCACTTCACGGAGTGTCTTCTCGTCAGAGTCTCTCCAATCTCCCCTGAGTCCTACGCGCCACCTCAGGGTCCAACTCCACCCCGCACCACTTTCGCCCCAGTGTTTGGGCCATCTCCGCCACCGTCCCCCATCCGAGGAACGGGTCGAGCACCCTCCCCCCCGCCGGGCAGTGCCCCTCGATGACGGCGACCGCCATCTCCTCGGGCAGCACGTCGTAGTTCTCCCGGGGGGGTGGTCGCATCAGGGTCCAGAGCCCCCCGTGGGGCACCTCGCACCCCCGGCGGCACCTGGCCCGGCCCCGGGAGAAGAAGAGGACCGTTTCGAGCCGCGATGCGGGGGCGTTGGGCGCGAGCCACCGGGCGGGAAGGCCGGGGATGAGCCCCGCTTTCTGGAAGGCGACCCCGGCCCGCCACGGCATCCGCAGCCCCTTCGGGTCCCCGAGGACAATCACGAGCCAGCCCCCGGGCCTGAGCAACCGCTTCGCCTCGGTCCCCACCGCCCGGAGGGTCCGGAGGTATCGCCCGGGGTCGCTCTCAGCCCCCACCTCGCCCCGCCGGTCGGGGGCCCCGGAGGGCCAGTAGGGCGGGCTGGTGAGGACGAGGTCGAAAGCGCGGGTCGGGAGCCTCGGGAGGACCCAGCGGGCGTCCCCCGCCAGCACCCGTCCCTCCCACGCAGAACGAACCATTGTTGACCTTTCGCGCGGGGAAAAGGACCGATGGTTTCCCGCGAGGAGATGACGGCGATTCAGCGCGACATCGCCCGCCGCGCCCGGTGGGAGGACGGCTTCGGCCCCCTGCGCCTCGTCGGCGGCGTCGACCAGGGTCACCTGGGCGACCGGATTCTCTCCGCGGCCGTGGTTCTGGAGAGTCCCGAAAAGGTCGTCGAGGTCTCGACCGCCGCCCGCCCTTCGGCCCTCCCCTACATCCCGGGCTTACTCGCCTTCCGCGAGATGGAGTCCGCCCTGGCCGCCCTCCGGGGCGCCTGAAGCGCCTCCCCGACCTCCTCTTCGTGGACGGCGCCGGGATGAACCACCCGAGGTTCGCGGGGCTCGCGACCCACATCGGCGTGACGCTCGACCTGCCGACCGTCGGAGTCACGAGATCGGTTCTCTGCGGGACCTGCGAGAGTCCCCCGCGGGAGCCCGGAGAGTTGGCGTTCTTCTGAAGAGCCGGGCCGGCGCGATTCCCATCGTGGTTGCTCCGGGCCACCGGGTCTCGGTGGAGACGGCCGAAACCCTGGCCCGGAAGTGGCTCCGGGGACAGAAACTTCCGGAGCCGGTCCGGCGCGCCGACGCGGAGGTCCGCCGGTTCCGGAATTCCCCCCTGGAGCGGGGTTTCGTCGGCGCGGGGAAGGTTTAAATCAAACGTGGGATGATTCTCAAAAATGAGAGCCGCCCCCGTGATTGAACTCAAGGCCCTCGCCCTCCTCGGGGCCGCCCAGGAGCCCGTGAAAATCTCCTCCTCCACGCTCGCGGAGTCGTGGCGCACGAGCCCCCAGACCGCCGCCCGCCGCCTCCAGGCGATGGAGCGGCAGGGGCTGGTGAAGCGGACCATGGTCCCCGGGGGCCAGAAGGTCCTCCTGACCCAGCAGGGCCTGGAGACTCTCCGGCGGGAGTTCGCCGACTACCGGCGCCTCTTCTCCGCCTCGGCCACCTCCGTCGCCCTCGCCGGGACGCTGATGACCGGCCTCGGCGAGGGGCAATACTACGTGGCGCAGGAGGGCTACGTGCGCCAGTTCCGGGCCCGCCTCGGCTTCGAGCCCTTTCCGGGGACTCTGAACCTGAGGCTGGACGGCGATTCCGAAATCCAGCGCCACCGCCTCGACGGCGTCCCGGGGCTCCCCATCGAGGGGTTCCGGACCCCCGAGAGGACCTTCGGCCCCGCCCGGTGCTTCCGGGCCTCGCTGGCCGCGGACCGGGCGCGGAAGCGAACCTATCCCGACGCCGCGGTCATCCTGCCCGAGCGGACCCACTACCCCGCCAACATGCTCGAACTCCTCGCCCCGACGGAACTCCGGCGGGCCCTGAAACTCAAGGACGGGGACGTGGTGACTGCGGAGGTGGCTCTTTGATGGCCCGCGCGTCGTTCCTCGGCGCGGGCGTCGAAGAGCCAGAGAAGTGATATGACCGGCGATAGCCCCTGTCTATCCGCGGCTGGGTATCTCGCCGCCTCCTCTGGCACGAGTTGCCATTATCGGGGACGCATATGACCACGACGAGAAAAACCCCCAAGGTGGACCGGGCCCTCCGGGACCTCCGGCGCGGGTTGCCGGCCCTCCTCTACGACGCCGACGACCGGGAGCGGGAGACCGACCTCATCCAGGGCGCCTTCCGCACCCGCCCCGCCGACGTGGCGCTCTTCCGGAGGGACGGCGGGGGACTCATCTGCGTCGCCATCCACCCCGGGGCGGCCGAGCGGCTCCACCTGCCCTTCATGACCGACGTCCTCCAGAGGGCCGCGGGGAACGGGTTCGCCCCCCTGCGGAAGGTCTCCGACCTCCGCCTCCCCTACGACGCCCGCTCCTCCTTCTCCCTCTGGGTCAACCACCGCGACACCTTCACCGGCGTCACCGACGTGGACCGCTCCCGGACCATCCGCGAGTTGGCCCGGGCGGTGGACGAGGCCCTCCGGGGCGAGGAGGTGGACTTCGGCGAGCGGTTCCGGAGCCCCGGCCACGTCTCCATCTGCCGGGCCGCCGAGGGGCTCCTGGAGCGGCGCCAGGGGCAGACCGAACTCAGCGTGGCCCTCGCCCTCATGGCGGGAATCCCGCCGGCCGTGGTGATGTGCGAGATGATGGACGCCCGGACCGGCAGGGCGCTGCCCAAGACCCGGGCGAAGGAGTATGGGCGGCGGCGCGGGCTGGTCTGGCTGGAGGGCGCGGAGGTCGTCGATGCCTACGAGCGGTTCCGCAAGAGGGCCTAATCTTCCAGTTCGTGCATGCACCCCGTTTCCAGGGTGCAGTCGGATTTGGGCTTCGCGACGCAGGTCAGCACGTAGCCCTTCGCCTTCTGCGCGTCGTTGATGGCCATCGCCTCCAGTTGCTCCACCTCGCCAGACCGCAGTTTTCCGGCGCAGGTGGTGCAGGCGCCCTCCCGGCAGTTGAAGTCGAGCATGATTCCGTTCTTCTCGCAGGCATCGAGAATCGTCTGCTCCTCGTCGCACTCGATTTCCTTGCCCTCGAAGACGAGGGTGATTTTGTGCTTCTTACCCATCCGGCCCCCTCACCCGGAGCTGCGGCAAAAACGTTTTGCGGAGTGCGGAAAGCGTGGAAAATCTGCACCGCGGGTCAGAGGGCGGCGTCGAGGGCGTTGATGTCCGCCCGCACGGCTTTGGCTTTGGCGTCGATGATGGCGAACTTCTTGTCGAGGAGGGGCCACTCGGTGTTCTTGATTTCCCTCTCCGCGTTGCAATTGAGGGAGATGTACTCCTCCGTGCTCATGGCGGGGCCGAGTTGCACGCCCGCCTTCTTGGCCAGTTCGTCAACGAGCCTCCCGGTGTTGTCCGAGAGCACCCCGTAGAGGTTCCGGGTCTCCGCGACCGACCCCACCACGGCCTTCGCCGGGCTCAGCACCCCGGAGGCAAGGACGGCGGTGTCCACGATGAGTTTGTTGGTGACGTCGGAGAGGGCGCTCAGGCAGTTCTTCGCCGCCACCGGGTAGAGGGCGTTGATCGTCTCGCGGGTCTTGGTGACTGCGTTCGCGTCGTAGACCAGGCCGTCCAGTTGCTTCTGCAGTTCATCCCGCTTGGCCCGGATGGCGGCGACGTCCTTCCCGCAGGCGGTCGAGGCCCCGGAGCCGGTGCAGGTGTTCGGGAATGAGTAGCTTCCGGCGGTGGTGGACTGGAGGGTGCACCGCTCCTCAACCGCCTGCGGGGGCACGCACTTGTAGTTGATGCAACTGTTCTCGACGACGTTGCCGACGGAGCAGGAGCTGCAATCGGAGGAGAAGGTGCACTCGCGCTTCTCGAGGCCCGCGGAGGGGTTGTCGTCCCCCCCGACCCCGCGGCTGCCGCACCAGGAGATGAAGGACACGACGTAGGAGCCGGGAGCCCCGGAGAGGGTCGCGCCGAGTTCGACGGTCTCCGCGTATCCGAAGAGGCGGATGGAAACCGCGGCGAGTCCGCAGTAACCGCGGTAGGGATAGAAATCTCTCCCCGAGCCGCTCTGGGCCACCACCGGGACCGCGACCAGCAGGGCAATGAACCCGGTGAGAAGGAGGCGGCGGAGGCCCATGAAGGACCAGGGGAGCAATGGAGGAAAAACGTTGCGAGAATTTAAGTTCCGGCGCCGGATTCGGTTTCATGGCTTCCCGCCCCCCGACCGCCCTGGCCGCCATGGGGCTCGCGGTCGCGGCGGGCGTGCTGCTTTTCCTGCCGCTGATGGACCTGACGTTGAAGACCCAGGCCCTCGTGGCCCTCCCGACGAGCACTGTTCCGGGGGCCCGCGCCGGCGCGTCGCCGCTCCCCGAGGGGCTCACCACCCTTGCTGTCTGGGCCCCGCTCATCATCGGCGCGGTGATTCTCTACGCCTACGTCCGGGCCGCCCTCCGGCTCCTGAAGCCCCACCCCGACGCCGTCCGCAAGGGGGTCAAGGTCGCGGCGGTCTTCATCGCGCTGCCCGTCCTGGTCATGGTCGGGAGTTCGGGGCGGGCGATTCCCGTCACCTCGCCGCTCATCCTCGGCCTCAACATCGGGCTCATCGCCTGCCTCCTCCTGCCCTCGACCCGGGCTTACGTGAAGGGGGCCGCTGCGGCGCCCGCTCCCGCGCCTCCGACCTACGCGCCGCCGGCCCCTCCGCCCGCCCCGGGACCCGAGAGGCGCTTCTGCGCGCAGTGCGGGACTCCGCTGCCCGGGGGGGCCGGCTTCTGCCCCTCGTGCGGGACGAAGAAGTAGGTCTACGCTTTTCCGTAGAGTTCCCGAATCTTTCCGCGCAATACCTTCTCGACGGGGCTCGTCGGCATCTCCTTCGCGAAGACCACGCTCTTGGGCTTCTTGTAGTCGGCCACTTTCCCCTTGCACCAGTCGATGACGTCCTTCTCGGTCACGCTGTGGCCCGGCTTCAACTGGACCACCGCCCGGACCGCCTGGCCCCACTGGGGGTCGGGGACTCCAATCACCGCCACCTCCGCGACCGCCGGGTGGGTCCGGATGGCCTCCTCGACCTCGAAGGGGTAGATTTTCTCGCCACCGCTGTTGATGGTCTCCTTCTTGCGCTCGACGATGTAGAGGTCGCCCTGCTCGTCCATCCAGCCCAGGTCGCCGCTCCGGAACCAGCCGTCCACGATGGCCTCCTTCGTCTTCTCGGGGTCCCGGAAATACTCCTTCATGATGGTCTCGGCCTTGTAGTGAATCTCCCCGACCTGCCGGGGCGCCACCGGCTTTCCGTCGTCGCCCACGATGCGGACCTCGACGCCGGTCAGGGGCTTGCCGATCTTCCGGTCCACGACCCCTTCGGCCACCCCGTCCACCTGGACCGCCGTGACCGGGGCCATCTCGGTCTGGCCGAAGGCGTCCACCAGCAGGAGGTTGGGGAATTTCTGGAGGATTTTTCTCTTCATGTCGGCGGGCAGGACCGCCGCCCCCGAGAGCCCGAGGACGAGGGAGGAGGTGTCGTAGTTGCCGAAGTCCTCGAATTCAATCAGCCGCTTCCACATGGTCGGGACCATGACCGCAATCTGGAACTTCTCGCGCTGGAGGAGTTCGCACGTCTCCCGCGGGTCGAAGCCGGCGCTGGTGGGGAAGACGAGGGCCTGGTTGCCCGACGCGACCCAGGTCATGGGACCGGAGGCGTAACCGGCCATGTGGAACAGCGGGGTCGTGCAATACATCTTGGTCTGGGGGTCCATGCCCTTCAGGGCGTTGCGGGCCTGCTTGATGAACGCCATGCCCAGTTTCTTCGAGCCCTCGATTTCGAACTCGCCCCGGAGGTAGAGGCCGAGGAGCCGCAGCCGCGCAATGGGGCTCGGCGAGAGGAGGTTCGGGACCACCTTGTTGAAGAGGCGGGCCATGTTGCCGTGCCAGGTCACCGCGGCGTCGAACTTCCCGGGCTCGCCGGTCTCGAAGAGGATGCGGCCGCCCCGGATGTGGTTGGTCAGGGAGATGGTCTTGCCCCCGTCCTGGGCGAACCGGAAGACGAAAGTCCGGTCCTGGAAGGCGGGCCCCTCGGTGAGAGGCTTGGCGAGGCCGTCGAGGACCGCGAGAAATGCCGCCTCCATGCGCCGAGTGAACTCGGGGGGCGCGGACTTCCCCACCTTCGGCGGAATCTGGAGGTAGACCCGGAGGAAGGAGTCGAGATTCAACAGGAAGTGGCGGTAGGTGAGGACCACGCCCTTCGGGAATCCGGTCGTCCCGCCGGTGTAGCAGATGAGGGCGGTGTCGGTCTCCTTCACTTCGACCCGCGGGTCCCGGGGCGGGCCCTTGACGTCCTCGTAGCGGCGGAGCCCCTGCGGGGCCTTGCCGTTCCCGACGACCACGGTGTGGTCGAGCCCGGGAATCTTCTCGGCGGGGACCCGGTCGGCGAACTCGGCATCGGTGAAGAGCGCCTTGGCCTCCGCGTTCCTGCAAATGTAGGCCACCTCGGGAGGAGCGAAGCGGTAGTTCACCGGGACCGGGACCGCCCCCAGTTTGTGGGCGGCGAAGTTGACCTCCAGGAACTCCGGCGAGTTCCGCATCATGATGGCCACCCGGTCCCCGTGGCCGATTCCCATGTCGCGGAGGCCGCCGGCGACCCGGTCTATCTCCCGGTTCACCCGGCTCCAGGTGAAGCGCCGCTGGCCGTGGACGAGGCAGGTGGCGTTCGGAATCTGCCGGGCGTAGGTGCGGATGAACTCCCCGAAGACCATCGGGCTGCGATACCTCGAATCCCTATGAATCTTTTGACCCCAAGGGGAAGGATGCGACGTCGGAGTAGATGGGGCCCGACGGCGCCAGGACCGATTTCTTCAGGACGACCCTCTCCACGCGCCACTCCCCGAAAACCGTCTCCCGGCGCGCCTCCAGGAGCGCCCGCAGGCAGGCCCGCGCGGAGCCGTCCATGAACTTCGCCCGGGCCAGCGTCGCGTGGGGGACGAACCGCTTCTCCCCGGGAAAGCCGAGAGGCGCGAGGAGCCGGTCCACCTCCCGGGAGAGGGCGACGAATTCTGCGGCCCCGCGCTCCATCCCGGCCCAGAGGACCCGTGGGTTGCCGGGGCCCGGGAAAACTCCGACCCCCTTCGCTTCGGCCTCGAACGCCGGGACTTGCAGGCTCTTCAGGGCCCCTTGAACTTCGGCCGCGCGGGCCTCCGGGACCTCGCCGAGGAACTTCAGGGTGAGGTGGATGTTCTCCGGCTCGACGGGTTTCAGTTTTCCCGGCAACTCCCTCTGGAGTTCGACGAGGCGGGCGCGGACCGCGTTGGGAATCTCGACGGCGAGGAAGAGCCTCACCGCCTTCGCCTCCGCCACCAGAGATAGGAAAGGAGCAGCAGCGCCGCCACCGCGAACGGCCACCACGGAACTCCCGTCGCCCCCGCCGCCTGCCAGTCCTCCTCGAACGACGCCGCGAAGAACGCCGCCGCGGTCACGTTCTCCAGAATGAGCCCCGCCTCCCGGTTGTTGGTGAAGGAGTTCTCGTTCCAGTTGAAACTGGAGAGGAAGACCCGGCCGTCGGCGACGACCCCCTTGGCGTGGGGGGCGAGGATGCGGCCGTGGGGAGCGAAGGGGCGCACCTCCACCGGCAGGCCGACGGCCTTGGCGTTCTTCTGGAAGCCGGAGAGGTCGCCGTATTGGTAGAGGACGCGGACCCTCACGCCCCGGCCCGCGGCCCGCAGGAGTTCGCTGAGGAGGGGGCTCGGACCATCGCCCCAGTTCGGGTCCACCGTCTGCTGGAGAACGTCCACCCGTTCCCGGGCGCTCCGCACGAGTTCACGGACCTCGCCGGGGCCCGACTCGGGCCCGAGCACCAGCCGGGCCGTCAGGTTCCCCGCGCGCAGGACCGTCCCCGGCTCCGGCGGCTCGGAAGCCACCCAGGCCGCCGGCCCGCCCTGGTCAATGCGGCCGAGGGAGTCCCCGGGCCGGAGGGTCCCGTCGAGGCGCGCCACCTCCTCCAGGCGGGCCGCGAGGCTCCCGTTCTCCGCTTTCAGCCCCCACCCCCGGTTGCCCCGGAGGTTGGCCGGGAGGCCCGCCGCGTTCCAGTTCTCGGTCATCAGCAGGACCGCCCGGCCGTCGGCGGCGGCGAATTTGGCGTGGCTGAACCGGTAGCGCGGCGTCTGCAGGAGCGTCACGTTCACCCCCGCGTCGGCCAGGTTCCCGAGGAGGCTCCGGCTCGGGACCCCGCCCACCGGGCTCCCTTCGAGGAGCAGGTCCACCCGGACCCCCCGCTTCACCGCGTCGGCCAGTTCCCGGGCGAGGAGGCGGTGGTCGAACTCGTAGACCTCGACCACGAGCCGCTCCCGGGCCGCCCGGACGAAAGCGATGACCTCGGCGAGGGCCGCTTCCGGGGAGGTGAAGAGGGTCGCGTTCTCCAGGTCGAAGGAGTCCGGGGCGAAGCGGGTCTGGCCCGCCCGCAGCAGGCGGGGGCCGTTCCAGTCGGCGGCGGTGTCCGTATCAACGCCCCAGCGATGGAGCAGCGCGCCCTCGGGCGGCGCCTTGACCGGCGGACCGACCCACCCGGGTGCCCCCGACGAGGAACCGTAGGCCAGGGAATCCACCACCGCTCCGTCCGGGGAGCGGAGGAGCACCTTGTCCCCCCCGTTGGAGAGGCGGAAGTTGCCGCTGGAAGCCACATCGGGGACCTCCGGCGCCGAATTCTCGATTTCGAAGTCGGGCCAGGCGAGAATCGCGGCGCGATAGGCGGTGGCGTTGCGGGCCACAGTGAGGTTGCCCCCCGGAGGAATGGGGGTCCCCGGCGGGAAGGTCAGGTCGCCCTCGCCGTCCGAGAGGACCCAGCCGGAGAGATTGACGGCCGCGGGGCCGGGGTTGGTGACGGTCACAAACTCCTCGGGCTCGCCGGGGGTCCAGGGGTCGGGGTAGGCCTCCTGGAGGAGGGGCGAGGCCGACGCCGCGGCGACTGCGACGAGGAGGGTCAGAAGGAGAACGCGGGCCACAACGGAGCGAGAAGGCCCTTTAAAAGATAAGCGCGCGCTACCGTCCGGGCGGCTTCTGGGGGCGTGGCGCCGTCCCCTTGATGACCAGAGGCTTCTGGACCACCTTCTCCAGGGCCGTCCGCATCGCCTCGGCCGGGTCTATCTTCCACTTGCACCCCCAGCACGCCTTGGCGCCCACGTAGAGAGGGCTGCCGCATCTGGGGCAGATGGGCCGGGGCGCGGGGCGCTGGCACTCGCGGCACAGGGGCTCCACGATGTTGATTTCCCGGTTGCACCAGGGGCACTTGCGGTTGGAGTCGTAGATGGAGCGGGCCAGGGAGTTGTACATGGCCTCGAGCCTCTCCCGGGTGAACTCCAGGCTGATCCGGGTGTAAGGGATGGGGGGCGCGTGGGGCTTCGGGTCCCTGGGGGGCGCCATGGGTCTACGGCCCTCCCGGCCCCGGGTCCCTTCGAAAAACCGCGCACTCCATGCCCTCAATTCCACTCTGCCGGTCCCGGGTTAAAAACTCCCCCGTCGGTAAAAATCGGCAGCGGCAATCCCGGCATGGAAAAGCATATCTCCGTTTTTCCCGTAGCGCGAAGATGAAACTCCCCGGCTCCCGCGGCGACAAGGTCCCCGAGCGCGAATACCGGGCCCTCGAGTCCTCCTCCCGCTCCCTCTCATTCTACCTGAACCCGCCCTTCCGCCCCGAGGCTCTCCTCCTCTTCATCTTCCTCGCCTCCATCGGCGCCGGGCTCGCGGCGTGGGCCGCGTCCCGGGACCCGGGGGCCCCGGTGGAGGCGCTCGTCTCCATCGGCGCTGGCTCGGTGGCCGGGGCGGTCGTCGCGGGCTGGCGGGGCCGCTCCCTCTCCCACCTCGCGCCCACCCCCCTGGTCCTGGCCCTGGTCGGGGCCCTCGTGACCGGCACCCTCTTCGCCGCGGGCGCTGCCTTCGGCCACCGCCACGGGGCCCTCGCCTTCGGCTACGCCTGGGCCTTCCCCTTCGCCCACATCGTCTCCGCCCTCCTGGAGGGCCACGCGCCCCACCGCCACCCGCCCAAGTCGGGGGCCCCGTCGCTCTTCGGCCTGGGGCTCCTCTTCCTGCTCCGGCCCGAAACGGTTTCGCTGGCCCCCCGGGCCGCGACGGCCGCCGCCCTCCTCCTCGGTTCCGGTTCCCTGCTCTACATCCTGGCGGAGCGCAGGCTCCTGGCCCGGGTCGGAATCCCCATCCGCGCGGTCATCTCCTTCTACCGGGAGGCGGCCCTGGGCCACACTCCGAACATCCGCTCCATGCTCAAGGGCGAGGAGGCCGACCTGTGGGTGGACGCCCTCGCGTTCCGCAAGGCGGGCGGGGGACCGTTCAAGGCCATCCTGGTCACCACCTCTGTCCACCCCGGGTTCATCAAGTCCCTGGAGAGCGCCGACATGCCCCGGCGGGTGGCGAGGCTCCTGGAGGACCTGGGGCCCGCGGTGGTGCTGAAAGGCCCCTCGACCCACGAGCAGGATCCCATGGAGGACGTGTCGGGGGAGATTGCGCGGGGCGTCCGGGAGGCCGTGGCCCGAATGACCTTCTCCCCGGACGTGGGCGAATCCGCCCGGGCGGTCCACGGGCGCGCGGTGGTCACCGCCCAGCGCCTGAACTCCGCGGCCCTCGCCGTCACCACCTTCGCGCCCCACCCCACCGACGACGTGGACATCCGCGTCCACGCCGAGGTCGAGGCGGCGGCCCGGGAGTTCGGCTCCGGCCTCTTCTTCGTGGACGCCCACAACTGCCACGGGCCCGACGCCTCGACGATGCCCGGCACCGACCGGGCCGCGGAGCTCGTGGAGGCGGCCCGGGTGGCCCTCAAGGGCGCCGCGGCCGCCCCACACCGGAAACTGCGCCTCGGGGTGGCGCGGCGGCCCTTCGGGGCGGTTCTGCTGTTCGAAACCTACGCCCCCGAAGGGGACGTAGGGGGACAGCGACGAGCTGGCCCGGCGTCGCCCGGGGAGCGCCGGGACCTCCTGGTGGCCCTCGACGAGAACAACATGCTCCCCGCGGCCCGCAAGAAACTCAGGGAAGTGCTCTCGGTCCCCGGAATCGTCCACGGCGACGCGATGGAGTTCTGCACCTCCGACACCCACCGGACGATTGACGTCGGGACCGTCCACAACCCCCTGGTCCCCGAGGAGGTGGAGCGGCGGAAGGGCGATTTGCGGGAGATGCTCTACGAGGCCGAGAAGGGACTGGAGGAGGTCGAGGCGGGCTACGGGCGCTCCCGCTTCCGCGCCCCGGTCTTCGGGAGGAAGATTCTAGAGATGAAGGCCTTCTGGGAGGAGGAGGCCCGGAGGGGCCGCTGGTTCTACGGGCCCTACATCCTCCTGTTCTACGCGGCGGCGGTGGCGCTGTTCGCCGTCTGAGCGCGGAGTGGACCGGTCGGCGGCCTTGGACCGGGGGCCGGAGAGGCTGCGCTCCCGGGAGCCGCCCCGATAGAGGCCCGTCTCCGCGTTCAGGTCGGGCGCCGGGATGCGTCAGGACCCCGAGGCCCCCGGACCTCGTGCCGCCCTCTTCCCGGAGGCGTAGGCGTCGTAGAGGCCCAGGAGGGCGAGAACCGCCGACGTCCAATACAGGACGGAGAAGGTGAGGAGGCCCAGGAGCAGGGAGACGGCCCAAATGGCGACCCACCGGTCGGCCTTCCACCTCCCTTCCAGCGTCCGCCCCAGGCCCACCAGGAGCAGGTCGAGGACGCGATAGACGACCTCCGGCATCTTCTCGCGGGGCTCTTCGACCATCCCGCAGACTGTTCGCTCTTCGGCAAAAAAGCGTTTGGTTATGGTTCTTTTTGCACCGGGTTCCGGACGGACCCGGTGCCATATCTCGGCACCCGGTGCGTTCCACAGCTATCGAAGTTCTGGAGCGGAGATGGAGCCACGGAATTCGACCTAAAGCAGATAAAAGCAATCTAAACCGTGCTAAAGTCTTCCCACCTTCGGTGGAGAGGCCACAGGGCAAGTGTCTTTATCCGGTTCTTCCGGCCCGGGCTGGATTGACCCGCCGGTCCGTGGAAGGGGCCGCCCCGCGGCTCCCTTTTCCGCCGCCCGGCCGGGTCGCCGCGGGGGTCAGCCCCCGTCAACGAGAAAGGAGGTGAGCACAATGAAAAACACACGAAACGCGATGTTCGCCATCTTCGTCATCGCCCTCTTCGGGGCCGCCATGGCCCCCGTCGAGTCGGCGCAGGCGGAAGCGGCGGGAGAACTCCGGGCTGGACGGGGACCCCCCTTTCCCATCGGTTTGGAGGGGGGTCTCCAGGCGAAGGCCGAGGCCTCCATCGGAGAGGCCGCCGACGCCGTCGCCCGGCTCGACGCCCGGATCTCCGCGTCCGCCGGCTCCTCCAACGAAACCGCCCGGTCCGTTCAGACCCTCCTGGCGCAGGCCAAGGAGCAGTTGGGCCGGGCCCGGGAGGCCTACGGGGCCGGGAGATATGGCGAGGCCCTGGGCCTCTCCACCTCGGCGAATGCCCTGGCCGAGAACGGCCTGAGACTCGCCGAGAAGGGGCTGGAGGCCCGCGGGGAACTCGAAGAGAGGTACCGGGAGTCCCGCGACAACGCCTCGTCCGCCGAGGAAAAGGTCCGCGAGCGCCGGAAGTCCTTCGAGGAACTCCGCGAGAAGTTCCGCGACGCCCAGAGGCGCGGTGACGAGCAGGCCATCGTCCGGCAGTGCAACGGCGCCGTCAAGGAGGCCAAGGAGGTCCTCCGCCTCGCCCAGCGGTTGCTGAAGGCCACCCTGGACCAGGTCGCCGACTTCGGCGATTCCGTGGTCAGCGCCAACGTGACCGCCAACGGCCTCTCGGCCGAATTGCGCGCCGAAATCAGCGCGGACGAGAGCGGAATCGCGGCGAACCTGACCGTCCACGTCGAGGCCATCCCCGACAACGTGACCACCAAGGCCCAGTGCGAGGAGGCCCGGGAGAGGATTCGGACCGCCAGCGAAAGCATCCGGGACGAACTCCAGGACCTCCAGTGGAGATACAAGCGCTACGTCTGCATGGGACTGGCCACCCGGACCCACCACCTCATCGCCAACGTCGAGAGGTTCGTGGACCGGCTGGAGAGCCAGGGCGTGGACGTGAAGGACCTCCGGGCCAAGATTGCGGAGGCGAAGGTGAAGGCGCAGGACCTCGTCGCCAAGTGCAGGTCCATCCGGAAGGAGGGGGCCTCGGAACTCTTCCAGGCCTCCAACGCCATCGTGAAGGAAATCCGGGCCCTCCTGCAGGAGGTGCTGAGGTCGGTCCGGCCGGAGCCGTCGCCCACCCCGACGCCCTCGCCGACGCCCTCCCCGAGCCCGACGCCGACCCCGACGCCCACACCGTCTCCGACGCCGCCGAACATCACCGCCTACGGCAACAACCGGACCGGTGACGCCTCGCTCAACGTCACCCTGAACGTCTCCGAGGCCATCCGGTTCTACGCCACCGCCGACCAGCCCATCACCCTCTGGCGCTGGTCTGTCAACGGGGCCGAGGTGTCCAACAACTACGACAACCTGACCGTCTCGTGGGCGGTGAACACCACGCTCGGCGTTTACAACGCCGTCGCGGTGAACGCCACCAACGGAAACGGGACGAGCCCGACGGTGCAGTGGAGCGTGACGGTGAACGCGCTGGCGAACGCCACCGCCTGACCGCCGGAGCCCCGCCCGTGCCCCGCGAAATGGGGCACGGGCCCTTTTTTTCCCATCCGCGAGACGCGATTCCCTGCGCCACCACCGAGACCCCCGTGACCCGCCCTCCGGGGCAGAGGATGGGGGAGACGGTCAGGGAGGACGCGGAGCCGTCCCGTCCTTCCGCACCCGGACGGTCTCCAGATGGATGACGCTCTCCCCCCGCCCCACTCTTTGCAGGATTTCCGCAATCTCCGCGGACCGCTCGGGAGGCGCGAGTTTTCAAAATCCGCCTTCCCGCACCACGAACGTCATCCTCGACCGCGACACCCGCTTCCCGTGCTGGTTCTGGGTCTCCACCTCGAGGGTCACCCAGAGTTTCCCGGCCCGCTCCTCGATGGCGGCCAATTTCCCCGAGGTGGTGAGGGAGTCCCCCGCACGGACCGGCTCGAAGAACTCGTAGGTCTGGGAGCCGTGGACCACCTTGTCAAGCCTCTTGACAAAGGAGCGCATGCTCCCCAGGGCCGCACCCAGGTTCATGGTCCGGGCGATGTATGCGCTGGCGAAGATGGGGGGCACCGTGCTCCCTTGGAGGTATTCGGGCCGCAGGTCTCCCACGGACTCGGCGAACTTCCTCACGAGGTCGGCCGGGACGGTGAAGGGCTTGCCGGGCGGCAGGGGGGTCCCGATGAACTTGGCGTATTCGGTCACAGCGCCTTCTTCTCTTCCCGCAACTCCCGCCGCAGCACCTTGCCGATCACGCTCTTGGGCAGGGACTCCCGGAACTCGATAAGTTTCGGCACCTTGTAGGCGGCGAGTTTGGTCTTGCAGTAAGCGACGATTTCCTCTGCCGTCGCCTTCTCGCCGGGCTTCAGGACCACGAATGCCTTGGGGGCCTCGCCCCGATATTCGTCCTTGACACCGATGACCGCCGCCTCCAGGATTTTCGGGTGCTCGTAGAGGATGGACTCGATCTCGTTCGGGTAGATGTTGTAGCCCCCGGCGATAATCATGTCCTTCTTGCGGTCCACGATGTAGAAGAAGCCCTCCTCGTCCATCTTCGCCAGGTCGCCGGTGTAGAGCCAGCCGTCCCGGAGGGCCCTGGCGGTCTCCTCGGGCCGGTTCCAGTAGCCCGCCATCAACTGGGGGCCCGAGACGACGAGTTCCCCCTCCTTCCCGGGCGGCAGTTCGGTTTTCTCGTCCGTCGCGTCCACGATTTTCGCGTCGGTCCCGGGCAGGGGGACGCCGACGCTGCCGAGTTTCTGGTTGCCGTAGACGGGATTTGCGTGGGTCACGGGGCTCGCCTCGGTGAGGCCGAACACCTCCACCAAAGCCGCTCCCGTCGCCGCTTTCCACCGGTGGGCCACCTCCACGGGCATGGGCGCGGCCCCGGAGAGGCAGTATTTGATTCCGTTGAGTTTGTATTTCCCGATGTCCGGATAGCTGGCGAGCGCGTTGAAGAGGGTGGGCACCCCCGGGAAGGCGGTGGGCCGGTGCCGGGTGACGGTCTTCAGGAACCGGTCGGGCCGGTCCCGCTCGAACCGCGGGATGAGAATCATGGAGGTGGCCATGGCGACCCCCTGCAGGTGGATAATCATCCCCGCGGCATGGAACATGGGGAAGATGAGGACCGTCGTCTCCTTCCCCGGCTCGTCCTTGTAGAACCAGGCGCGGAGTTGGGCCACCTGGGAGCCGATGGAACCGTGGGTGAGGACCGCGCTCTTCGGCTTCCCGGTGGTCCCACCGGTGTATTGGAGGAGGGCGGGGTCCCCGGGCCGGACGTCCACCTTGGGCAACTGCGGGGTCGTCTTCCGGAGGAGGGCCGTGAAGTCGGACACATGGGGGTCGGAGAGGACCGGCTTCTCGACGTTCGGATAGCGCTCCTTGAGGATTTTCTTCGCCACGACGGGGAAGAGGAGGCGGAGGAGCGGCGGCAGGTAGGGCTTGAACGAGGCCGAGATGTAGCGCTCCGCCGGGACCTTCTGCCAGACGTTCTTGACGGTGGGGAAGAGCAGGTCCCAGAAGACCAGGACCTTCGCCCCCGAGTCGGCCAGTTGGTGCTCCAGTTCCCGCTCGGTGTAGAGGGGGTTGTTGTTCACCAGGACGGCCCCGAGCCGCAGGACCGCGGCGTAGAGGATGGCATAGGGCGGGCAGTTGGGAAGGAAGGCCGCCACCCGGTCCCCCTTGCGGACCCCCATCTGGTGGAGCGCCGTGGCGAAGCGGTCGGCCTGCTCGTCCAGTTCCCGGTAGGTCATCCGGGCGCCGAAAAAAAAGGTCGCAGGCCGGTCGGGAAACTTGCGGGCCGATTCCCGGGCGAAGTCTCCCAGGGGCAGGAATTCGCACTTGAACTCCTTCGGGACCTCGGGCGGATAGTGCTTGAACCAGAGGCGGTGAGAGGGCACGGACGGCGATGGGGCGGAGCGGAGATAAAATTAGCGCCCGCCGGAGCGCTATTTCGCTTTTTTCTGCTCCGGCTTCCTCGGTGCCGGCGCGTCGCCGCGCGAAGCGCCGGCGGGAACCGGAGGTGCCAGGGCCTCTTTTTTCGGGGCGGCGTCGGACGGCGGGGAGGCGGGCGCTTTGGGCGGCCCGGAAGCCGCGGGCCCGGCGGGCTTCTCCCCCGACTCCTTCGGCGGCGGTTGGGTCTTCGGGTTGGTGAACCGGGCCTCGACTTTCAGTTCCTTCAGCCCGAGGTGCTCGAACGCCTGCTCCGCGAGGATGCGGAAGAGCCCCACGGGCAGGTTGGGCGGCGCCTCGGCGGGCAGGCGGACCGTCCCGGTCGAGTCCTGGACCGAGGCCTCCGCGGGGACGGGGAGGACCAGTTTGGCGAGGGCCTCCAGTTTCTTCTGGGGCCCGTCGAGGCGCTCGGCGATGGTATAGTCGTAAACGAGGGTCTTGCCCGCGAGAGGGTGGTTGAAGTCCACCCGGACCCTCCGGCCGATGACCGTCTCCACGACCCCCTGCCGCCCCTCCAGGGAGACCTCCATGCCCGGGTATGGGGGCTCGGGGAACCGGGCGACGGTGAAGGTCTCGATGCGGCCGGGCTGCCGGGGCCCGAAGCCCTTCTCGGGGGGGACAGTCACCGAGCCCTTGGCGCCCGCCTCCTTGCCGAGGAGGGCCTCTTCGAGGCCGGGGATGACCGAGCCGGCCCCCAGGATGAGGGTCCGGGGCCCGTAGGCAGCCCCCTCCTTGTGGAGCCCCATCTCCTTCGCCACGCCCTCGTCCGTGGTCTCGATGACCGCGCCCCCCTGGACCTTGACCGTGTAGGTGACGCGGACGAAGTCGCCTTTCTGGAGAGGCATGGCCCGGATGGACTTGGCTCCCGATTTATGCCTTTCCTGCTTCGGGAAGTGGCCCGGCCTCCGCTGGCCGGGAAGCGACCCGCTCCAGCAGATAGCCCGCCGCGGCCATTCCCGCAGCGAAGACGAAGGCCCCGCGGAAGCCGAATCGCTCCGCCAGGAAGCCCCCCGCGAGGGGCCCGGGGACGTAGGAGAGCGAAATGAGGGCGGACATGATGCCTGTGGCGGTGGCGGTCTCCTCGTTGCGCCTGAGGAGGGTCGAGACCGAGCCCACGTAGAGAGCGCTCCAGGCCACCGCAATCGTCACCTGGAGGGGAAGGAGGAGGGGCCAGGAGGGGGCGAGGGCGTAGCCGAGGAACGAGGCCGTCGTCAAGGCGAAGCCCACGGGGACCAGGACCTCGTCCCTCCACCGCTGGATGCGCCGCATGACGAGGGCCTGGGTGAAGAGGTTCACCGCCTGGATGGGGCCGATGAACCCGAGGGGGACCCCGAGGCCCCCGAGGTCGGGCGGCGCGAAGAGGAAGGGGGCGAAGACAATCCAGACCGCCTGGGCCCCTGTGTGGCGGAGGAGGAAGGGGAAGTAGACGGACCAGTTCTTCCGGAGGATTGCCGTCGAGAAGAAGGGGACCCGCAGGCGGGGCTCGGCGGCCCGGGGGAGGCCGAGGGCGAGGAGGAACGCCCCGAGGTAGCAGGCCCCGGAGAGGAGGGACACCAGGAGGGCCGCCCCCCGGACGTCCGACCCGGCCGCCTGGCTCAGGGGCCACGCGAAGGCGTAGCCGAGGGCCCACCCGAGGGAGGAGCGGGAGATGAAGGGCCCGAGGGACTCGCCCCGGGAGTGGCCCAGGGCTATCAGGGCGGCGGGGTAGAGGCCGGCGGCGAAGCCCGCGAGGCCCCAGAGGAGCAGGAGGTCCGCCGGGGTCCGGGCCGCGGCGAGGGCGAAGAACGCCGCGGAGGCGGCCCCGAGGCCCCCCGCCACCACCGGCCACCGCCCGCGCCGGTCGGCCACAACCCCCGAGGCGTAGTTGGAAACGAGGGCCGCGGCCCCGTAGGTCATCATGATGAGGCCCACCTGGCCCGGTGTGGCCCCGAGGGAGAGGGCCAGCAAGACCACCATCATCGAGCCGCCCGAGAGGGGGATGGAGGCGAGGACCTGGATGGCGCCGAGGCGCATATCCCCGCAAGACCCCCGGATAAAAAAGGCCGAGGTTACAAAAGTGCGGAGGCCCGCCGCGTGAACGCGCCCGCGGGGCTTACTTGTCGAGTTTCTTGATTCCCTTCTTCTTGACCCAGGGCTTCCAAATCCTCTCGGGCATCCAGGCCGGGCGGTTCGCAGGCGCGCTGACCTGCTTGCGCCCGCCGGTGAAGAGGTGCTGCTTCTTCGTGCCCCGCTCCCTCAGGACGATGCTGCTGTAGCCCCGGTTGGCCGCCTTGAGGGCCGCCTGCCGGGGGGAGCGGCCGGTGAAGATGCCGACCTCTTTGCTGCCCTCGACGAGAACGAAGTTCCGGAGTTCGGCTTTGGCCATGATGGCTGGTCGGGAAATAGGCGAGGTGTATAAAAGCGTTTCTATCCCGCCCGTGGCCGATTCTGAAGCCTTTATGCGGCCCGGGGGCCCACGGAATGGATGCGCCTCGGAATCGTCGAGTACATGGACTGCGCCCACCACCTGCCGGGCCACCCCCGGTGCGGCCGGCAGCACGGCCACACCTACAAGGTCGAACTGGTCCTGGAGGGGGCCCCGAGGGACGGCATGGTCCTCGACTTCGCCGAGATGAAGCGCGCCCTCCGGGAGACCCTGGCGGAATATGACCACCGGGACATGAACGAGTTCATGGACTACCCGAGCGTCGAGAACATCTGCATGGCCCTGAAGAAGCGGCTCGAATCCCGGGTCAAGTTCCCATTCCTTCTCCGCGTCTGGGAGGGGGAAGGGAAATGGGCCGAAGGATAGCCCTTTTATTCACCGGCCCCCCTCCAGCGGGATGGCCACGTCCTACGGCGACGCCGACGCCAGCCTCGACCCCCTGAAAGGCAAAACGGTCGCCTTCATCGGCTACGGCTCCCAGGGGCGCCACCAGGCCCTCAACATGAAGGACTCGGGCCTCAAGGTCATCGTCGGCCTCCGCAACCGGTCGAGCCCCTCCTGGGCCGAGGCGGAGAGGGACGGCTTCGAGGTCACCTTGGTGGACGACGCGGCGAAGCGGGCCGACCTCGTCATACTCATCACCCCCGACGAGACCCACGAAGCGGTCTACCGCGACTCCATCCACCCCTACATGAAAGAGGGGAAGACCCTCGGGGTCAGCCACGCCTTCAGCGTTTACTACGGCCTGGTGAGGCCCCCCTCGGAGTGCGACGTCGTGATGATTGCCCCGAAGGCCCCCGGGCCCACGGTGCGCCGGGAGTTCCAGAGCGGCTTCGGGGTCCCCTGCCTGGTGGCGGTCCACCAGGACGCCAGCCGGAGGGCCCTCCAGACCGCCCTGGCGTGGGCCAAGGCCATCGGGGCCACCCGGGCGGGCGTCCTCCAGACCACCTTCAAGGAGGAGGTGGAGACCGACCACTTCGGGGAGATTGCGGTCCTCTGCGGCGGGACCGCCGAGCTCGTCAAGGCGGGTTTCGACACCCTGGTGGAGGCGGGCTACCAGCCCGAGGCGGCCTACTTCGAGTGCCTCCACGAACTGAAACTCATCGTGGACCTCATCCAGGAGGGGGGCATCGAGCACATGTGGGACTACGTGAGCACCACCGCCGAGTATGGCGGCCGCCGCCACGGGAAATCCATCGTCACCTCCGACACGAAAAAGCGGATGGGGAAGATTCTCAAGCACATCCAGAGCGGGAACTACGCCAAGGAACTCATCGCGGAGCAGCGGGCCGGCATGCCCACGATGAAGAGGATGCGCGAAGAGGAGCGGAACCACCCCATCGAGTTAGTGGGGGCTGAACTCCGGAAGATGATGAAGCGGGAGTCCGCGCCCGGGAAGAAGTAA
>CAZANW010000038.1:0-19747 GCA_964486625.1 uncultured Halobacteria archaeon
TCCCACCCCGCTCCTCGTGGAACGCCCGCCCCTTCAGGGGCGGGTAGTTTACGTCCGTTCCCGGCCCCATTCCCGTCGCATCATGGCGACCATAGTCATCGCCAGCAGGGCGAGCGCAACCTCGAACCCCGGGCTCCTCGGCGTCGGCACGGGCGGGACGGTCCGCCCGCTATCGGGAGTTGGATAGAGAAAGATATTGAACCGGCCCCGCGCGCCCTGTGAGATGCCCGACGGCGGACGCACCATGGAGCACCTCGCCAATGAGCGCACCTTCCTCTCCTGGATTCGGACCGGGGTCGCCTTCATCGGGGTCGGCTTCGTGGTGGCCCGCTTCGGGGGCCCCCTGGCGGGGAACATCCCGAAGGGCCCCCTGGCCCTGGGGCTCGCCACCATCGGGGTCGGGGCCCTCCTGACCCTCTACGCCGCCCTCGAATACCGCGGGACCTTCCGGGCCATCGAGACCGGCCTGTTCAAGCCCCGGGCCCTGGTCCTCTACACCGTGAGCGGGGCGACCGTCCTGCTCGGGGTCCTCGCGGCGGTCTTCCTGTTCTTTACGTAGGGCCCTGCGAAGGGGGCCGGACGCTCATATTGAGCACAATCTCTCCGATGTCGGCCGAGATGCCCGCGGTCCTCCGGAGGCTCTCCAGGATGGAGGCGAGGGCGGTCTGGGCCGGGGCCGGGAGGCGGCTGCGGCGGAGCCTCTCCTCCAGGGAGGAGGCCTCCCGCTGGTGGGCCTTGGCCTGGGAAATCCACCGGTTGGCCGCCTCCGGGTCCCGGGCCGCGAGGGCCTCCAGGGTCCCCTCGAAGAGCCCGAGACACCGCTCCCCGAGGCCCGCGACCTCCTCCTGCAACGGGGAGCGGCGGCCCCCCAGGGCGGGGACGTGGCGGGCGATGTTCTCGGCGTGGTCCCCGATGCGCTCGATGGAGCGGGAGATGACCCGGTAGCCCATGCAGTCGAGGGAACTCGAAATCCCGGCCTTCCGCATGAAGTCCGCGTTCCGGAGGGCCTCCTTCAGTTGCCGGATGACGAGGAGGCCGAACTTGTCCGCCTCGTGGTCGCGCTGGACCACCTCGCGGGCGAGGTTGGCGTCCCCGGTCCGGAGGGCCTGGAGGGCGTCCCGGTGCATGGAGCGGACAATCACCGACATGCGGTGGAGGGCGCGGTCAAGGGGCAGTTCCTCGGGGCCCACCAAGTTCTGGAAAGTGACGGACCGGCCGCTCTCCTCGACGACCTCGAGGCCCATGAGTTTCTCGTGGACCCGCTCCTTGAGCCAGCGGAGGGTGTCGTGGGAGACGCCCCCCGGGAAGACGACCCGGAGGGTGTCGTAGCCCACCAGGTAGTGGGCGACGAGGGCCCGAAAGAGCCCCTCCGCCTCCCCGTCCTCCCGCAGCACCAGTTCGGCCGGGGGCGGGGGGCCCCGGGGGGACGCAGGCCCCGGGCTCAGGAGAATCGTGCGGTCGGGCTGGAGGGAGAGGGAAGCCTCGTGCCCCGGCGTGAGGCCCATCTCCCGGGCCCACGGGGAGGGGATGGAAACGGTCAGGGTCGAGTGGCCGGTCAACTGCAACTTGCGCCTGGCCTGGAGGGCGGCCCGGGAGGCCATCCGAATTGTAAGAGGTATGTAGATATATGGATTTCTATATATCTATAAACCCAATCTATTTATCACACCGCCCCTTTTCCCGGAGAGAGATGGCGAAACCCATGAGAGGCCCGTCCAGCACGGAGCGGGGGCCCCGCCGGTCCGGCCGCAGTTTCCTCTCCTTCCTCGTCCCCACCGAGGGCCGGTTCTTCGAGATGCTCCAGCGGCAGGCGGAGAAGGCGGAGGAGGGGGTCCGGGCGCTCTACGACCTGCTGAAGAACTTCACCGATGTCGAGGAGAAGGCGCGCGCCCTGACCAACATCGAGAACGAGGGCGACGAAATCCGCCACGAAATCGTGAACGAGCTGAACCGGACCTTCATCACCCCCCTCGACCGGGAGGACATCAACACCCTCTCGGGGACCCTCGACGACCTCCTCGACTACGCGGAGGGCATCTCGACCCGCGTGATTCTCTTCGAAATCCGCTCCGTCCCCCGGGAGGTGGTGGATATGGCGGCCTTCTTCCTCCAGGCCGCGGAGGCGGCCCACAAGGCGATCGCGAACCTCAAGGAGCCCCCCGAGGCGATGAAGCACGTGAAGGCCATCCACAGGCTCGAGAACGAGGCGGACTACGTCTACCGGACCGCCCTGGCGAACCTCTTCAAGGAGAAGGACGTGATGCACGTGCTGAAAATCAAGGAAATCGTCGAGACGCTGGAGGGGGCGTGCGACAAGTGCGAGGACATCGCGGACGTGATTGACGAAATTGTGGTGAAGTCCGCGTAAATGGGTGATGAAACGTAGTTTGTGGCCACTCGCCGGGCCGCGCGCTCGACGGCCAGGCTCGGGCTCGCGGCGCTCGCCCTCGCCGGGGCCGCCGAGCGCTGCGCGAGCGGTGAGGTATCCAACCAAGTGGAACTACGTTTCTGAAACGGGCGGCTGCTCGTTTGAGCGAGGACCGTGACCGATACGACCGTCCTCCTGGCCGCCACCATCGGCGCGGCGCTGGTCTTCGACTTCATGAACGGCTTCCACGACTCCGCGAACGCCATCGCGACCGTGGTGGGGACCCGGGTCCTGAGCCCCCTGAAGGCGGTCACCCTCGCGGCCGTCGGGAACTTCGTGGCCTTCACGGTCTTCCCGCTGGCCGTTGCGGGGACCATCGCCAAGGGCATCGTGGACCAGAAGACCCTCGTGGAGGCGGGCTCCCTCGGCCTCGTGGTCATCCTCGCGGGGCTCCTGGCGGCCTTCCTCTGGGACGCCATCACCTGGCTCTTCGGCCTCCCGACCTCCAGCAGCCACGCGCTCATCGGAGGCCTCATCGGGGCGGCGGTGGCCGCCTTCGGGTTCGGGCCCGTCCTCCTCCCCGATGCGATGCTCGTTTCGCGCTACCTCTCCCTCTCCCTCCCGGCGGGGCTCGTCGGCGCGGGCGCGGGGCTCCTTCTCGCCCTGCGCCTCCGGAACCCCCGGGTGCTCCGCTACCTCCTGCTCGGCGGCCTCGCCGGGTGGGTCACGGCCACAGCCCTCCTGACGCTCACCGGCGCCGCCCGCCCGTCGGGCCTCTTCGCGGTCGTCGTCTACACGGTGGCGAGTCCCCTGCTCGGGATGGGGATGGGCTTCCTCATGGTGAGTCTCGTCCGGCGGGCCTTCCGCGGCTGGACCTACTCCCGTGCCAACACCACCTTCGGGCGGCTCCAACTGGCTTCGGCCACTTTCTTCTCCCTCAACCACGGCGCCAACGACGGCCAGAAGACCATGGGGGCCATCATGTTCGCATTGGTCGTCGCGGGGGCCGCATCGCCGTCCGATCGCATCCCGTTCTGGGTCATCCTCTCGGCGTCGGCCGCCATCAGCGCCGGGACCTTCTTCGGGGGCTGGCGCATCATCAAGACCATGGGCTTCCGCATGACCCACCTGAAGCCCTACGAGGGGTTCTCGGCGGAGACCGGCGGCGGCGCGGTCCTGTCGGGGATGGCGATGGCGGGCATCCCGGTGAGCACCACCCACGCCATCTCGGCCGCCATCATGGGGGTCGGGATGACGCGGGGCTTCTCGGCGGTCCGGTGGGGCATCGCCCGCAACATCGTCTGGGCGTGGATTCTGACGATTCCGGCCTGCCTCCTGCTGGCGGCGGGGCTGCTGCTCGGCCTCCGGGCGGCGGGGATTGGATAACCCTGCCTATTGCAAAACCGCTCTCAACAAGTTCTTCTGCGCCCTCCGCAGCACCGCCATCACGTTCGACCGGTCCTCCCCGAAAAGTTTCGCCAGTTCCTCCAGCCGCACCTTCTTGGGGCTCTCGAAGTAGCCCATCTCGTAGGCGGTCCTCAGGACCCGCTGCTGCTTGTTTGTCAGGGCCGCCATGGGGTTCGAGGAGCCGACGTCGAGGTTCTCGAAGCGCACGATGTCGAACTGATACTTGAGGCCCCGGGCAATCTCGACAAGGCGCTGCAGGCTCGCCGCCTCCCCCACCAGGGTGACCCGCAGCTTGCCCCGGTGCACCTCCATGGGGTGGTCCAAGTAGATGTCGGGAAAGGGCTGCAGCAACTCGCGCATGGGCCGGGTGGTGCGGAGCGTCACCAGGAGGACCCAGAGGTCCCCCTCCATCCGCAGCAACTTGCCGGAGACCACCAGGGGGTTGGAGAAGAGTTCCCCGAGGGTCATCGCGGGGTCCTTGATGCGGACGCGGGCGACCTGGGTCATGGTCCTCCGGTCGGACCTGAGGATGTAAGTCGAGAGGAGTTCCACCTGGCTCTCCCTCGGGGGGCCGAAGCCCATCGCTTCGAGGGTGGAGAGTGGCAGGTCGAGGACCAGCCGTTTCATGTCCGGGACTCCCCGGCCATAAGAAGGGCATCAACATGTTGACATTAATGTTTATATGGCGCCCTCCGCTTAGGTTTTTTGAGGCCATGCTCGTCGAGGTCCGGCCCGTCGCTCTTCCCGCGTGGGTGGGCACCATCCCCATGCTCCGGGGCGGGTGGTCAACCCTCCTATGGATTGTCCCGGTGGTCGCGCTGATGCTCGGCCTCCGCCTCTACCAGCAGGCCTTCGGCCTCTCCTACGGCCTCGACTCCTCCAGCCCCGAGTTCAACCGCTACTGGATGTCCCTTGTCCCCATCGAGGGGTCCGGGCTCGGGCTCGTCGCCTTCCTCGTCTGGGGGGGCATCCTGGCGACCCGCTGCCCCACCTGCGTCCGCGGGAACCCCGCTCCGCGCCACATGGAGACCCACATCCAGACCCTCCTCTCCTTCCAGATGGTCGCCCTGGCGACGACCTTCTTCGCCATCAGCGTCTTCGCCGAGCAGGACGCCTCCTGGCACCAGGCCCTCATCCGGGACACCATCTTCACCCCGACCCACATCACCCTCTTCTTCTTCACCCTGCCTCTCGTCCTGGTCCTCTTCGTGGGCTCCTTCCTCTACCTGAAGACGCGGCTGCCCCAGGTCTACGGGGGGCTGATGCCCCTCGCCTTCGTCGTCTCCCTGTTCGGCATCGTCGTGGGGGCCGCCTGGGAGTCGATGAACGAGGTGGGCCACACCTTCTACTTCGCCGAGGAGACCTTCTCCGTCCCCATCCACTGGGGCTTCGTCGCCGCCGGGCTCACCGCGACCGCCTTCATGGGGGTCATGTACGACCTCAACCTCTTCCACGCCCGCCTGAAGGAGGAAATGGCGAGTGGTCGCCCATGAATGGAGTTCACGGGCGACCAGTTGCGACGAAGTCGCAAGATGGGAACTGAAACCCCCCGGAAAGAAATCACATTCGAGCGCCCCTACGACATCCTCTCCGTCGTCGGCCTCTTCATCGGCTCCGGGGTCCTGATGCACGTGACCGTCATGCTCTTCGCGGGGGACTGGGACTTCTGGACCGACTGGAAGGACCGGCAGTTCTGGGCCCTGGCGGTCCCCTTCGCCGGAATCATCGTGCCCGCCATGTCGAGTTACATCGCCTGGACCCAGGTCCGCCTCCCCATCGGCGCCACCGTGACCGCCACCGCGGCCTACCTCTTCGCCTACGGCTCCCGCGTCTTCCAGTTCGGGGGGTGGGTCGGGTTCCCGCTGAACTTCGTCTGGCCCTCGGCCCTCATCCCGGGCGCCCTCGTCTTGGACCTCGTCCTGCTGCGGACCCGCTCCTTCCTGCTCGCGGGCGTCGTGGGCGGCTTCCTCTTCGGGGCGCTGTTCCTCCCGGCCAACTGGCCCGCCATCCTCCCCTTCTGGCAGCCCGTGGAATCCATGGGCCGGCTCCTGACGGTGGCCGACCTGCAGGGGTTCGAATACCTCCGGACCCAGACCCACGAATACCTCCGGGTCATCGAGCCGGGCAACCTCCGCATCTACGCCGGGGACCCGGCCCTCCTGGTTGCGGTTTTCTCCGGATTCATCAGCATCGTCGGCTACGCCGTCGGCCTCGCCATCGGCCGCTTCCTGATGGTGGGGACCATGGGCAAGGTCCTGAAGAGGCTCCCGTGAGGCTCCTCCCGCTCCTCCTCGCCCTGGCCCTCCTGGCCGCGTTGATTCCCGTGGCCCAGGCCCACGGCACCTCCTCCCAGGAGCCCTTCGTCCGGACGAGGACGGTCGCCTTCCTCGACGCCCAGCTCTCGTCGGTCAATCTGACCGTGGGAGAGCAGGTGCGCCTTACCGGCATGGTCCAAGTCCTTGAAACGTGGCCCACCCCCCTCCTGCCCCCTCCGGAGGTGGGGGAGGTCACCGCCTACGCGGGGGGCCCGAACTTCCTGATGAAGGAGCGGTCGGTGAACGGGGTCGCCCTCCCCGGCGCCTTCCCCATCGAGAAGGGCGGTCTCTACCGCTACGACCTGACGCTCGTCGCCCGCAAGCCGGGGACCTACCACCTCCACCCGGCCTTCGCCTCGAAGGGCTCGGGGACGCTCCTGGGCCCCGGGACTTTCGTCACGGTTTCGCCGTCGGGGGCGCCCTTCACCAACCCGGTCACCCTCCGGAGCGGGGCGACGGTGGACCTGGAGAACTACGGCGCCGGGACCGTCGTGACATGGTCGGCACTCCTCATCGCGCTGGGCCTCGCCTGGGTCGCCTGGTGGGTCCGGAGACCGCTGGTGGTCCGATCCATCAAGATTTCCCGCGGGCAGGAGGAGGGGCTCGTCACCCCCGCGGACCAGAAGGCGGGCATGGCTTTCGCGGTCGCCCTGGCGGTGCTCCTGGCCGGGGGCTATGGACTCGCCGGCGCGGCCTACCCCGACCCCATCCGGCTCCAGGTGGACCGCCCGCCGGTCCCCTCCCTGCCGGTGCCGCACGCGCCCGCAGACGTGGCCCCCGCCGGAGCGGCCCGCTACGACGCCCCCGACCGGCTGGCGTTCCGGGTGAACGTCACCAACCGGGGGCCCGCTCCACTCCGCATCGAGCAGTTCGTGACCGGGGCCGACACCTTCGGGGAGGGCGGGAAGGCGCTGCAGGCGAATCCCGACACCGTGCCGCCGGGGGAGAGCCGGACCGTCGAGGTCCTCCTGGCCGACCCGGTCATGCGACAACTGATTCCGGTGGGCGAGCCGCTCCACGCCATTGGGGGCTTGCTGGTGTTCAGGGACGCGGGCGGCAACCGGACCTGGAGCACGCTCGACTTGAGGGTGATTCCGAGCGCAGCCAAATAGCGTCCGCTGTCTCGTGTTTTTTTGGGGAACCCGGATGATGGGAGGTCTGGGGAAGGTGTGGTCCGGGTTCCCCGATGCGGCGATTCTCGGAGACCGCCCCGTGAAGGGCAGTCAGGTCCCCCCGCCTTTGCGCCGCTCAAACAGCGAGGGGAGATGGATGAGATATTTCCCGTCCTCCTTGAGGCCTAGGACAATCTCCGGCCGCTCCAGGAGGCGCCGGAGGTTCACGTCGTAGCGCCCGTTCTCGAGGATGCGGATGGACTCGACCGGGACGTTGGGGGTCTTCAGGACGAGTTCCGGACCCGCCGGAAGGGGCGCCACGGGGGCCGGGGCGGAGGGCGCCACGAAGAGGAAGCGGTTCCAGCCGCACGAGGGGCAGCCGTTCAGGATGGTCGGGTCCCCGTCCGGGAAGAGGGTCTGGCACCGCGTGCACTGGTGGGACATCGGATGCTCAGGCTCCTTTCTTTTTTCCGTCTTTTCCGGACTCGGCGGGCTTCCCCTCTTTCCCGTCGCCGGGCGGCGCCACGAGGCCCATGGCGATGTAATCCTTGTCCCGCTGGAGGGTCCGCAGCCGGTCCGAGCGCCCGATGAGGGTGAGGCGGCCCCCGTTCTTGGCAGGAAGGCGGAGGAGTTTCTGCAGGAAGCCCGCCTGGGCCTTGTAGGGGTAGGAGCCGATTTCAATCCCCGGGAAGTTGGTGCTCCGGATTTCGGTCATGGTCATCTCCATCAGCGTGTTGTATTCCTGGGGCGAGAGCCCCTGCTCCAGGACCAGGATGTCCCCGCCCTTCACCTGGTCGAGAATCATCCGGACCTTCTCCATGGAGGTCATGGAGTCCAAGCGGTCCTCGGAGACCATGCAAATCTGGAACGGGAACTGAACGTTCATGGCGGACATGGTCAGCCGAATCTGTGAGCCAACTCCTCGTAGAGCTTCTCGATGTTGTGCCCCTCCAAGGCGGAGATGGGGACGATGGGGTGCTGGGGGAAGGCCGCCTTGATGCGGGCTGCCGACGCGTTGGGGCGGTCAATCTTGTTGGCGGCGATGAGCATGGGCTTGCCCCGGGCCTCCATGTTGCCCACGGTCACGATGTTTACCTGGGTGTAGGGGTCCTCGGTGGCGTCGAGGACGAGGATGATGCCGTCGCACTCGTCAATCCACTTGATGGCCTCCACGACCCCCTCGGTGGCCTCCTTGGCGCGCTTCCGGGCGTCGTCCTCCTTCATCTTGAAGGTCTTCACGAACTCCTCGAAGTCTATCTTCGTCGCGAGGCCGGGGGTGTCCACGATGTCGAGGGTGATGCGGGAGCCGTTGGCCCCGACGGTCACGTTCTCCCGGCGGCGGACCCGGCGGGTCTCGTGGGGAATCTCGCTGGCGGGCCCCATCACGTCGCCGGTGAAGTCGCGGAGAATCCGGTTGGCGAGGGTGGTCTTGCCCGCGTTGGGCGGCCCGTAGATGCCGATTTTCGGGTTCTTCTTCCGGAGAATCCTCCGGAATATCTTGAGGAAACTGAACTTCACCATCCCCTTGGCTCGGCTGGGGGCAGGGCGGTTTATATAGTTTCTTCCGGAGCCGTGGCTCCCCACCTCAGAATCGGGTGATGAAGGCTCCGCGGGCCGAGGGCGGACCCCAGCGGACGGTGAGCCTGACTCCCCTTCCCTGCCCGAGCCTCTCCAGCGCCCCGGGCGCGTCGGCCTGGAAGAGGTCGGGGCATCGCGCCTCGGCCCCGGCCGATTCGAGTTCGCGGAAGAGGTCGAGCAGTTCCCGGAGGTGGCCCCACTCCGCCTCTCCGTAGAGCGAGAGGTCGTCCGATACGAGGAAAATTCCGCCCCCCGCGGCGCAGGCGAGGGCGAGGGTGTCGCGTTCGCCGGGCGACAGTTTCGTCCGCGCCGGGCGCAGCATCGCGCAGTCGGGGTCGTTGAGCCAGAGGACGCGGTGCATGGGCGCCCGCGCCAGGGTGTTGTGGATGGACCCGCGGGCACTCGGGGCCCCGGGCCCGAAGAGGCGGCTCCAGGGGGTCTCCCAGGAGGGGGCCGTGTCGCACCCGATGCGCATCCCGTCCACGACGCCGACGGCGGGCCCCAGGGGACAGCCGCACCCGAGGAGGAAGGAGTCCGGGCCGATGCCTTCCCGGACGGCCTCCAGCCCCCGCCGCAGCGCCTCGGCCCGGGTCGCTTTCGGGTCGCGGCGGCGCCCGTGGAGGGCCCCGGCGTAGAGGAAGTCAATCTTGTGGTAGGCAAAGCCCCACTCCGCCAGAGTCCGGTAGGTCCGCTTCAGGTGCTCCAGGAAGTCCGGGTGGGTGGTATCGAGCGCGCAGGCGGGGCGGGGGTGCCAGAAGGGGTTCCAGGCGGCCCGCCGCGCTACCTCCGGGCCCCGGAGGAGCCAGTCGGGGTGCTCCTTCCACACGCGGCTGTTCCGGGTGGCGAGGAACGGCGCGGTCCAGAGCCCGGGGGTGAAGCCCGCTTCCCGGATTTCGGCGGCCAGGGCCTTCAGGCCCGACGGAAACTTGGAGTTGGTCTCCAGCCAGTCCCCCACAGCGCGCTGGTAGCCGTCGTCGATTTGGAAGAGCCGCAGGGCGCCTTCCATTTTCGGAAAGTGCGCGGCCATCTCCCGGAGATTCTTGCGGATGTTCCCCTCGGCAACCCGGTTGAAGTAGTGGTACCAGGAGCACCAGCCTGCGACCGGCTCCCGGGGGACGCGGGCCCGGGAGGAAGAGGCCAGGGCCTCGATGTAGCGGCGCAGGAGGGCGTGGGGGTCGCTCCCCACGGCCACATGGAGGTCTTCGAGGGGGCGGCTCTCTCCGGGGCTCAGGGGCACCCGGTCCATCCGCAGGACCGCCTCCACGCGGGGCCACGAGTCGGGTCCGCGGAAGACATGAACACCGCCGAACGCCCGGCTCGCCCCCAGGAAGCCCACCAGAAGGGAACTTCCCCCCTCCGGGTCGTGGAGAACGGTGAACATCTCGCTCCGGTGGCGGCCCGGCGGGTCGGCGTCGGCCTCGTCCCAGAGGGACCGGCGGAAGGGGCGGAACCACGACATGGCGGTCCGGCCGCCGATGGCGCGGCTCCCCGCGGGGCTCCACGACTGCCACCCGTTCTGGAGGACGCGGAGGCTGCGCGGGGAACCGCCGTCGAAACTCCAGCGCGCGAGGACCGCGGGGGAGGCGGTGCGGAGGAGCGCGGGACGGTCGCCGCGGTTCTCCACGGAGGAGCGGAGGACGAGGTGGCCGGGGCCCGAGGGGACGGGACTGACGGAGAGGTGGACCGGCCCTGCGGAGACCGTGGCGGGGAACCCCAGGACGTGGACGCGGCACTCCTCGCCGCCGACGCGGAGAGAGGCCTCCCACCTCTCGATGCGGGCCCCCAGGGCCCCGAGGACGACGGTGGGCGGCTGGACGGTCAAGGGAGGGGCTCCGTCTCCCGCTCCAGGAGCGCCATCTGCCGCTCGTCGAGGGTCCGGGGGTCCACCGGCAGGAGGACGCGGCCGCTGTTCCTGGCCACGATTTCCTTCATGTGGTAGACCATCTTGAGGACCTTCGAGAAGTCGTTGCGCTGGACCAGGTATTCCAGGCCGTCGAGGAGGACCACGCTGTTCCCGCTGTCCCGGGCGAACTTGGCGACGGTGTAGTTCAGTTCTTCGAGGCTGTCGAGGACCGGGACGCCCTCCTGGGGGCTCGTCTCCCCGAGCCAGAGGACGGGGGTCTTGTCGAGGCCGAGGCTCTCCCGGAGTTTCGCGGGGTGGGTGCGGGTGAAGGCGAGGCCGTGGGCGCCGTGGGTCACGAGGTCCTTGAAGACCTCGAAGGCTAACGCGGCCCGCTCCTCCCGGACCAGGTAGAGGTGGCCGGGGTTCAGCGTGTAGCACGCGGGCGCGGTGGAGGCGTGCTCGGCCGCCGGGGCCAGGAGGAACTTGTAGCGGTGGATGGCGACGGCGATGAGGGGGGTCGAGAAAAGGAGGTTCGCCGAACCCATCAGGGGCGTGAAGACGCCCGACGCGGGGAGGAGGACGCTGAAGAGCGTGTAGAGGAAGAGGTTCGCCGGGATGGCCAGGATGAGGAGGTGAATCTGCTTCCGCTCCTGCGGATTCTTCGCGGTCCGGAGCGAGGAGACGAGGTTCACCAGGCTCAGGAGGACGAACCCCATGATGGCGAAGAAGGGGGCCACGATGTGGGCCGGAATCTCCCCGATGGGGCGGGGGACCGGAAGGAGACCCCATGGGAACTGCCGGAACTCCTTGACGAAGTCGGGGGCGACGAACGCGAAATATGCCGCGAAGAAGATTCCGGCGGCATAGACCGGGAACAGGAGCCATGTCTTGGCCACCGGCAGTTTCCGGGGGCGGGGATAGACCAGAGTGAAGTGGAAGAGCATTGGAGCGAACACGATGGTCAGGAGGACCATCCGGAACCACCCGAGGGCGGCGGCCGGGTCGTCGGAGGTCCGCATGAGGAAGTCGAAGACGCCGAAGAAGAATGTGGCCCAGAAGAAAAGGAAGAAAAGAAGTTCCGGCTCGTTCCGGGGAGGGCCGCGCTGCCGCCGCATCCAGAGGATGGAGGCCAGGGCGATGGCCATCGCCAGGGGGGTCAGGAGGGAGTAGGGGTCGAGGGCCATCCCCTCTCAAGGGGGCCGGGAATAATGAACTGTCTGGCGCCTATATCGCCTGCTCGCCGCGCTCGCCGGTCCGGATGCGAATCACGTCCTCGACGGGGCTGACGAAGATTTTCCCGTCCCCGACGCTCCCGGTCCGGGCCGCGGAGATGATGGTGTCCACGGCCTTCTGGACGTCCCCGTCCTTCACCACGGCGCTGACGCGCACCTTGGCAATCATGTCCACGGTGTAGCTCTGCCCGCTCCGGCCGCCGTAGGCGATGCCCTTCTGGGCCCCGCGGCCCCTGACCTCGACCGCGTTGAGGCCCACGATGCCCGCCTTCTCCAGGGCCTTCTTGACCTCATCCAGTTTCTCCGGCCGGATGATGGCCTCGATTCGTTTCATTTACTGATACCCCTGCTCCCCGTGCTGGGTGATGTCGAGGCCGATCTGCTCCTCCTCCTTGCTCACGCGGAGGCCCATGGTCCTGTCCAGCACCTTGAGGATGATGTAGGTGACGGTGAAGGACCAGACGATGCTCGCCCCGATGGCCGCCAGCTGGATGGGGACCTGCATCGGCTTCCCGTAGAGGAGGCCGGTTCCGGCGGCGTTGATGGCGGGGTTCGCGAAGAGGCCGGTGGCGAGGGCGCCCCACATCCCGCCGACGCCGTGGCAGGCCCAGACGTCCAGCGAGTCGTCCAGCTTCTTCTTGATCCACCGCGCCGCGAGGGGGCAGAGGATGCCGGCGCCGAGGCCGATGGCGAACGCCCCGCCCACATCCACGAAGCCCGCCGCAGGGGTGATGGCGACGAGGCCCGCCACCGCGCCCGAGGCGGCGCCGATGATGCTCGGCTTGCCAGAGAGTTTCCACGATACGAACATCCAAGCCAGAGCCGCGACGGCGGCCGCCGTGTTGGTGGCCACGAAGGCGCTGGTCGCGAGGGCCCCCGCAGTGGTCGCGCTGCCGGCGTTGAAGCCGAACCAGCCGAACCAGAGGAAGGCGGCCCCGAGGACGACGAAGGGCACGTTGTGGGCTTCCATGTTCTCCGTCCCGAAGCCGTGGCGCTTGCTGAAGACGACGGCGGCCGCCATGGAGGCGAATCCGGAGGAAACGTGGATGACCGTGCCGCCCGCGAAGTCGAGGGCCCCGAGGCCGAAGAGCCAGCCCCCGCTGCTCCAGACCCAGTGGGCGATGAAGTCGTAGACGAAGGTGGCCCAGAGGAATGAGAAGACGAGGAAGGTGGAGAACTTGAACCGCTCCGCGAAGGAGCCGGCGATGAGCGCCGGGGTGATGATGGCGAACATCAACTGGAAAATCATGAAGGCCTGGGCGGGGGTCGTCGGCGAGTAGGGGCCTGGGGCGTTCGGGGGGACGTCCTTCAGGAAGGCCCAGGCGGTCGGGTTGGGGAGGAAACCCGCCCCGGCGTCGGGACCGAAGGCCATGCTGAACCCGAAGAGGACCCACTGGACGCTGACGAGGGCGACGATGATGAAGCACTGCACGATGATGTTCCCGACGTTCTTCCTCCGCACCATGCCGCCGTAGAAGAAGCCCAGGGCCGGGGTCATGATGAGAACGAGGGCCGCGGACGCGAGGAGCCACGTAGTGTCGCCCGTGTCGAGGCCGCAGTTGGTGAAACTCTTGAAGGCGCCGAGGGCCCAGTCGCAGGCCGGTTTGGTCGGGTCCACCGAGATGGGTCGGACGGGCTCGCCGGTGGCCTTGTCGTAGGTCAGCGGCGCCTGGCCGAGGGCGGCGGGGATCAGAACCAGCAGCAATCCCAGCGCCAAGACTTTCAGAAGGTGGTTCGACATCCGCCCGCCAACCCACCGAACTACGATATAAATCTTGCTCAGAATTTGGGCGAAGCCGTAGGAAGTTGTATGAAGTCCCCGCAGTTTCCGCGGATGTTTTACAAACCGGCAACCAGGAGCGCCCCGAAGTAGACGGTCAACATCGCCAATCCTACAGGCACGCCGAAACGGGCCCATTCCCGCGCCGGGATTTTCAGGTGGCTTGCGGCGATAATGTTCGGGATGTTCCCGGGGATGAGCATCCCGCCGGAGATGAGCAAACCGAGAAGCGCCGCCTCGATTTGCGACGCAGCCATCTTCGCGCTGATTTCGGCGGCGGCGAGGGTCGCGTTGTCGAGGACCGCAGAGACCGTGTTGAGCCAGTAGAGCCCCGCGGCCGGGAACCCGACCACGAAGAGGTCAATCGCGGGCTGAAATCCGGCGCCGAGAAGGACAAGGGCTCCCACGAACATATAGACTTTGGCCGCGCGAACGGGGACCGTCTTCACGGGCTCCTCCTCGTATTTTTCCTCCAGTAGTGTTCCGCTTTCGGGCTTCGGGTGGGTCCGGAGGAGCCAGATTGCGGCAACTCCCATGGCAAGAACGCCGGCCACAATCCAGGGCCACAGGAGCCGCGCCAGGAAGAAGAAGTCGGCGTTGTAGGGCGGCCCCGAGAGTTTGCTGACCACGATGGTGCTCAGGGGCTCCCCCACCGGGGTCAGGGCCGCCCCGATGCCGATGGAGAAGCAGGCGAGAATCACCAGGCGGGTCTCCAGCCCCTTGGAGAGCCGCAGCCCGGAGACAATCTCGACCAGCAGCAGGCTCGCCATGATGGCGGTCACGATGCTCGCCAGGAGACCGAGGCCGACGGTGACGAGGAAGAGGAAGAGGGGCAGGGAGACGCGGGCCGCGGCTCCCTGGATGCGGGAGCGGATGGACCTCCGGGCGTAGTGGAAGACGAGACCGAAGAGGAGCACCGCCTCCACGATGGGGGTCCGGGGCTCGATGGGGACCCAGAGGGCCTCGCTCACCAAGCGGACGCTCCAGAGGCCCGAGACGGTGACCGCCGAGACCCCCATGGCGAGGAGGAAGGCCTCGAGGTTGTGCTCCACCCGCCGGACCCGGAGGGGGAGGACGAGGGTCAGGAGCAGGATGGCGAGGAGGCCCCCGGCCTGGGGAAGGGAGAGGGTTTCGGCGGCCATGAGAGGCCCCTCGCGTTTCTCTATTTCATCTTATTGGCGCTGCTGGAGCGGGAGGACGACGCATAAGGGGTATTCCTTCGGATCGTCGGCGCAGAAGGAGCACAGCCGAATAGGATTCAATCCGTTCTCGACCCGCCCTTCTTCATTCTCAAGCCGCATCGGTATCCCTAGGGTCACCGTGGTTTCATTGGGACACTCCTCGTTCTCGCATTTCTGAAACATGGTTTCGTCACCGGGGCGGAGCCGCAATCGCTTGCCGCCTCAACTTCTCCTTGCGCCTCCTCCAAGCCCAGTATCGCGCCCTCTTCTTGTCCGCGCGCTCAACCTCGCGCTTCAGCCACCAAGGGGCGTCCATGCCCTCCCTCGCCCACTTCCTCTTCTCGGGGTCCAGCTCGACCCGCTCGCTCGTTTCGGGATGATACGCGTAGTCGGTCCCGTAGCGCCCCCGCCTTCTGCGATAGGAAGCACGTGTCTCCACATTCGCGTGATACCCGCACCCGCAGGCACCGCAGTTGGGGCACTTATACCATCCGCACGAACACATCGGCGGGCCAATGGCTTGTAAAACGAGTCCCGGAACTCCTTCCACCTCTGTGTCGCGAACCGCCAAAGTGTCGAAAGTATTGGCGCACCGGAAGCAGCGATATAGGACCATGGAGTTACTCTTGCTCGCCAAATTTAAACCGTGGGGCTTGCCAAGTTGGCGATGTCGGCCGTTGGATTGGCGAGGATATTAGGGGTTATCCGAACGCTCGCGCGCGCTCGGCGCCGGTGGCTCGCCTCGCTCGCTGCGCTCGCTCGGCTCGCCCAGCGCCGTTGCTCGGTCCTCGCTTCGCTCGGACCTCGCAACATAATGGCGCTGACCGGCGCCGTCGCGCTGCGCTCGCTGCTACAACGGCATGACGGTCGATGATGTCCAAAAAGGCACTTGCAAGCGCAAGGGCCACAGCGCGACGGCGGGCGTCGGCGGCGGTAGTGTGATGAGCGCGAGCTTCGCGAGCGCTCATCACTGCCGCCGATGAGGCCGAGCGACCGGAGGGAGCGAGGCCGAATAGCCCGCCGAGCGCGCGGTCCGACAAGAAACCCCTAACAACCCCTATGCAAGGTGCCCAAATCCCCGGAATCCATTTCCCGCCGGCACGAAAGAGGACCCATGGCCTCCCCCCGCACCGTCAAGGTTGCCTTCCTCAAACTCGGCGTCATCGGGGCGTCGCCGCTCTTGGAGAACCTCCTCGACGAGCGGGCCGACCGGCCGGGGCTGGAGGTCCGGGTGTGGGGCTCGGGGACGAAGATGCAAGAGCCCCAGGCGGTCCTCGCCGACGAGGTGGCGGCATGGTTACCGGGCCTCGCGGTCCTCGCCTGCCCCAACGCGGGGCTCCCCGGGCCCTCCCGGGCGTGGAAGGCACTGGCGAAGGCGGGGCCGACCCTCGTGGTCTCCGACGGACCCGCCCGGAAAGCCGCGCCCGAGATGGAGAAGGCGGGGGCGGGATACATCCTGCTGACGGGGGACGTGATGCTCGGCGCGCGCCGGGAGTTCCTCGACCCGACCGAGATGGCGCTCTTCAACGCCGACCTCCTGAAGGTCCTCGCCGTCTGTGGGGCCCTCCGGCTGCTCCAGGAGGAGATGGACAAGGCCATCGACGCGGCGACCCGGGGCGGCAAAGCGGTCCTTCCGCGCATCGTGGCCGACGGGCCCGCGGTGGTGGCCCGGGCGAACTTCTCCAACCCCTACGCCGCGGCGAAGGCCCTCGCGGCCCACAGGACCGCCGAGGCGGCGGGGGGGCTCGCCCACGAGGCGTGCTTCAAGATGGAGCGGCCGGAGGCGTACATCCCCGCCTGCGCGGCCGTCCACGAGATGGTGCGCGCCGCGGCCCGCCTGGCCGACGAGGCGAGGGAGGCGGAGAAGGGGATTGATGAAGTGACCCGGACTCCCCACGGAAAGGACGGGCGCCGCCTCCGGAAGTCGAAATTGATGGAAAAACCCTAGTGACCAGCGACGGCCGGAGCCGCGGCGGTCTTGCACGCGGCGACGCACTCCGGACAGAGGGGGGCGGTGAACGGCTTCGGGCCCGCAAGGGAGGGGCGCTCGAGGGAGACCGAGCCCAAGCCCGCGACCGTCCGGCCGCACAGGGCGCATCGCCCCGCCAGGGCCTCTCCGCCGGGACCGGAGCGCGCCAACTCGACGCACCGGGCGCAAAGTCCGGCCCATGCCCCCGACTCGCGATAGGCCGGGAAGTTCGACGGCACGAGGACCGGGACGAGGGTCACCTCGGAGCGTCCGCACAGGTCGCAGTCGGCCATCCATGGACGGGGGGGCGCCACTCTTTAACCTGCCGCCTTTCCTCCCCGACGGAGTTTACGGCTCAAAACCGATTTTACTGCTGCTATTTTTCCGGTGAAGGTGGACGGGACGACGAATCGCGCGGCGTTTCCATCGCCTCGCTCGGGGCGCGCGCCGGAGCGTTGATAAACTTTTCGGGAGGGGTCGGGACGGCAACCTTTTTCCGGCTCCTCCCAATTATGTCCAAGGGGAAATGGTGAGGTGTCTGCTCTGCCGAAGGGAGGTCCGGACCGAGGACGCGGGGGAGGAGTTCTTCTGTGACATCTCCTGCTGCGAAGCCTTCCTCCTCCAGCACGGCGACATCGACCCGGTGAGTTACTGCATGGCGAAGATTGCGCGCGCCCGCGACCCGGAGAGCCTCTTCAGCAACCCCGAGTTCGTGCTGCGGTTCGTGACCGGGCCCGACAACTGAGAAGCGACCGTCAATCGCCGGTTTTTTGTTCAGCCTTCGACCTTGGCCCGGTCCACCTTGACGTTGGCCGGGGTCACGATGATCTGGTCCTTGGTGGAGAGTTCCACGATGTCCCCCTGGACGTCGGCCACCACCCGCCGGAGGTCCTTGGTCGCCCGGTCGATGAGCATCTTGTCCCGCTTGATGGCCGAGATGTCAATCAGGACGACGTGGCCGTCGTAGATTTCCTTCTTGATTTCGCTCAGGCCGTTCAGGGAGGAGAGGCCGGCGACCTTCACCATGAGGCCGGCGTGGTCCTGGTCCATGGCGGGCTCATACTGCCCGGCGTCCAGCTCGGCGTAGTCGTCGGCCATGGAGTGCCCCTCGGGCCGGAAGAGCCGGTCCACGAGTTTCTTCGCCATCCTTGGACGAGGGTTGCTCTAGTCAATTTATAAACTTTCGGGCCACCTCCACCCCGCGGTGGAGGTGGTTTGCGACGGAGTCGCAGGGGGTTCTTCACCGGAGGTTTCACGCATCGGCGGAGGCGGGGGCGGGCTGGGGCGCCGGGACCGGGGCGGGTTGGCGGGGGGGTTCCCGGAAGGCGATGCGCCGGTAGGGGCGGCCCCACCGCTCGTCGAAGGCCACGACCTCCAGGGGCCACCGGGGGGGCCCGGCCATGCGGCGGCGCTCGGGGACGCCGATGTTCAGCGTCCAGTTGCCGAGCCAGCCGTCGGGGACCCCGAGCCTCCGGAGAATCGTGCCGCGCTTCCGCAGGTCGATGAACGGGAGGCCGTTGTAGCCCAGGCCGACCCCGAGGGCGGTGGTGGCGAGCCACATGTTCTGGATGGCCATGGCCAGGGAGGCGAGGTAGGGGGTGGGGTCGTGGAGGGTGATGGGGAGGTCCATCCACTGGACGCTGGTGAGGGGGATGACGATGGCGGAGGCCTGCTCGGGGTAGGCGAAGAGCTCCCCGCTGGTGGTCTCCTCCAGGACCCGGGGGAGCATCGCCTCGGGGACATACCACATGCGGTTGGAGACCTCCTCCCAAGGGACCGCGCCGAACACCATCTGGCCCGACTCCCGGCCGCACTGGCCGATGAACTTCTTGGTCTCGGGGTCCCGGACGACGAGGAACCGGGAGGCGGGGGCGTTGAAGGGGCCGGGGGCGCACCGGGCGGCTTCGAGGAGGAGTTCAATCTTCCAGTCGGGGACGTGGCCGTCGGGGCCGGTCTTGAATCCCCGGGCGCTGCGGCGGAGGCGGATGGCTTCGAGGGCGTCCACGCCGTAGGTCTTCCGCTCGGAGGCGGGGGAGCCGCCGTTCCGGAACGCGACGCGCTTCCAGGGACGGCCCCAGTAGTCCTCGAACGCGATGGAGCCGACCGGGAACTTCGGGGCACGGGCGCGGGACTTGTGCTTGGGCATCCCGAGCGCCAGGATGCCGAGCAGTTTCCAGGTCCGGGGGACGCCGAGGCGGTCGAGAATCACCTCCTGGCGGCGGGGGTCCATCAGGGAGGCCATGTGGAACGAGCCCCCGACCCCGAGGGCGGTGGCGGCGACCCACATGTTGGTGAAGGCCTTGGCCGTGGTGACGGTCCCGATGGCCTCGTAGACCACCCCCAAGGTGTCGAACCAGTTGGGGTTGGTGAACGCGAGCAGGAGGGTGTCGGCCTTGGCCAGGTAGGAGGCGCCCGACCTGCGTTGGCCCTGCTCGATGACCGCGGCCCGCGCCTCCTCGGGGAGCCACCAGAGGCGCGCCATGGCGTGGCCGCCGGTCCCGAACCTGTTGAAGGCCCGCGCGGTCTCCTCCATGTTCTCGGCCAGGAACTCCTTGGTCTCGGGGTCGCTAACGACGAGGGTCCGGTGGTTGTGGACGTTCATGGCCGAGGGGCCCCACCGCGCCCCTTCGAGGATGGCCTCCAGGGTGGCGTCGGGGATGGGCTCGCCGGTGAACTCGCGGCAGGGGGCCCTGAGGAAAATGGCGTCCAGGATGTCCATCGGCTCTCCCGGAAGGAAGCGGCAGGGGAGACTTAAATCCAGCGACGGCCCGCGCCTCCAGCGTCGGCGCGGGCGTAAAAGAGCGAGAGAAGTGATATGGCCGGCGATGGCCCCTGTCTATCCGCGGATGGGTATCTTGCCGCCTCTTCTGGCGTAAATTGCCATAGCGGGTCGGGGGAAGGTGACCGCTAAGTAGCCCCAACAAAGTTCTTCCAGATTCCGGTCGGGAACCGGAAGGCCGGT
>CAZANW010000039.1:0-19211 GCA_964486625.1 uncultured Halobacteria archaeon
CCCCCCGTCCACAGGCCCGCCCCCCTCCCCCTCGGAAACTCGGAAAGGGTGAAATTAGATAGGAACTACTGCCGTCACACTACTCATGGCCTCCCAGCCGCGATACGCCAAGGTCACGCCCGGGTTCCTCGACCAACTCCGCTCCACCGTGGGCGCGGAAAACGTCCTGACCGACCGGGACTCCCTGAAGCGCCACGCCGCCGACGCCACCAACGTGGTCTTCCGGACGCCCGAGGCGGTGGTGCGCGCCGGGTCCACCCGGGAGGTCTCGGCCGTGCTGAAACTCTGCAATGAAGCCCGGGTCCCCCTCACCCCCCGCGGCGGCGGCACGGGCCTCAGCGGGGGGGCCATGCCGGTGCAGGGCGGCGTCGTCCTCACCCTCGACCGGATGAACCGCATCCTTGAGATTGACCGGGACTCGATGGCTGCGGTCGTCGAGGCGGGCGTGACCACCCAAGCCCTCCAGGAGGCGGTGGAGGCGGTCGGCCTCTTCTATCCCCCCGACCTGCCGACCAGCGGCTCCTCGACCCTCGGGGGAAACGTCGCCCACAACGCCGGGGGGACCCGCGCCGTGAAATACGGCGTAACCCGCGACTGGGTCCTCGGGTGCGAGGCGGTCCTCCCGACGGGAGAGGTCATCCGCGCCGGGGGCAAACTGGTGAAGAGCAGCACCGGCTACAACCTGACCCAGTTGCTGGTGGGCTCGGAGGGGACGCTGGCCGTGGTGACTCAACTCGTCCTCCGGCTGCGGCCCTTTCCCGCCCACTCGTGGACCCTGGTGGCGCCGTTCGCCGACATGCACAGCGCCGCCCGGCTCGGTCCCGAACTCTTCCGGATGGGGGTGGTTCCCCGGACCCTCGAACTCATGGAGCGCAAGGCGGTCCAAGCCGTCGAGGAGAAGACCGGCGAGTCGTTCGCCTTCGGCGCCGGGGAGGCCATCGCTCTCGTCGAGGTGGACGGGACCGACCCCGGCGCGGTGGAGGCCGAGGCCGCGAAGGTCGGGGAGGTCTGCGCCCGCCTGGCCGGCGGGGAGGTGGTGGTGTGCGACACCGCGGCCAAGGTCCAGAGGGTGTGGAAGATGCGCGACAGTTTCGGCGAGATTCTGCGCCCCCGGGTCATGCGCGCTCCGGACATCGTCGTTCCCCGGTCCAGGGTGCCCGACTTCTTCAAGGCCCTGGATGAGATTCGGGCGAAGTATCCCGCCTTCGACACCATCAGTTTCGGGCACGCCGGGGACGGGAACATCCACTTGATGGTCCTCCGGGGGAACACGGCCGAGTGGCGGGACACCGTCAACAAGGCGGTCGAGGAGGTCTATCGCCGGACCGTGGCCCTCGGGGGAACCATCTCGGCCGAGCACGGCATCGGGGCGGTCAACCGCGAATACATGAAACTGGCCTTCGCCCCCGAGGAGATTGCATTGATGAAGCGAATCAAGGCGGCTTTCGACCCCAACGGAATCCTGAACCCGGGCAAGATATTCTGAATCGGGCGCGACTCCCCGGCCGGGATGCCCACCGGTTGGGGGCCGTCCCGGTCAGGTTTAATAGATTCGGAAGCGTTGGAGGTCCGTGGGCCGGAAAGCGAGGAAAACAGGGAGGCCGAAGGCCCGGTCGCAGGAATCCCGGGAGAGCGCCGTCGAGCGCCTACTCCAGAACCTCGACCCCGACCTCTACCACGTCTTCGAGCGGGCCCGGAAGCGCATCCAGAAGGAGTTGCGCGCCTACCGCGACGACGTCCGGCGCGGGGACCTCACCGAGGTGACCCAGGTCCTCCTCGAAGCCTTCGCCGACACGGTGCGGGAGGCGGTGGATATGTACGAGGGCCGGATTCTCAACCGGCTCCCGCCCGCCATCCGGGCCCCCATCGAAAGACTTCTCAAACTCCGCCAGCCGCAATAGGGATGGAGCCGTGGCCAGCCCGGGACCACCCAGGCAACCCCCTCGTCGGCCCCGGCCTCCGCTGGGTCTTCGCGGACCCCGCAGTGGCGACCGCCGCCGAGAGCGCGGACGACCGGTGGCACATGTTCACCTGCAGCGGAATCCGCATCACCCACCACGTCTCCGCCGACGGAATCGGCTGGAAGCGGCTCCGGGACCACTGGTGGTCCGGGTTCAACCCCATGTTGCTGAAGGACGGGGGCGAGTTTTACCTCTACTACCGGAAGCACGGTAAGCCCCCGACCTCGACGATTGCGGCGCGGCGTTCGAAGGACCTGATGGAGTGGAGCGGGCCCGCCGAAGTCCTCGCCCCCGAACTGCCCTGGGAGAACCGGACGGTCAAGAACCCCGCCGTGGTGAAGTGGAAGGGGCGCTACCTGCTCTACTACGGCGCCGACCGGGTCTGGCTGCCCGACGTGCGGGTCTACGAGCCGCGGGTGCTGGGGCTCGCGGAGGGCCCCGGGCCCCTGGGTCCCTTCGAGCGGCGGCCCGACCCCGTCCTCGTCCCGCGGGAGAGCGACCCGTGGCGCAACATGGGCGCGGGGGGCCTGAAGGCCTACCGGGCGGGCGACGGGGGGCTGCTGGGGTTCGAGAACACAATTTTCCGCGACTCCGGGGGCAGGACCCGGTCGGCCATCTGGGCGCTCCGGTCCGGGGACGGGGTCCGGTGGGAACCCCTGTTCCCGACGCCTTTGCTGGCGCCCGACCCCGCGAAAAAGTGGAAGCGGGGGCTAGTCTATCAACTGGACGCGAAGCGGGTCGGGGACGACCTCTGGATGTATTACAATTCGAGGAGCGGGTGGTTCACGGGGCGGGAGTCGGTCGGGCTGACGGTCTTCCCCGGGGCCGGGGCGCAGTTGGAGAAGCCCGGCTCCTAAGAGGAAAGCTACTTGTAGCGCGTGACCGGCACCCCCTCCACCCTCGCCCACGGCGAGATGCAGGAGGAGACCCCCGCCCAGATGGAGGACTGCTTCGTTTCCCGCGAGAGCCCCCGGACCGCTCCGAGCCACCGGAGGACGTTGTCCTGGATGCGGAAGGTGCTCGGCTTGACCGCGGGACCCACCTCGCCGTCCCGGATGAGGAATGTCGCCCCCCGGTTCGTGGTCGCGAAGTCGCCCGCAGCCGGGTTCACCAGGTAGGTGTACCAGAGGCGGCCCACCAGGAGGCCCCGGCGGGTCTCCTCGACCAGTTCATCGGCGGACCAATCGCCCGGCGCGACGACGAGGTTGGTGGCCGAGGGCGTCGGGGTCGCGGCGTGGCTCCGGCCCGGGACGGCGCCGAACCTGAACCCGCGCCCCCCTGCGAGATTCCGGAGCCCCTTCTTTCGCAAGCACTCCCGGTAGTAGGAGTCGAGGACGAGGCCCTTGAGCACTCCCCGGTCAATCAGTTTCACGGGCTTCGCCGGCACCCCCTCGTCGTCCACCGCTTTCGACGCGACCCCCTCGGGGTGGCGGCTGTCGTCGGCGAGGGTGAACCCGGGCGGGGCCACCCGCTTCCCCAGACGGCCCAGGAAGTAGGAGAGGCCATACTCGTAGGCTTGGCCGTTGACCCCGGCCGACAGCTCCTGCTCCAGAATCTCGGCCATGGCATCGGGGGTGAAAACGACGGTCGTCCTGCCGGGCGGGGCCCTGCCGACCCTGCGGCTCCTCCGGACCGTCTCCAGGGCGTCCCGGGCGGGCCGGAGCGGGTCGAAATCGCGCAGTTTCCGGGCCCCGGCGGTCCCGAGGGCCGAGACGGCATCGCCTTTCTCGACGGTCAGGCTCTCGACGAGGAAGGCCGTGGCCTCGCGGGCGTCCACCCCCTCGGAGTTGCGGACCCACACCTCTTCCGACACCAGATTCAGGGAACCCGCCACATCCAACTCCCTCCCGCCGCCGAGGGCGGCGTCGAGCGTGGCGCGCGCCAGCCGGACCGCCTCCTCCAGGGAAAGGCCCGCGAGCCGCCGGTCCCGGGAGAGGGGCCGGAACTTGCCGCCCCGGGGCAGGGAGCGGAAGCGGGGGTCGGGGGGCTTGCGCACCGCCGCTGCGGCCGCCGCTTCGACCGTCGCCCGGGGGTCCGAGGCTCCGTCGGCGGCCGAGAAGCCCACCGACTTTCCCCGCGCCACCCGGACCGAGTGGCCCGAGAGGAGGAGTTCCTTGGCCTCGAGGATGCGGCGCGTGGCCCACCGGACCGTGAGGACACGGTTGCGGGAGGCGTAGGCCTCCCACTGGTCGGGCCTCCGGGCGCGGCAGAGTTCGGAGAGCCGCTCGACGAGGGAGGCGCTCACGTCGCCCTCCGGCGGAAGAAGATGTCCGCCCGCTCCGCCGCGGGGAGGCCGAAGAACCACCGGTGGAGGCCGAGCCACGCGTCGAGGCAGGTGTGGCGCGGGGCGTAGCCGAGGACCCTCCGGGCCCGCTCGATGGAGTAGGCCCCGCCCACGAGGACGTAGTCAATCAGTTCGGAAGGGGTCGTGAGGAACTTCTCGCCGCTCAGGCGGGCCATTGCCTTGGCCATGCGGACGCCCGACGCCGTGACGCCTTTCGGGATGCGAACCACGGGAGAGCGGGAGCCCGCGGCCTGGAGGAAGTTCCGGAAGAAGGGCCCCATCCGCGGGTGGTCCGGGGCGGCGATGTTGAAGGCTCCGCCGACCGCGTCGCGCGACTTCGACGCGAGGAGGAGGGCGCGGGCCACGTCCTCCGACGAGACGAAGGAGAGGGGCATTTCGGGGTCGGAGATGGGGAACGGCAAATGGTTCCTCGCGAGCCAGAGGAGGGCGAGGACCGACTTCTCGTGGTAGAAGCCGGGCCCCATGACCATCGGGATGCGGAGGGAGACCGGCTCCAGGCCGTGCTCCTCGAGGCGGCGGGCCAGCAGTTGCTCGCACTCGAATTTGTTGCGGCTGTAGGGGCCCGTGAACCGCTTCGGCGCGTCCTCGTCGAGCGGTAACGTGATGCGTTGGGGCCCGTAGACCTCGGCGGTGGAGGCGAAGACGAGCCGCCGGACCCCGTGCTCCACGCAGGCGTCGGCCACGTTCGCCGTGCCCTCCACGTTGACCCGGCGGAAGCCCGCCTCGTCGGAGCGGGCCTGGGGCAACTTGGCGGCGAGGTGGAAGACGAGGTCGCAGCCCTTCACCGCCGCCCGGACCCCCTCGCGGTCGCGGATGTCGCCCCGCACGAACTCGATGCGCGAGGCCTCGACCGGGGGCGGCGCGAGGTCGTAGACCCGGACGCGGCGGCCCTCTTCGAGCAGGAGGGGGAGCAGGGGGCGGCCCATGACGCCGGAGCCGCCGGTGACGAGGACCGTCATCGCCCCGGCCCCACGACCATCCCTTCTCCCCGGATGGTCGGCCCGCCGTTTCCGACATACATCGATTGCATCGGGTCGCCCTTGCCGCACGCGGGATAGAGGATGGGGGTCATCTTGAAGTCCTTCCCCGCCGCGTCCACCGACCGGAAGAAGTCCCGGGTGTTCGCCCGCAGGATGGCTCCGCGCAGCGGGCGGCCGAGCTCCCCATTCCGGATTTCGTAGGCCTCCCACGCCGAAATCTGGAAGTGGTAGCGGAGGGCGTCCACCGAGGGGACCTTGTTGCCGACGAGATAGACGCCCGACTTCGTGTCGCGGAGGATTTCCTCCGCTTCCCGGTCGCCGGGCTCCAGGAAGGTGTTGGTCATGCGGATGAGGGGGGCGAAGCCGTAGCCCGTGGCCCTCATCGCGCCGCTCGCCTCGGCTCCGGTGAGGGCGGCGGTCTCGCGGGAGTGGAGGAACCCTTTGAGGACCCCGCGCTCGACGTGGACCACCCGCTTTCCCGGCACCCCCTCGTCGTCGAATGGGAAGGAGCCCGCGTGGCCGCCGCCCAGAGTGGCGTCGGAGGCCACCGTGACGTGGTCCGAGAAGAGGCTCTGCCCGACCCTGTCCGCCCACCACGCCCGGCCCGCCCACGCGGCCTCGCGCCCCAGGACCCGGTCGGCCTCGGAGGGGTGGCCCATCACCTCGTGGACCAGCAGCGCGACGAACTCGGGGTCGAGGACGACGCGGGTTTTCGCCGCGGGCGCGGCCCGGGCCCCTGCGAAGAGAGTCGCCTTGCGGGAGGCCTCCCTCGCCTGCTCGACCATGTCCCACTTCCGGATTCGCTCGAAGCCGGTGAACCCTCCGTCGGTCCGGTGCATGAACTCGACGGTCGGCCCGCGCTTCGCCACCGCCCCCGCCAGGGCCCCGCAGAAGACCCGCCGCTGCCGGACGAGCGCCCCCTCGCTCGACGCATACCACCGCTCCAAGTCCTCGGTGGCGAGGAATGCGAGCCCCCGGACCACCCTCGGATGCTCTTTGGCGGCTCTGGATGCGACCTCCACCAGTTCGACCCGCTCGTCGAGGTCCACCGCCTCCGGGTTCTCGCGGCGGGGGAACTCGAAGTCGGCCCGCGCCGCCCGGGCCTCCGCCAGTTCCACCCGGTCGCGCCGGTTCGCCCTCGCCAGCCGGACCGCGCGCTCGACGGCGCCGCGGAGGTCGCGGGCGGTGTTGCGGGCGTCGAGGGTGACCGCCGAAAACCCCCACGACCCCCCGGCGAGCGCCCGGACCCCGGCGCCGAATGTGGCCGTGCGCGCGAGTTCCTTCACTCGGCCGTCCTCGGCGGTGATGGAGGTGGAGGGGCCGCGCTCCAGGCGGATATCCAAAAACTTAGCGCCGAGGCGGGAGCCGCGGGTGATGGCCGAGCGGAGGAGGTCCTCCATTCAGCCGCGGGGGTCGCCCCGATGGAAAACGTTGTCTGCCGATTACCTACACGGCCGTATTCTACATAGAGGAAGTTGAACGAGTGCAGGGAGACAGGGGGCCTTGAGCCATGCCCGCACCCGGAGATCCCGAGGCCGGTTCCCCGAGGCCCCATGGCGCGGAGTCCCTCCGCCCCCTCCTCTACCTCGCGGTCGCGGGGGCCGCGGCTCTCGTCGGCGCCTCCCTGCTCGCCCTCACCGCCGGGGACCCGGGGCACAGGCTCTGGGACACCCTCATCGTCGCCCTGTCGGCCTTCGCTCTGGTCCCGGCCCTCCTCGCCTGGGCGCGGCTCCGGCAGGCCGAACTGCAGGAGTCCTACCGGCTGCTGCAGAACAACCACTCCGGGCTGCTCCGGGCCGAGAGGCTCGCCAGCGCGGGCCTCGTGGCCGGGGCGGCGGTCCACGAAATCAACAACCCGGTGTCGGTGATTCTGGGCCACGTCCACCTCCTGCGGGAGACGGGGAGGGACCCGGTCCTCCAGGCGCACCCCGCGTTCAAGGAGGCCGCATCGAGCGTGGACGCCGTCGAGAAGGCGGCGAAGCAAATTCAGGCCGCGACCCGGGGCCTCCTCGGCTTCCTGCGCCCCGGCCCCGAGCCCGACCGGGAGGTGGACCTCAACCGCGTGGTGGAAGACGTCCTCCGCCTCGCGGCCCCTCAGTTGCGCGCCGGGAACGTGAAGGCGGTCCGGGACCTCGCGCCCTCCCTTCCGCCCCTGCGGGGCGACCCGCGCGAGTTCCAGCAAGTCCTCATGAACCTCGCGCTGAACGCCATCCAGGCGATGCCCGCGGGCGGGACCCTCACGCTGCGGACCCGCGGCCGGGGCGGGAACGTGGAGGCGGAGGTGGCCGACACCGGGACCGGCATGACGGAGGAGGTCCGGCGCCGCCTCTTCGAGCCCTTCTTCACCACGAAGCAGCAGGGGACGGGGCTGGGCCTCGCCCTGGTCCGCTCCGTCGTCCAGAGGCGCGGGGGCGCCGTGGAGTTCCGGAGCCGGGAGGGGGAGGGGACGACCTTCCTCCTCCGGTTCCCCGCGTCCCCGCCGGAGGCAGCGAAATGACGCCCGAAATCCTGGTGATTGACGACGACGGGGCGCTCCGGGAGACCCTCCGGAAACTCCTGGAGGGCCGGGGGCACAAGGTGGAGACCGCCGCCGACGCGGCCGAGGGCATCCGGAAGGCCCGGGAGGGGAGGTTCGCGGCGGTCCTGCTCGACCACGTCATGCCCGGGAGGACGGGGCTCGACGCGCTCCCCGACCTGCGGGAGGCGGCCCCCGGGGCGGCCATCCTGATGCTCACCGCCTTCGGGACCCTGGAGATTGCCAAGGAGGCGGTCCGCCGGGGGGCCCGGGACTTCCTCATGAAGCCCATCGACCCGCCGGCCCTCTTCGCGGCGGTGGCGCAGGCCCTCTCCGCCGAGGGAAGGGGCGAGGGCCCGCCCCCCGCGGTCCTCGTCGTGGAGGACGACCCGTCCCAGGCGGAGGCCCTGAAGACGTGCCTGGAGGGCGGGGGGTATGCGGTCGAGGCGGCGCTCTCGGGCGAGGAGGGGCTCCGGCGCGCCCAAGAGAGGGCCTTCGACATCCTCCTGGTGGACATGCACCTCCCGGACCTCGACGGCCTCCGCCTGGCGGAGCGGGCCCTGACCTACCACGAGGCCGCGCCCTCTGTCGTCTTCATGACCTCCCGCCCCGCCATCCCGGACGCGGTCCAGGCGACCAAACTCGGGGCCGCGGAGTATCTCGCGAAGCCCGTCGAGCCCCGGGCCCTCCTCGACCTCCTGGCCCGGGAGGTGGAGAAGCGGAAGTGGCTGCGCCTCCCCGAGGGGCTCCGGCCCGGGAGGGCCTACCTGCTCTTGGAGGATGCGCCGGAAGGGGCCCACGAGCTCTTCCGCAGCATCACCGGGCGGGGCCTCCGGGGCCTCGCCTTCTGCCGGGACCCCGAGCCCCCCCTCCCGCCCCGGCCCGGGGTCCGGGTCGTGCCCCTCGGCGACCGGGAGCCGTCGGTCCCACACGTCGCGGACCCGGTGGAGGTCTTCACGAGGGTGGAGGCCTACTGCCGCCAGGAGCCCGCAGTGCTCCTCTTCGACGGCGTGGAATACTTCTCCAGCCGCGTCGGGTTCCCGAAGGTCCTCGCGGTCGTCCAGGCCATCGTGGACCTGGCGGTCTCGACGCGCTCCCTCTTCCTCTGCACGGTGGACCCCAAGGCGCTCGGGGAGAGGGAGACCGCCCTCCTCCAGCGGGAACTGGTCCCCCTCGACCTCCGCGCCGGGGCCGACCGCGCGGAGCGCTGGAAGAGGACCCTCCCCAACCTCCCGCCGGACCGGAGGGACCTCTACCGCCTGCTCGCGGAGGCGGGGGGCGACCTCCTCCAGTCGGAACTGGCCGAAAAGTGCGGGTTCTCCCGCGCCAAACTGACGCGGCTCCTCGACCAGCTGGAGGCGGACGGGCTGGCGGTCCGGAGGCGGGAGGGGATGGGGAACCGGGTGCTTCTGACATAAATCCTAAATTCAAAATTCTAAATCCGAAACAAATCCAAATGCTCAAAATCAAAAATTCAAAACTTCCGTTTTGGATTTTGTGCTTTGGATTTTGAATTTGTTTAGGATTTCGGATTTTGGATTTGAGCGTCAGAGGCGGGCCCGGACCAGGCTCCGGCAGTGCTCCATCATCTTGGAGCACGCCTCCATCTCCTGGCGGACGATGGCCTCGACCGTAGCCCGGTTCGCGGGGCGATAGACCACCTGGCGAGCCCCCTCCTCGGCGACCAGGAGCCCCCTCTTCTCCAGGGAGCGGAGGAGCGGATAGACGCGCCCGGGGCTGAGGTGGACCTGCGCTTCGCGGAAGACTTCGTCCATCAGTTCGCGGCCGGTCCGCGGGCGCTCCAGGAGGTAGGCGAGGAAGACCGTGTGGAGGTTGTGCTTCAGGTGGACCGCGACGAGAGAGACCACCTCGGAGTCTTCGGAGAAAGCGGAACGGCTGGTCCCGTCCCTCCCAACCACACCCTGACCACCGACCATGAGTGGATTTTAAGATTCGCGAACGGTAAATAGTTCATGATTTTATCAAAGGTTGATTCCTCAGCGTTGCCAGGTGTGATGAGCGCGTAAGAATTCACACATTTTGCCGGGAAATGCGCGGATAGGGCGCCTGAACGCCCCCCCCCCGGACCCCCGCCCACGGCGCTCGGACGAAAAAAGTCTCAGCGCTTCTTCCTCTCCGGCCCCTTTGCGTAGAGCGTCGTCCTCTCCATCGGGACCCGCCCCGCCTCCCGGATGAGTTCCTCGAACTGCCAGGGGTGCATGATGGCCCCCCACGGGCTCCCGGCCGACCTGGAGATGTTCTCCTCCATGAGGGTCCCGCCCAGGTCGTTGCAGCCCGCCGCCAGCATGGCCCGGACCCCCCCGGGACCCATCTTCACCCAGGAGGCCTGGACGTTCTTGATGGAGCCGTGGAGGAGGACCCGGGAGAGGGCGTGGACCCTGAGGTTGGTGTCGAGGTCGGGGCTCCGGCAACCGAGGTCGGCGAGGGGGCTGTTCTGGTCGAGGAACGGGAGCGGCACGAACTCGGTGAAGCCCCCGCTCCGCCGCTGGATGTCCCGGATGCGCAGGATGTGCTCCACGCGCTCTTCCCACGTCTCCACGTGGCCGTACATCATGGTCGAGGTGGTGGGGACGCCGACCCGGTGGGCGGTCGAGATGATGTCCTCCCACTCGTCGGCGGTCACCTTCCCGGGGCAGATGATGGACCTGACCCGGGGCGAGAAAATCTCCGCGGCGGTCCCGGGGAGCGACCCGAGGCCCCGCCGCTTCAGCCCCCGGAGGGCGTCCTCGGGGTGCATTGACGAGGTCCGGCACATGTGGCGGACCTCTTCGGGAGAGAAGGCGTGGACGTGGATTTCCGGGGCCGCCTCCTTGATGACATCGAGCCGGTGGGCGTAGTCCTCGAACCCGAAGCCCGGGAAGAGGCCCGCCTGCATGCAGATTTCGGTGGCGCCATACTCGACCGCCTCCCGGACCCGCTGCCGCAGCTCCTCGTCGCTCCGGAAGTAGGGCTCCTCCCGGGAGAAGGCGCAGAAGGAGCAGGAGCCGACGCACATGTTGGTGAAGTTGATGTTGCGGTTCACGACGTAGGTCACCACGTCCCCCACGGCCTCGCGGCGGAGTCCGTCGGCCAGAGGCAGGAGAACCCCGGGGTGCTGGAGGAGGAGCAGCGCGTCCTCTTTGGTGGCTTCGCCGCGGCGGGCGCGGTCGGCGATGTCATTCTGCCAACCGGAGGGCTCCGGAAGCGGGCGGGCGATTCGGGGGGAGAGTTGACTAGCCATAGTGGATGCCTCTCATGGGTTATTTGAACGCTCGCGCACGCGCGACGGCCTACTCGCCCTCGCTCCCTTCGGTCGCTCGGGCTCGTCGGCGGCTGTGATGAGCGCTCGCAAATGCTCGCGCTCATCACACAACCGCCGCCTACGGCCGTCGCGCTTATGCGCTCGCTGTTTCGAGTTCAGGCCAGGTTTTAAAAGCGGCGGTTGCGAGGGCAAGGGCCGCAGCGCGACGGCGCCCGTCAGCGCCATTTTTGCGAGGAGCGTCGAGCGAAGCGAGACGCGACGAGCGGCGCTGGGCGAGCCGAGCGAGCGCAGCGAGCGAGGCGAGCCACGGGCGCCGAGCGCGCGGCCCGACCGATTAGGTATGAATGGCATCATGACTGGGCCGTCGACCTCCCAACATTCACTGGAGATATCGTCCCCGCCTGTTCCGCCCTCCGGAACCCCTCTCCGTCCGCCAGCGCCTCCACCACCGGCGCCACCGTGTCGCTGAACCAGCCCATCTTCACATACCTCGGATAGATGCAGAGCCGCTCCCGCAGCGGGACGGGGGCCAGTTGCCGCCTCAACTCCTCTTCGGCGGGCCAAGGCGCTTCGGGGCTGATGTAATCAATGGTCTTGGTCGAGATGCCCCCGAGGTCGTTGGCGCCGTGGCGAATCAGGTCCACGGGCGCCAGATTGGGCGGAATCTGCACCGCCACCTCGGGCGGCAGGATGCGCCGCGCCATGGCCACCGCGTCGGCCACCTCGCCATGGGGCGCGGGCGGTCGGCCCGCCATCTCGGTCCCCGCCTTCGGGTGGAAGGGCTGGATGATGACCTCCTGGATGTGGCCGAACCGGCGGTGGAGGGCCGCGACGGCCTCCAAGCTCCGGGTGCGCTGCTCCCGGGTCTCGCCGATGCCGACGAGGATGCCCGTGGTGAACGGGACCTTCAGCCGGCCCGCGGTCTCGATGGTCCGGAGGCGCTCCGCGGGCGCCTTGCTCGGCGCGCGGCGGTGGCAGGGCAGGGGGTCGATGCACTCGAGCATGAGGCCCATGGAGCCGTTCACCTCGGCGAGTTGCGCCATCTCCTCCTCCTCCAGGACCCCCAAGTTGGAGTGGGGAAGGAGGCCGAGGCCGAGCGCGCGGCGGCAGAGGTCCGCGACGTAGTCCACGATGCTGGAGCGGCCGAGGGCCCGGAGGCGCTCCCGGAAGGCGGGGTGGGTCTCGGGGCTCTGGCCGGTCACAAAGAGGGCTTCGGAGGCCCCGCTGGGGTCCCGCAGGACCTCTTCCACCTCCGCGGGCTTCATGAGGAGGCCCGTCCGGGGGTCCTGGCGGAAGGTGCAGTAGTCGCAGGTGTCGCGGCACACCATCGCGGCGGGCAGGAAGAGGTTCTTCGAGAAGGTCACGAAGGGCGGAAGAACCATCCAGGGGTCCTTGCCGCCCCGGATATAGGTTTATCGGCCCCGGCCCCCGGTGAAAGCGCTATCGGCGAGCCGGGAGAACCGGGGCGGGGGACCGCCCCGGCGGCTCGAAGGGTTTTTAAGCCTTGCTATAGAGGCGGACCATGGCCGCGAAGAAGAACGCGCAACCGAAGGACGAAGTCGGGGATCTCATCGAGAGGCTCCTTGGGACCCGGAGCGTCCTGAACCTGCAGCTCGACGACGTCGGCATCATGATTGGCGACCGGAAGTTCTCCTTCACCGGGAAGTTGACCATCGGCCCCCTTGCCGTGGGCAAGCGGACCAAGGGCTGAGCGGGGAAAGCGGGAGAGGCGCGCCTGAGCATCGCCGTTTGCGAAGAATGTCACCGCCCTCTTGATTCCATGCAATCTGCGACTTCTCACATAGGGACTCGATGAACGAGCCGATCCTCGTCACCTGCGGCCTCCCCTACGCCAACGGCCCCTGCCACCTCGGACACCTCCGGACCTACGTCCCCGCCGACGTCTACGTCCGGACCCTCCGCCACCTGCGGGAAAAGCCCGCCTTCGTCTGCGGCTCCGACACCCACGGGACCCCCATCGTGGTGAACGCCGAGGAGGAGAAGACCACCCCGAAAGCCCTGGTGGAGAGGTATCACAGGCATTTCCAGGAGGTCTTCAAGGCCCTCCAGGTCTCCTTCGACGTCTACGGCTCCACCGACGACCCCGCGAACCACAAAATCACGCAGGAAATCGTCGAGACCCTCCGGAAAGCGGGCCACATCTACCCGAAGACCATCGAGATGGCCTACTGCCCCAAGTGCAAGCGGTTCCTCCCCGACCGCTACGTCGAGGGGGTGTGCCCCCACTGCGGCGCGCTGGCCCGCGGGGACGAGTGCGACCAGGGGTGCCGGCGCCACCTCGAGCCCGGAGAAATCAAGAAGCCCAAGTGCCGCGTCTGCGGCTCGGCGGCCCAGACCAAGGCGCAGGAGCACTATTTCTTCAAACTCTCGGCCTTCCAGGAGTTCCTCCTCGACTACCTGGAGGGGCTCCAGGGGACGCCCAACGCCCGGAACTACGCCCGGGAGTGGGTCGCCAAGGAACTGCGGGACTGGTGCATCACCCGGAACCTGGAGTGGGGGGTCAAGTTCCCGGGGAGCGACCTGGTGGTCTACGTCTGGGTGGACGCCCCCATCGGCTACGTCTCCTTCACGCCGCAGTGGGAAACCGTGTGGAAGAAGCCGTCCCGCATCATCCACTTCATAGGCTCGGACATCGTTTACCACCACTGCATCTTCTGGCCGGCCCTCCTCCAGGGCGCGGGCCTCACCCTGCCCGCGGCGGTGGCGGCCTCGGGGATGCTCACGATTGACGGCAACAAGTTCTCCAAGAGCCGGGGCTACGTGGTCTGGGTCGAGGAGGACTACCTGAAGCAGGGGCTCCACCCCGACCTCCTCCGCTACTACATCGCCGCGACCACGAGCCACACCCGGGAATTGGACTTCTCGTGGCGCCTCTTCCAGGAAAAGGTGAACAACGAACTGGTAGCCATCCTGGGGAACTTCCTCTACCGCATCGAGTCCTTCGCCTGGAAGAACTTCGGGCGCATCCCGCCCGGAGAGATCGAGCGCACGGTCTCCAACCGCATCACGGACACCCGGCGCAACTTCCTGGAGGGGCTGCGCCAGTTCGAGTTCAAGAAGATGGCCGACGCCGCCATGGGCCTCGCGACCTTCGGAAACAGCTACTTCCAGTCCAAGGAGCCCTGGCACCTCCTGAAGGAGGACCGGAACGAGGCCGGCAGCGTGGTGAAGAACGGCTTGCAGCTGGCCAAGGCCCTCGCGATTCTCTTCGAGCCCGTCATGCCCCAGAAGATGGCGGAGGCGTGGGGCCAGTTGAGACTGGAGGGCGACGTCCGGACGATTCCCCTGGAGGAGATGGACGAGGAGATTCCCGCGGGGCGGCCCCTGGGACTTCCCGCGCCCCTCTTCTCCCGCCTGGAGGACCACCACGTCGAGCGGCTCGAGGATATCCTCCGCCAGCGGCTGGCCGCCGCGGAGAAAAAAGGCGGCGGGGGGGACTGAAGTGCTTCCAGCGTTCCGGTTCCTGTTCCGCCCCCGCGAGGCGCTCAAGGAGGTCCGCCCGCCGGTCGGCTGGGCCCGCCTGGAGCCCCTCACGTGGGTGGTTCTCTTCCTCGGCATCCACGCGAGCCTCCTCTACTCCCAGTTGCTCTCCCTACCCCACTTCGGGCCCGCGGCAGTCGGGGCGCTGGGGGTCCTCCTGCTGCAGGTCGCGGTCTTCTGGGCGGCCCTCCGGCTCCTGGGGGCGAAGGTCGGCCTCGGAGAGAGCCTGTGGGCCGTGCCCCTGACGTGGCTGCCGGCCGTCGTCTTCTTCGTCATCGCCTACATCCCCATCCAACTCCTCACCCCGGACCTTTTCTACACCTACTTCTTCGACGAGCGCCTCAGATACGCCCCGGGGGTCGCCACCATCGTCCTCGTCGTGACGGTGGTCTCCCACATCTCCCGGCTCATCGCCGAGGAGACGTTCCGGCTTCCCACCCGGCGCGCCGTGGCTGCGGGGACGGTGGTGGCTCTCCTCTTCGTGGGCCTCGCCATCGCCCTCTACGGATTCACGAGCGGGGACTTGCTCTCGGTCCTATGAAGCCCGTCCTCCTCCTCGCGGTCGCCACCGCCGGGCTGGCCCTGGCGCTCTGGGGGGTCGTGGACTGGTCTCCGCCCCTGGCGGTCCAGACCGAAAACGGGACGCTGCTCTGCGGCGACACCCACGTCCACACCTACCTCTCCTTCCACGCCGGGACGCCGCTGGTCCACCTGGTCAACGCCCGCCGCCGGGGGCTCGACTTCATCGTCTTCTCCGAGCACAACCGGGCGGGCGGGGGGCCCTGGGGGGAGTCGGTGGCCCGCATGTTCAACATCCCCATCATCTCGGTGGACGGCGAGGAGGTCACCAACCCGAAATACCACATCAACGGCCTGGGCATCTACCGGTCCATTCTCTACACGCTGCCCGCGGACGAGGTGGTGGCCGAGATTCACCGGCAGGGCGGGCTGGCTAGCGCGAACCACCCGACCGAGAAATACTGGGACGCCCTCGCGCCCCTTTTCGCCGAGCGCAAGTTCGACGCCGTGGAATACATCAACATGGGGCCCTGGAACACGCCGGGCGAGCAACCCCAGGTCGAGGCCTTCATGCAGAACATGAGCCGGGCCGGCCACCTCGACGGGGTGGCCTTGCTCGGGGTCAGCGACGTCCATCTGGGCCGCTCCGTTGGCGAGGGGCGGACCTGCGTCGAGGCGAAGAACGCGACGTGGGAGGGCATCAAGGCCGAGCTGTCCGCGGGCCGGAGCGTGGCGGCGACGGAGGGCCGGTTCTACGGGCCGCTTGCGGACCGGTTCAACGCGAACCCGCAGGCGGTGGCGAAAATCACCCAGGAGCCCGCGCTCTGGACGAAGGCGGTGAGCCACGCATTCTTCGCTCTCTTCGTGCTGGCGATGCTCGGGAAGTGGGGGCCGTGGGCCCGCGGCTCGACGCTCGCCGCGGGCGTAAAAGAATCAGAGAAATGATATGACCTGCGATAGCCCCTGTCTATCCGCGGCTGGGTATCTCGCCGCCTCCTCTGGCGCAAATCGCCATGATGAGGGCGGGGGCTATTTCTTCCTCAACGCGATCCGGAGTTCCTTCACGACCTGGTCCACCCTCTGCCGCGCCGTCCCGAGGTAGTTCTGGGGGCGCAGGGTCCTCTCCAACTCCGCCCGGGAGACCTTTCCGCCCAGCCGCTTCGCCAGCACTTCGGAAAACGGCTTCCGCCCCTCCCGCGCTTCCATCGCGGCCCTCCGCACCACCTCGTGGGCCCGTTGCCTCCCGATTTTCGGCGCGATGCGCATCATCACCGACTCGCTCAACTCAAGGCCGCCGAGGACCCCGAGGTTGCGGCGGATGTCCTCCGGGAAGAGCCGCAGGCCCTTCACAACCCAAGTCGCCGTGACCGCCATGTGGTCGAGGAGAACCGTGGCCTCGGGGAGGAGGACGCGCTCGGCCGAGGAGTTGGTCAGGTCGCGCTCGTCCCAGAGGGTGTTGTTGAGGAGCCCGGGCTCCACGAAGGAGCGGACGATGCGCGCCAGGCCGCACACCTGCTCCGACTTCACCGGGTTGCGCTTGTGGGGCATGGTGGAGGAGCCGACCTGCCCCTCGGCGAAGGGCTCCTCGACCTCGTGGAGTTCCGAGCGCGCGAGGGTGCGGATTTCGGTGCAGATTTTGTCAAGGGTAGTGGCGACCTGGGCAAGCCAGAAGAGATACTCGGCGTGGACGTCGCGGGAGACGACCTGCGTCGCGATGGCGGCGGGCGCGAGCCCCAGGTGGGCCATGGTGCGCGCCTCCACTTCGAGCCCCTTCGGCCCAAGCGACGCCTGGGTCCCCACCGCGCCCCCGAGTTTTCCGACCAGGACGCGGGGCCGCATCTCCCGGAGGCGCCGCAGATGGCGGGCGGTCTCGTCGGCCCAGAGGGCGAACCTCATGCCGTAGGTGGTCGGGGTCCCGATCTGCCCGTGGGTCCGCGCCGCGCAGACGAGGTCGCGGTGCTTGACCGTGCGGTCGAGGAGAATCTTCAGCAGCCCCTTGAGCCGCTTCTCCAAGAGGTCGAGGGCATCTCTCATCTGCAGCGCGAGGGCGGTGTCCACGATGTCGTACGACGTGGCGCCGAAGTGGACGAACTCCCCGGCGGGCCCCGATTGCTCGGCGAGGGCCTCGACGAGGGCCATGAGGTCGTGCTGGGTCCGCTTCTCGATGGCCTTCACGCGCTCCAGTTTGACTTTCGGGGCTCCGCGGGCGATGGCCTCGGGGGCGTCCTTGGGAATCATGCCCAGTTCCGCCTCGGCCCTCGCCAGCGCCACCTCGACTTCAAGGCTGCGCTTCATGCGGGCCTCCTCGGTCCAGATGGCGCGCATCTCGGGGGTGCCGTAGCGGGTTTCGATGGGGTGGATGGGCATGGGTGGGGGTCTATTGGCAGAGGGGACCAAAAAGGCAACCTCGCTTTCGGGGGGCGGCGGAAACGTAATTCATGGTTTCTATATCCAATAAAATTTAGACCTCCTTCGAAGGGTCGGACCGGCCATGGGGCCGATGCGGAGTTTCTGGCTGCTCGCGGCCGTCCTGCTCGCCGTGGCTCTCGCGGGCTGCACCCAGGCCCCCCGGGAGAGCCCCGCGCGGAGTCCCTCCGCCGCCGGGCCGGTCCAGGGCCTGCCCGCCGCCCGCGCCCCCGAGGAGGTCCGCCTCGCCAACGGGTCTGCATACTCCCTCGCTGCGGGCCCCGTGGCCAAGGACCCGGGCGCCGGAAAGCCGGTCCGCATGCTCGCCTACAACGGCCAGATTCCCGGACCCACGCTGCGCATCCCCCAGGGCGGGCGGGTCGCGGTGGACTTCACCAACAACCTCCCCTTCAACACCACGGTCCACTGGCACGGCCTCCGGCTCCAGCAGAAGGACGACGGCGTCCCGGGCCTCTCCCAGGCGCCCGTGAAGCCCGGCGAAACCTACCGCTACATGCTGGACGCCCCCGACGAGGGCGTCTTCTGGTATCACCCCCACGTCCGGGAGGACATGCAGCAGGACCTCGGGCTGTCGGGCGTCCTCATCGTGGAGGGGCCGAGGGGTGGAGAGCCGTGGCCCCGCGAGGTCCCCGTCGTGCTGGACGACATCCTGGTCCAGGACGGCGACCTGGCGCCCTTCGGAGAGGAGGCCGCGGACCGCGCCCTCATGGGGCGCTACGGGAACCGCTACCTCACGAACGGCGAGCCTCTCTGGAGGTCCGCCGCCGCGCTCGGGGAGCGGGTCCGCCTCTACCTCCTCGACGCGGCCAACGCGCGGCCTTTCCAAATCGCATTCCAGGGCGCCGCCTCGGTCGAGTGGATCGGCTCCGACGGCGGCTTCCTCCGGTCCCCGAGGCCCGTCGCATCGCTCGCTCTTTCGCCGGGAGAGCGGGCCGCGGTGGACATCGTCATGCCCACCCGGGGAAACGTGACTCTTCTCCAGAGCACCCCGAACACGACCCGCGAACTGGGCCGCCTGGAGGTCGCCGGCGCGCCGGGAGCGGCCCCGGAGGCCCCCCGGGGGCCCCACGGCCGGGCGAAGGCGGACCTGGCCCCCGCTCTGGCCCGCGCCGCCGCGCCGCCCGCCATCACATGGGAACTGGACCTCCGCATGGCGGGCGCGCCGGGCTCCGGCATGGCTGGCCCGGGCGCGACGATGGGCCAGGGGTCCGGCGGCATGACGGGCATGATGGGTTCCATGGAGATGGGGGCGGGGTCCCCGGCCGCCGGGCCGATGGCGCGGTCGGCCCCGGAGCCCGTCGAGTGGGAAGAGCCCCCGGGGGCCATGAACGCCGCCATGACCTCCCGGAACGTCGAGTGGGTCATCCGCGACCCGGGGACCGGCAAGGAGAACATGGCCCTGAACTACTCGTTCAAGACGGGGGATTACGTCAGCATCCGCATCAAGAACCTCGCCACCTCCATGCACCCCATGCAGCACCCGATTCATCTCCACGGCCAGCGGTTCGTGGTCGCGTCGGTGGACGGCGTGCCGAACCCGGACCCGGCCTGGAAGGACACCGTGCTGGTCCCGGCCGGCGGCGAGGTGGTCATCACCGCCGAGATGAGCAACCCGGGGACCTGGCTCTTCCACTGCCACATCAGCGAGCACCTGGAGGCGGGGATGACGGGCGCCTTCACGGTCGCCTGACCTACCCCGGCCTGAAGGCCGGGGGGTCATGACGTGAAGTCGTTCAGGGTT
>CAZANW010000040.1:0-18716 GCA_964486625.1 uncultured Halobacteria archaeon
GACGAGGGCCTGGAGTCTCGGCCTCTGTTGGACGGCCATGGGGGCCTATGGGTAGGGGAGGCCCCTTTTAACTTTCCGATTCCTCCATGGCCAAGGAGGGCTGATGGCCGAAATCCGCTACCGTGGCCTCCGGCTGGAGGTCCCCGAGACCGTCTATTCGCCGTCCGACGACACCGACATGCTGGCCGAGACCCTGTTAGTCCCGAGGGGGGCCCGGGTCCTCGACATGTGCGCCGGCTCCGGCGTCCTCGGGCTCCTCGCCGCCCCCCGGGCCCGGGAGGTGGTGTTGGCAGACGACGACCCCGCGGCCGTGGAGGCTGCCCGGGCCAACGCGGAACGAAACGGCCTGCGGAACGTCCGGGCGGTCCGGAGCGACCTCTTCGCGGAGGTGGAAGGGGCGTTCGACCTCATCCTCTTCAACCCGCCCTACCTGCCCCAGGGGGAGGGGGCGGACGAGTTGTTCCTCTACGACGAACTGCAGAAGAAGTGGCGGAACGTGGGGTTCCACGCCTGGGACGGGGGGCCCGACGGGCGCAGGGTCATCGACCGGTTCCTGGGGGCGTTCGAGCCCCACTTGGCGCCGGGGGGAAGGCTCTGCATGAGTGGCTCTACCCTGTCGGACTACGCGAAGTCGGTGGAGGTCCTGGAGGGGAAAGGGTTCGTCGTGAAAGTGGCGGCGAGGCGGCGATATTTCTTCGAGGAGGTCGTCGTCATCACGGCTGCGCGGGGTCGAAAAGGCTACCGTCCCAGGGCCGTGCGGTAGACCCCTTCGGTCCGGTCCAGAATCGTCTCCCAGTTGTATTCCCTCTCCACCTTCACCCGCCCCTTCTCCCCCATCTCCCGCATCACCTCGGGCTTGTCAATCACCTGGTTGATGCACCATGCGACGGACTCGGGCTGGACGTAGGCCTTGATGCCGTCCACGAAGTTGTGGATGAGGTCCACCGCCTCGGTCCCGACGACCGGCTTCGAGCAGGACCACGCCTCCAGGGCCACGATGCCGAAGGGCTCGTTCCGGCTCGGGACCACCAGGAGGTCGCAGGCGTTCATGAGGTCCGTCACCAGGTCGTCGGGGACGTAGCCCAGGAACCTGCAGGCGCCGGCCACGCCGAGGTCGCGGGCCCGGGCCTCCAGGGCCCCCCGCATGTCCCCCTCCCCCGCGAAGACGAACTTCGCGTCCCACCGGTGGGCCAAGACCCCCGGCACCGCCTCCAGGAGCAGGTCGGGTCCCTTCTGATAGGTCATGCGGCCCACGAAAAGCACCGTGGGTGCGAAGGGGTGGATGGACACCCGCTCTTTCACCCGCCCCGGGTCCACCTCCCTTCGCAGAGAGGCCGCCCCGTTGGGGATGAGGTGGGTCTTGGAGTCGGGAATCTGGTAGAGGGAGCGGACCTCGCCCGCCAGGCCCGTGGAGGTGACGACGACCTCCCGGGCCTCGTAGCCCCCGAGCCACTCCCGGTGGGCAATCTCCTGGCCGAGCCACTCGCGGGGGTGGACGTTCCCCGCTCGGCCCCACTCGGTGGAGTGGAAGGTGAAGACCCACGGCGCGGCCCGGCGGTGCTTGACCCGGGTCATGGCGAGGACGGGGTGCCAGTCGTGGCAGTGGAGGACGTCGAATTTCCCGAAGAGCGACTCGACGGCGAAGAACCGGTCCACCATCGCCTCGCACATCCGGTCCATCTGCTCCACGACGTTTCCCGAATAGTCGTGGGGGACCCGCTGGTAGTGGACTCCGTGGATGTTGTCGTATTCGGACCAGTTCCCGCGGCGGGTGAAGACGTGCACCTCGTGTCCCCGGCGCGCCATCCCTTCGGCCACGGCGGTGATGTGGGGGGTGATGCCGCCGACCTTCAATCCATACTGTGCTTCCCAGGCGAAATGGCCGATTCGGAGGGTTTCCATGGGATGGGAATCCCGCGGTCCACCTTCTACCTTTCGGCAGTTGAACTTCGGATTTTCGATTTCGGATTGCGGACTTCCGGCCCAATCCGCAATCCACGATTCGGAATCCAAAATTTCAGGTGAGCCCCTCCCGCTTCCGGTTTCCCGAGGAATGTTCCCGGTTTTTGCGAGGTATAAAAAGGCCGCGCCCCGCCAGCCTCATGTGCCCCAGAGGCCCAGGTTCAACCGGAGGTGCACTATGCCCCTGAACGACGGCGAACTGCTGAACGCGGCCGTGTGGACCGCGGAGCTGCTGCTCCTGGTCTACATCGCCTACCAGAGCCGGCTCTCCAACCGGCTCATGATGGCGCAGGGCGCCCGGGAACCGGAATGAACGATCGGCTGCAAGGCAACCATCGGCCGGGCCCGGAGCCCTCCCGGGGCAGCGGAGCGGCCGCCTGTTGTCCGGGTTAAGCCCTCGTAGTTCGTTCGATTTCCGCAATGGCGGCGGGAATGCCCTCTTTGCAGGTCGGGTACTTGGGTTTCCAGCCCAAATGCGATTTCACTTTGGCGTTTCGGACTCGGCAATTCATTGTGAGTTCCTCCACCACGACCTGTCCGGACATGGCTCTCCCGAGCCAGAGGGGCAGGGACTTGACCGGTTGCTTCCCCATGGTTTCCGCCACATGGTTGCAGAAGTCCCTGAACTTGACCGGATGGTCGTCAACGACGGCGAACGCCTCACCGACGGGTCTCTTCTCCGCGGCCAACCGGTAGGCTTCGGCTACGTCATCCACGTGGACGAAAGAGCAGATGTTCTCTCCATCGCCATACGTGCGAAACCATCCTCTCCCCATCAATTTGTAAACGACGTGCTCGAACCAACTGCCTGCGCCGTAGGTCAAGCCGGAAACGATTCGGATGATGGGGGCGCCCTTTTCAATCATCTGCATTGTGTAGGGCGTCGATAACTCGCCGATTCGGCCCATGTTCAATGGGCTGAACTTGGATGCCTCGTCGTGCCAGCCGTCGCCGCTATCCCCCCAGATGGGCGTCCCCTCGGACAGGATGACCGGGATGTTCCCCGCCTTCTGCGCTTCCTCGACCACGTTTTTGACGTTTCCCATGAATTCATCGGCCATCGCCCGCACTCGCTTCAGGTTCACGCGCCCCAGGTAGTAAGGAACTGCAACGTTGATGACCGCATCCGCTCCGGCGATTGCGCCGCGCACATCTTCCCGGTTTTTCAGGTCGCCTATTTTCACCGTGGCGCCCATTTGCGCGAGAACATCCCCCTTCTGGGGGTTGCGGACGACGGCGACCACTTCATGCCCGCTGTTCCGCAGGCGCTTGACGATTCGGCTCCCGATGAAGCCAGCGCCGCCGAATATGGAGATTTTCATCTGCACACCTAGGCGATTTTCAGCGCTTTCTTCGCGTTTTCGACGAAAATCTGGTTCAGGATTTCCGGTCCATACTCCTCCGCCTCCCAATCGGAAAACAGCCGTTCGAACGGGATGAACGGCCAGTCCGACCCGAAGAGGAACTTCGACCGGACCCGCCCGTTCACCTTGATTTGCCGCTTCAGTTCGGGAGGGAAGAGCTTGGGGCTCCAGCCGTGGAGCTCGTTGTAGACGTTGCCCTTGTGCATGAGGACCGAGCACATCTGCTCGTGCCAGGGCCACGGGTTGTGGGCCGCGATGATGGTCAGGGAGGGGAAGTCGGCGGCGAGGTCGTCGATGTGGGGGATGGGCATCTCCGACCTCAGCCGGAGCCCTCCGCCCCCGGGGAGGCCCTGGCCCGCCGCCGTGTGGCCCACGCTCACCTTCACCGGGGCCTTGTGCTTCGAGCAGAGTTGCCAGAAAGGCTTCAGCCGCTCGTCGGTGCAGGGGACCCCGGTGGTGGCGCCGTAGTAGAAGATGCCGTAGGACTTGAGGTCCCGGAGGCACCGCTCCAGTTCCGCGAGCCACTTCTCGGTGTTCTTGAGGGGGTTCAGCATGACCCAGAACCCGGCGATGCAGTCGGGGTGCTTGTCCCGCAGCCCCGCGGTGTAGTTGTGGATTTCCTGGATTTTCTCGAAGTTGGACTTGTCCGAGGTGGGCGGGACGAGACATGCCTTGATGCGGGCCTTGCGATAGACCTCCACCATCTCCTCCTCGGTCTGGAAGTAGGGAATCGTGGTCTTGAACTGCTTCTCGAAGAACTCCTTCATGCCGGGGAAGAGCGCGCCCGTCTTGGTGGTCATCTGGGTCTGGAGGTCCACAGCCCGCAGGCCGTCGGCGGCCATCGGGGGAGAGGGCCGGGGCGCTTAAAAAAGTGATGGAGAGGCCCGCGTCGCACCTCTCGGTGCTCCAAGGCCCCGCCCTCCGGGCAGGGCCAGGTCGCACCTCTCGGTGCTCCAAGGCCCCGCCCTCCGGGCAGGGCCTATTCAAAAGAACACCCGCACGTTGAACCAGAGCCAGAAGAAGAACAGCCCCGCCGCCACCCCCCAGAAGGCGAAGGGGGCGACGACCGCGAGGCCCGCCGCGGCCAGGGCCGCCTGCGCCCCGCGGTTCAGGGCGACCGAGGCCAGGGCCTCGGCGGAGAAAGCCCCGCTCACCAGGAGAATCCAGGACTTCCGGGGGTGGAAATAGGGGTCGCGGGAGAGGAGCCACAGAATCGCCAGCGGCAGCGCGAAGTTGAGGAGGCCGGTATTGAGGAAATCCCCGGGAGCCAGGACCACCGGCGGCGGTCAGCCCTTCCGCCCGCGCCCCTGGACCGCCTTCAGGAAATCCACGAAGAGGAACTTGCTGTCGTGGGGGCCCGGCGCGGCCTCGGGGTGGTACTGGATGCTCGACACCGGCAGCTCCCGGTGGGCGAGCCCCTCCACCGTTCCGTCGTTGGCGTTCACCCGGGTCACCTGGAGGCCCGTGCCGTCCAGTGACTTGGCGTCCACCGCGTAGCCGTGGTTCTGGCTGGTGATGAAGACCCGGCCGGTCTCGATGTCCTTGACCGGCTGGTTGGAGCCCCGGTGGCCGAACTTCATCTTGTAGGTCCGGCCCCCGAGGGCCAGGGCGAGCAACTGGTGGCCCAGGCAGATGCCGAGAAAGGGCAACTCCTCCTCCACCAGGCCCTGGATGGTCCGGTGGACATAATCCAGCACCGCCGGGTCGCCGGGGCCGTTGGAAACGACGACGCCGTCGGGCTCCAGGTCGAGGATGCGCTTCGCGTCCCAGGTGGGGGGAACCCGGACCACCTCGAGGCCGGTCCGGTTCAGCTCCCGGACGATGTTCATCTTGGTCCCGCAGTCGAGCAACGCCACCCGGCCCGCGGATTTTTGAACCGGGTATCTCTGCACCTCGGAGACCGCCACCTCCTTCACGAGGTCGAGGGCCCCGATGTCGAATTTCTTCGCTTCGGCCACGAGTTTGCGCGGGTAGGGCGGAGGCGCCCTGGCGGGATGGACCTCCAGGACCCCCGGCAGCACCCCGTGGGTCCGGATGTTCCGGGTGAGGGCGCGGGTGTCCACCCCGACGATGCCCGGGACCCCCTGGGCTTCCAGCCAGGCGTCGAGGGTCCGGGACGACTCCCAGTGGCTCGGCGCCTCGCACGCCTCGTGGACCGCCGCCCCCTCGGCCCGGACCGCCTTCGACTCCCCGTGGGGCGGGACCGCGTAGTTGCCGATGAGAGGATAGGTGAACATGAGAATCTGGCCGTTGTAGGAGGGGTCGGTGAGGGCCTCCACGTAGCCGGTCATGGAGGTGTTGAAGACCACCTCGCCCACCGCCCGCTTCACCGCCCCGAGGCCGGCTCCGTGGACCACCGTCCCGTCCGCGAGAGCAAGGACAGCGCGCTTCTCCATCCGAGAAGCGGGAGGAGGAGCCCCCCTATGAATCTTCCGATGTTTTTTTCCTTGCCCGGAGAGATTGCCCGGCATGCGCACCATCGTTCTCACCGGGAGCGGGGGGGTCGGCAAATCGACCCTCTCCGCCGCCACCGCCGCCGGTTGCGCGGCCCGGGGCCACCGGACGGCCCACTTCACCACTGACGCCATCCCGGTCCTTCACCATATCTACCGGCAGGAGGTGGGCCACCGGCCGCGGAAGATGGCCGAAAACCTCGACGTGTGGCAGGTCTCGAACGACGAGGTCCTGGAGAGGCAGTGGCCCTACGCGTGGGCCTACATCCAGAGGCTCCAGAAGCGCGGAATCATCCTCAACGACCTCATCGACCCCATCGGGGCCGACAGCCTGGCGGGAGCGGTGGAACTGGGAAACCTCGAGGGGTACGACGTGGCGGTTCTCGACCTGGGCGCGAGCCCGCGGGACGCCGTGAAGGCCCTGCTCTACCCGCGGAACCTCGCGACCAACATGGAGGGCTTCCACGGGCTCTTCCACGGGGTCGTGCGCTTTCTCCGCCACCAGCCGTTCAAGTTCTTCATCGAGAGGCGGTGGAAGGTGCCCCTGCCCGAGGAGGCCCTTTTCGACGACCTCATGGCGGCCGCGGACCGCTCCAGGAGGTCCGACCACATCCTGCGCTCGGGCGACGCCACCCTCCGGCTGGTGGCGGGCCACGACCCGGGCTCCCTTGAGGCTGCCGCCGCCGGAGCCAAGGGACTCAAAGCGGCCGGTTTCAGGTCGGACGCCCTGCTGCTCAACATGTCGCCCGGCGAAGACGCGGACGTTCCGGCGGAACTGGTGAAGTTGCCCCGGTTCTATGCCGGCGAGTGGAAGAGACCGCCCGCGGGGCTCTCCGACCTGCGGAAATTGGCGGAGGAACTATACGGCGGCAGGGACCCCGCCGAGAAGTTTGCGAAAGCGCCGAAGTGACCTTGCGACTTCGTCGCAAATCCTCCCCGGCTTCGCCGGGGTTGACCCAAAAAATGTTTATCCGGTCCGCCTGAAGATGAAGAAGCCGTGCCACGGTGGCAGAGTGGTCATGCGGCTGACTGCAGATCAGCTCCATCCCGGTTCAATTCCGGGCCGTGGCTTTTGTTGCCGGTCCCCTCGGGAACGGAGCCACTCGGGCTCCGGTCCCGCCGCTTCGTCCGCGCTCTGTCGGCAACCGTTTTGAACCCGGAGGCCCACGGGCCCCCATGGTCACCGCCTCCCGGCCACCCGCAGCAAGCCCTGCGCAGGAGCCCGACCCGGGACATACAACCCCCCGCAGCGATTACATCGAGGCCATCCGCTCCCTGGTGGCCGAGAACCGGGGGGCCCCTGCGAAGACCAGCGACATCGCGGCCCGCCTCGGGGTCTCCCCCCCCACGGTCACCGAGGCGGTCCAGAAACTCGCCCGGGAGGGGCTCGTGGAATACCGGCCCTACCGGGGGGTCACATTCACCGACGCCGGGGCGCACCTCGCCGCGTCGGTCCGGCGCCGCTGCGCGCTCTTGGAGCGGTTCCTCGCCGAGAAACTGGGGCTGAAGGCCGACGACGCCCGGGCCGAGGCCCGGCGCATGGAGCACGCGGTCTCCGAAGCGGTCATCGGGGGGCTCTGCGGTCTCCTGGGCCACCCAGCCACGGCGCTGGACGGCGGGGAGATTGAGCGGGGGCGGTGCTGCGCGGCGCGTTAGGCGCGGGGATGGCGGCTATCCGTCGCGCCGCTTCTCGCGGGACAGGATGAGCGCCGCCGTCTCCTCCCCGGCCCGCATCAGTTCCTGCCGGATGGCCTGGCGCAGGCGGCTTCCCTCCGCGAATAGGGAAAGGTCTGACACTCCGCCGCGATGGACGACGTATGCGGAGGGGGGGGACGGCGGGCCTCCGAACCGGGCTCCCCCGGGGCGCAGGAGGCCCTCCGCGCGGTCGAGGAGTTCGGCCCCGCGGCCGTGGAGCGCGGCGGCGCGCCGGAGGGCGAGTCTCGCGATTCCCAGGGAGTCGATCACGCCGACGGGGCCGCCGCGGGGGCTCTCCGTTCCCGCGAAAATCCAGTAGGGCCCCGTTCTCGCCAGGAGCCTCGCCTCCCGCGGGGGAATCCCGAGGACCCGGGCGACCCGGTCCCGGGCCTCCTCTTCACCCATGGACGCTCCCGGGTCGGGGGCGGTCATGTCCAGGGCGGTGACGCTCACCGCCGAGTGGGCCGGGTGGTGCTCCACCACCACGCCCACGGCCTCGCGGGGAGTCCCGGAGCGGACGACCCGCTCCACGGCCTCTCTCCTCAGCCTCTCGATTTCCTCGACGTCGGAGTCCTCTCCGAGGGTGTGCTCGACCCGCTCGCATACCGGCGCCATGGCTACCCCGACGGCCGAAATGACGTCGGCGTCGCGCACGATCCGGGACTCGGCGCCCAGCTGCTCCCCCACTGCCGAGGCCAGGGCCGCCGCAGCGCCCCCTCCCGCGGCCACGGCGACCTTCCGGGGCGCCAGGCCGTTCTCCCGGAGGAGGGGGCGGACGGCCTGGACCACTTTCCACGCCGCGTTCTGGAGGATTTCCCGCGCGACCTTCTCCGGCCTGCGGCCCAGCTCCCGCCCCAGGGACTCCAGGGCCAGCCGGGCCGAGACCGGGTCCCCCAGGGCGTGGTCCCCCGGCCCGGGGATGCCCAGGGCGTTGGCCGCGCAGGTCACCGTGACCGCCCACCGCCCGCCCGCCGGGTCTTGGAGGACCGCGTAGTCGGGAGCGTCCCCCTCCACGGGCGCCACGCGCCCCAGCGCCGCCCCCCGGAGGAGTTCCGGCGGGGCGTGGCACGAGTATCCCAGCCCGGCGATGTGGGCGCTGCGGGGGCCGACCCCCTCGATGCGCCTCCCCCGGAGCCGGACCATGCTGCCCCCCCCGACGTCAATGACCCGGACGTCAAGGGAGGGGACATAGGTGGGATAGCGGCCGATTTTCACATACCTGAAGACCGGGCTCCCCCCGCGGAGCACAGTGGCGTGGGTGCTGGTCCCCCCGACGTCGATGAAAATGCCGTCGGTGACACGGGCCCAGTGGAGGCCGCCGGCCAGGCTCGCGGCGGGGCCGGAGAGGGCGGTGAGGATGGGGCGCTCCTTCATGCCCGCGATGGAGACCATGCCCCCGTCGCCGCGCAGCACCAGCAGGGGGACGGGGACCCCCTCGTCCCGCACCGACCGCTCGACGAACGCGGCGGTCTCCTCCATCCGGGGGAGAAGGGCGGCGTTGAGGGCCGCGGTGAGGGTCCGCACCTCCAGGCCGTAGAGGCGGGACATCTCGTGGCCCGCGGTGGAGGGGAGGCCGGCGGCGGCCGCAGCCCGGGCCACCCGCTCCTCGTTGGCTTCGTGCTCGACGCCGAAGAGCTCGGTGGCCGCGATGACCCGGGCCCCGCGGGAGGCGAGGTCCCGCACGGCCTCCTCCGCCCTGGCGGCGTCCACGCCGCCCTCGCTATCCAAGAAAGTGTGGTGGACCGTGAGGTTCCGGCCCGGGGAGAGGGCGAACCCCTGCAGCCGGGTCCGGGCCTCGATGAGGCGCCGCGCCCGGGCGGGGCCCATGGCGACGATCCCCACGGGGGCCACATCCCCCTCCAGCAGGGCGTTCGTGGCCTGGGTCGTGCTGAAGCAAATCGCCGAGATTTCCCGGTCCCCGGCCTCCCGGCGCGCCCGGCGCAGGACCTCCACGATTCCCCGGGCGACGCCCTCGGGGGCCCGGTGGGTGGTGGTCACGCTCCACTTTCCCCGCAACCGTCCGCCCTCCAGGAGCACCGCCTTGGTGAACGTGCCCCCGACGTCGATGCCGATCCGGAGGGCCATCGCAGTCAGGGTTTGTCGGCTTCTTCAGGCTTTCCCGCTTCCCGCTCCGCGATTTTGGCTTCGGCAAACCTCCTTTCCCACCTCGGCTTCAGGACCAGGGCGTAGAGGGCTCCCGCGGCGTAAACGGAGGCGAGGACGATTTGGGCGGAGAGCGTCTCCAGGGTGGGCCGGTAGCCGAGGAGCCCCTCGGCGGAGGCCCCGAGGCGGGGCAGGGGCAGCCGCGTGGTCGGGAGGAGGGCCGTCTCCTGGAGGTCCGCCAAGCCGTTTCCGATGAACGCGACCGAGAGGAAGACCACGATGGCGATGACGATTCCGAAGAAGAGGCGGGTGGGGATTTTGACCCCGAGCCGGAAGACGGCGAAGGCCACCGCGGCGAGGGCCGCGACTCCCGCCAGGAAGCCCAGGGCCACGGCACCCTCCAGCCCCCGGGCCAGTTGGAAGAGCGCTTGGTAGAAGAGCGCGGTCTCCACGCCCTCCCGGTAAACGGCGAAAAATGCGACGCCCGCCATCACCAGGACGCTCCCGGTGGTCACGGAGGCCCACACCTTGGCGCGGATGAACTCCACCCACTTTCGATACTCGATGCGCCGGAGAATCCAGAAGGTGACGTAGAACATCACGGCCACCGCCAGGAGCGAAGTCACCCCTTCCACCAGTTCCCGGCTTCGGGCCGAGGCGACCCGGACGACCGTCTGGAGCAGGAGCCAGGTGCCCGCGGTGGCGAACAGGGCGGCCAGGGCCCCCAGCCAGACGTGCTTCTTGAGGGCGGTGTTCTTGGAGGTCTCGAGGTAGCCGACGATGATGCCCAGGAGGAGCACCGCCTCCAGCCCCTCCCGGAAGATGATGGAGAAACTGAGGACGCCGGCCACCCCCGCGATGGAGGCGCCGGCCCCCCGCAGGAGCTCCAGGCTCCGGTCCAGGTCCCGGTTCAACTCCCGGATTCTCTCCTCCACCTCGCCGAGGGGGGCCCGGTTCCGGATGGCGGCGCGGAGGTCGGCGAAGTGCGCCTCCACGCCGATGACGTGGTTCGCGTCCACGAGGCGCAGGGGGGGCTCGAGCAGTTCATAGTGGTCGAGGTAGGCGTCCCGGGCCTGGGCGAAACTGGCCTCCGCATCGCCCGCGCGGTAGAGGTCGAGGCTCTGCGCCAGCATCTCCCGGATGGTGGCGACCTCCTTCCCGGCATCGACCCCTGCCACGGTCTGCCCGAGGGCGGGGGCCATGAGAAGGAGCAGGACCAGGAGCGGGAGAATGGCTCTCATGGGGCCCCCAGGAGCGTGGCCGCGGCGCGGATGTCGGCCCGGAGGTCGTCCACGAGGTCGGTGATTTTCCGCAGCGGCTCCTCCCGCTGCTTCAGCAGGGCCTCCAAGTTCGCGAGCCCCTCCTCGATGCGGCGATTTCTGGCGGGGTCGGCCTGGGCCACGGCGGGCCCGGCCTTCGCGTAGGCATCCCGGGCCTGGCCCAGGATGCCCGACACGGCGGTGACGTTCAAAGAGCCCTCCCCCACCCGGCTGTAGTCCACCTCGACCCGGCCCAGGAGGCCGTCGGTCTCCCGGAGGGCCTGCGCAGCGGCCGAGGCCGCTGTCGCCGGCCGGCTCACGCTCCCCGCGTAGAACCCCGCGGCGAAAAGGAGGACCCCCGCAACCGCCACGGCCGGGAGGAGCCACTTCAGGGGGACGAGGCGGACCATGGCGGCTCCATCAGCCCAGAATCTCGAGCGTCCTCTTCAATCCATCCTCGATTTTGACGACCAGCGCCTGCATCTCCGCAAGGGGCCTGCCGCCCCGGACGCCGTCCCGGAGTTCCTTGAACTGGGCCTCCATGCCATCCACGAGCTCCCGCTGCCCCTTCTGAATCATGCCCCCCTCCAGTTTCTCGAAGCCTTCGAGGTAAGCGTTGCTCGCGGACTCGTAGGCCTTGTCCTTCTTCCCCCCGCCATACTCCTCCAGGGCCTCCTTCATCATCGCCCGGATTTTGGCCACGGTCTCCTTGGGCCCCTCCGCCTTCCCCGTGGCTAGTTTCAGGGCATCGGCCAGTTCCGCCCGGATTTCGTCCACCGCGTTCTTCACGTCGGAAAGGGGTGCGGGCGCTTTGGAGGGCGCGACCTCGGCGAAGACCTTGCCCAGGGCGCCGAACTCCTCCTCGACTTCGTCGGCGGCCTTCGCCTCGCCCGCCCGGACCGCCGGTGCGATGGGCGTGTAGAGTTGGCGGGCGACCTGGAAGAATCCGAAGGAGTCCTGATACTCCTCCAATTTGGTGAGGTTTCCGCCCTCCACGGCCTCGACATACTCCTCCTCCACCGTCTCCAGCAACTCGCGGACGACCTGGCCTTGGAAGGCGGGCCGGCCCCAGTCGGGCCCCGCCTGCGCCTGCATGGCCTCCCGGATTGCGGAGACCGCCGCGTCGAGGCCCTGGGCGCGGTCGGGGCTCCGGTTGGCCGCCGCCAGGGAGTGGCGGTCGAGGGCGGTGCGCACCTTCTGTTCCAGGCCCAGTTTGGCGAGGGGTCCCTTCATCAAATCCCAATACTCGTCCACCGGATGCTTCGCGTGGGACGCCGCCGTGTCCGCGGCCCCGGCATTGGCTCCGGCCCGGCTCATCTCCAGGTGGCCCCACATTTGGGCCAGCCGGTTCACGTTGAGGACGGTCTCCGCGTCGAAGGAGATGGACGAGGGCGCCGGGGACGGCGGAGGCGTGGCCGCGGGGGCCGGCGTGGCGGGGCCCTGGGTGCAGCCGGCGACCAGGACCGCGGCGGCCACCAGGGCCGCCAGCAGGATGTAGCGTGGGTTGAGCCGCATGGCGCCCATCCTGCGGTTTGGAGGATATAATTCCTACCCGAAGGAAGTTCGGCGCTCGAAGGTTTTCCTAACTCTCAAACCAAGCGCTCCAACTCCTCGACGCTCTCGGCCTCCTCCTCCAGAATCTCCTCGATGGTCTCGTAGAGGAGGAAGTGGGAGTGCTTGGGGATGGAGTGGAGGAGCCGCCCGTAGAGTTCCAGGGCCTCCCGCTCCATCTTCAGGGCCTGGCGGAGGGCCTCCTTGGCCGACTTGACGCGTTTCATGGGCTTGACAATGGCGGACGGCGTCCCCCCGAGGGCGACGATGCGCGCGCGGAGTTTGGCCGCGTGGCCCGCCGACTCCCCGGCGTCCTCCTTGAGCATCTCCGCCACTTGGAGGCCGTCCAGCCCGGTCAGCACTTCCGCCTGGGCCGGGTAGTAGATGGAGAGGGTGTTTTCGTGGGTGAGGGCGCGGTCGAGGTCGGCGAGGACGGCCTTGACGTCCATGGCCCTCTATGCTGGAGGCCCTGTTCAAAAAACCTTCCGAAACCGAACCGGGTTCGGTCCCATCCCTGCTTTCGAATCCCCTTCGGCGAACCCATTTGGCCACCGAACGGGCCATGGGCCCAATGCCCACCGACGTAGGGCATACCGGGACGCCCCGGGCCCCCCATCGCTGCATGGAGCACGAGTCCGGCCGCTTCGGGGCGTCCCCTATTCTTCCGGGTGGGGGATGACGGCAAACCTGGCTCCGCCCGGCCGCATCGTCGCCAAGTACTGGTGCCCCGCCTGCGAGTCGGAACACGTCCACCGGCGGGTCGGGCAGCAGTTGGGGTTCATCGACACCTGCCGCTCCTGCCCGAGATGCGGCCACAAGAGGCCGATGCTTCGCCTATCGTAGGGCCTCGGCGGCCAGCGGAACTCGCTGGGCCCGGCCCTCAAAATCGGCCGGCAGGCCATCCACGAACTCCCGGATGCGCTCGATGGTCTCGTTCCGCAACGCGTGCTCCAAGACGCACGCCTCCTCCCGGACCGCGCGCTCCGGGACCCCCACATGGCGCAGGAGCGCCTGGAGGACCCGATGTCGCTCCTGGATGACCGAGGCCGCGTCCCTCCCCTCGGGGGTCAGGATGACCGGCTCGCACGGGGCGTAGATGACGAGCCCGCGGCTCCCCAGTTTCTGGAGCATCTCGGTCACCGACGAGCGCGAGACCCCAAGGTGTTCGGCGAGTTCCGAGCAGCGGGCGAACCCGCGCTCCCCCGAGACCCGGAGGATGGCCTCCAGGTAGTGCTCCATCCTCTGGCTCAGGTCGGCGCGGCTCACGGGGCCTCCGGGGCGGGAATGGATTCGCGCTCGGGAGCCTGTTTCATCGCTTTAAATGGTAAAAAGAGTTTTGACTTAAAGTTTCTCCATGTAAAAACCGTTAACACGCTTTTCACACTTTCAGAACAGAGGGACTACCGGCCCGGGACAGCGTTGCGGATGGAGGCCGCCACGGCGTCCATCTCCCCGGGCGGCAGGTTGGGCCTGCCCCGGACCATGGTGTGGAGGTTGCCCCACGGGTCCCCCGCGAAGCGCGGCACGATGTGGACGTGGACGTGCATCACCGCCTGCCCCGCCTCCACGCCGTTGTTCACCATGAGGGTGGTCGAGGGGGCCCCCATCGCCCTCTGGACCGCCCCCGTGACCCGCGACACCGCCTCGAAGAGGGCGCCCGCGTCCTCGGGTAGCAACTGCTCGACGCGCTCCGTGTGGGCCTTGGAGATGACCAGGGTGTGCCCCTTCACGAGGGGGAAGGCGTCGAGGAAGGCGAGGGCCCGCGGGGTCTCCAGGACCCTCCGGACGGGACGCTTGCCGGAAGCGATTTCGCAGAAGACGCAGGGAGCCGCGGCCATGGAACCCGGAGCGACGGAAGAAGTTAAAACTTCTTTCGCACATGTTCGGAGATGGCCCGCGCGCTGGTTCTCCTCGCGGAAGGCTTCGAGGAGGTGGAGGGGGTGACCATCGTGGACGTCCTCCGGCGCGGGGGCGTCGAGGTCACCACAGCGGCCCTCGCCCCCGGCCCGGTCCGGGGCTCCCACTCCATCCAGGTGACGCCCGACACGACCCTTGACCACGTGATGGCTGCCGCGGCGGCCTACGACGCCGTCGTCCTCCCCGGGGGCAGCCCGGGCTACACGAACCTCGCGAAGGATCCGCGGGTCCTCGACATCCTGCGCACGTTCCACCGGGAGCGGAAGACGGTGGCCGCCGTGTGCGCCGCCCCGTGGGTCCTCCAGTTAGCAGGAGTCCTCGACGGAAAGAGGGCGACCATCCACCCCTCCCTCCGGGCCGGGTTGAAGGCCGCGACCCACGTGGAATCGCCGGTGGTGGAGGACGGGACCGTTGTGACCAGCCAGGGCGCCGGGACCGCCATGGCCTTCGCGCTGAAATTGGTGGAAAGGCTCGCGGGCCCGGAGAAAGCGAGAGAGGTCGCGGAGCGCCTGGTGTTCAGGTCAGCCTAGCGGCAGCGGCCTCGAGGATGGAGGCTGACCCGTCAAGGTTGGCCTTCGCCTCGCCGACCGCGGAAGCGGGGGTCGTGTCCCGGGCGGTCCGGGCCGCCTTCCGCGCCTCGTCGGCCAGGTCGGCCCGGCCCGCCGCCCGGAGGCGCTCCTCCAGGGCCGCGCACTCCTGGCGGAAGGACTTCAGGATGGCGTTCACGTTCTCGTACAACGGGATGGATTCCCGGGTCCGGCCCCCGAAGGTCGCGGACTCGTCCTCCTCGAACTCGATGGGCTCCAGAATCTGCTCGATGACGAACCGGGGGAAGAACTGCGCCACGTCCCGCATCCGCTTCTGCAGTTTGGCGATGTCTTCGGACACGTTCCAGGCGTGGCGATTCGGCGTTAAATGGATTTCGAAAGGTATTTCACGGCGGGCGCCGGAGGTCGGCAGAATGGACCGCAGCCCCCCGTCCGACCCCGCCGGGTTCCACTAGTTCAGGGAGGCACAGGTCCGCGAGGCGCCATGGCATTGAGGATTGCGATCGTCGAGCGGGACTCCTGCCAGCCGAAGAAGTGCGCCCATGAGTGCCACGACTTCTGCCCGCCCGTCCTGAACGGCCAGGAGTGCGTGACCTTCGACGCCGAGACCGGCAAGGCCGTCATCTCCGAGGAGTTGTGCATCGGCTGCGGAATCTGCGTGAAGAAGTGCCCCTTCGACGCGATTCTCATCGAGAACCTGCCCCACATGCGGCCGGAGGACGAGGTCCACCGCTACGGAATCAACCAGTTCGCCCTCTTCGGCCTCTTCGTCCCCGCGGCGGGAAAGGTCACCGGCGTCCTCGGGCCGAACGGGACGGGCAAGACGACCGCGGTGAAGATTCTCCTCGGCCGGTTGCGCCCGAACCTCGGGCGGCCCGACGCGACGTGGGACGACGTGCTGCGCCACTTCAAGGGGACCGAGACCCAGCGGTTCCTCCAGCGGGTCCTGCGGAACGAGGTCGCGGTCTCCTACAAGCCCCAGGACCTCTCCGCCGACCTCGGCGGGGTCCGTGCCGACCTGGCCGCGGCCCTCGACGTGGACCCCTCGAAGCCCGCGGACGCGCTCAGCGGCGGGGAGCGGCAGCGGCTCGCCATCGCCGCCTGCCTCGGGCGGGAGGCCGACCTCTACGTCCTGGACGAAATCACCCCCTACCTCGACATCTTCCAGCGGATGCGGGTGGCCCGCCTCCTGCGGGAGGTGGCGGAGCGGGGCAGGAGCCTCCTCGTGGTGGACCACGACCTCGCGGTCCTCGACGCGGTCTCCGACACGCTCCACGTCCTCTACGGGACCCCCGGGGCCTTCGGGTCGGCCACCGGGGCCAAGACGCCGAGGACCGGCATCAACGAGTATCTCGACGGCCACATGCGGGCCGAGAACGTCCGCATCCGGGCCGAGCCCATCAAGTTCGAGGCGAAGAACCCGTCAGAGGGGGACGCCGGGGACGTGCTGGCCCATTTCGGCCCCTTCGGCAAAAGATACGGAAACTACCGTCTGGAGGTCGGCTCCGGCGAAATCCGGAAGTCGGAGGTCGTCGGCATCCTCGGCCCCAACGCCATCGGCAAGTCCACGTTCGCCCGCATCCTGGCGGGGGTCGCGGAGCCGGACGAAGGGAAGCCCCTCGACGAACCCCTGAAAATCGCATACAAGCCGCAATACCTCAAGGTGGACGTCGAGATGTCGGTCCGGGAGTTCCTCCACAACCTCTCGTCGGAGCGGGGCCGGGACGACCTCTTCGATGCCGGCGTCCTCCGGCCCCTGACGATTGACCGCCTCATGGAGCGGCCCGTGACAGCCCTGAGCGGCGGGGAACTCCAGCGGGTCGCCATCGCGGGCTGCCTCGCGCGCGACGCCGACCTCTACCTCCTCGACGAGCCGAGCGCCCACTTGGACGTGGAGCAGCGGATGGTGGCGGCGAAAATCCTGCGGCGGTTCTCGAAGGAGAACGCCAAGCCGGTGATGGTGGTGGACCACGACATCTACCTCATGGACCTGCTGAGCGACCGGCTCATCGTGTTCTCCGGGACCCCCGGGAGGGAGGGGCGGGCCGAGGGGCCGTTCCCGATGAGGGAGGGGATGAACCGGTTCCTGTCGCAACTCGGGGTGACGTTCCGGCGGGACCCGACCGGGAGGCCGAGAATCAACACGCCGGGGTCGAGGAAGGATAGGGCGCAGAGGGAGGCGGGGGAATACTACTACGAGGTTCCGGAGGAGGAGTAGGCGATTACTACCAGAAAAACTTCAATCATCTTCCGATTCAATCGCGCCATTTAAGCCAGCAGTTGAGTTTTAGCTTCAGATGCGGGTCCGAATAGTCGCCCTCACCTTGCTCCTGACCCCATCGTCCCAGGCGTTGGCCCAATCGCCCCTCCCCTACTGCAGCTATTCAGTATCACTGACCTTGACGACCTCTTCGCCGACCTTGACGGGCCCTTCGGACATCCCGTTGGAAGCGCTGAACTTCAACTCCGAAGGCGCCTTGTCACCCTACCCCACTGCCACGATTGCCGCCATCAACCTAAAGGCCGATACGTCCTCCGGCTGCAAAGACCCGGGCTGGTGCGTTTCAAGCGCGACTCCGTGGATTCATGCAAAGGCCGAGAAACCAAGTCCGGGAGGGATTGATGAATATCTACGATACGGCGCCGGATGCAGCGGTCTCGGTATAATCGGTTCATATGTGCCGAAACCCGGATACATCAGTGTCTCGGTCGATGCGAATCCTCAGGGGTTTCGAAGCGGTGAAGTGAAGATTACGAGTTCCGCGACCGGCGGCGTCATAAGGGTCATCCAAGTGAACCAGACGGGACCGGGTGGCTGCGCATACTCTCCCTCCCTGTTTTCTCGTTCTGGTGGGACGTTGTTCCAGGCTGGAAACGACGGAGGCACCATCTCGGTAATCTCAACGCCGGGTTGTCCTTGGAAACTCACGAGCGATACATCTTGGATTACGTTGAGCAATACGTACACAAAATTGGAATCGGGAGCGGTGACTTTTGATGTCTTGCCAAACCCGGACCCCGGTTCCCGAACCGGAGTGGTGACGCTGGTGGGCCATGAGAAGGCTGTGCCCATCACCATCGCTCAAGCGGGTGCCAGCGGAGCCGCTGGCGCATCTGCCTCGACACCAACCCCATCTCCAAGCCAATCTCCACCCGAAAGTCCGGTCCCGTCTCCCAGCCCCGCGCCGTCCTTCTCGCCCACACCTTCTCAAACGCCAACGGCCATCTCATCGCCCACCCCTCTCCCCGTTCGGTCGCCGGGGTTCGAGGCAATCCTGGTTCTGGGGACCCTCGTTGCAGCCTTGTTTCTGCAACGGCGACCCTGAACCGTCAAACCTCCAAAAATTTCCTTCTCGCCTTCTCGAAGAACGGCGTCTCCAGCCTCACGAACCTCGCGGGCCGGTCCGACCGCGACACCGTCAGCGTCTCCGTCCCCTTCAGCCGCGCCGAGACGACCCCGTCCACGCTCACGGTGGCCGGCTCGCCGACCCGGACCGAGATGGTGCTCTCCGGGTGGACGAGGATGGGCCGGGCGGTGAGAGTGAAGGCCGCCAGCGGCACGAGGAGTATCGCCTCCAGCCTCGGGTCCACGATGGGGCCCCCCGCGCTCATGGCGTAGGCGGTCGAGCCCGTGGGGGTCGCGAAGATGAGGCCGTCGGCCCGGAGGTGGGGGAGGTCGCGGCCGTCCACCGCCACGTTGAGGTGGAGCATCCGGCCCGGGGCGGCCGTCAGGATGACCGACTCGTTCATGGCGGGCGGCAGGGGTCTCCGGCCCGCCCGCGTGTCGAGCCGCATCCGCTCCTCGACCCGGAAGCCTGCGAGGAGGGCGCGGAGGCGCTCCTCCAGCCCCGCGGGAGCCACGTC
>CAZANW010000041.1:0-18517 GCA_964486625.1 uncultured Halobacteria archaeon
GGGGGGGCCACGTCCGGGGGAGGCCCGGGCTCCTGCCCCTCCATCAGCGGAACCTCCCCGGAAGGACCACCATGACCAGATACATGAGGAACCCGATGCCCCCCACGATGAGCATGCCCGCTCCGGAGACCTTCGCCACCCGGGAGAACTCCTCCCGGCTGGGCTTGCGGGCGAGTTGGAGGATGCGCAGATACTCCTTGAGCCGTTCGAAAGGCATGGTTCCCCTGGGACCGGTGTCCCCCTAAAGAGATTTCGTTCGCACCCCGCCCCCTGGAAACGCCACCGGCCGACCCGTTTCCCGAGAGATTTGCGCGCCTCCCGGTCTCGAAACCGTTAATAAGGGGGGGGAGTCCCTTGAAACGCCCCATGGACGCGCCCCCGGCCCCCAAGGAGGACATCAAAATCGAGAACGTGGTGGCCAACGCGGTCATCGCGGACAAGTTCGACCTCCCGTGGCTGGAGAGCAAATTGCCCCGGGCGGAATACAAGAAGAAGAAGTTCCCGGGCCTCATTTACCGGGTCGAAAACCCCAAGGGGGCTTTCCTCCTCTTCAGCACGGGGAAGGCCGTGGGGACCGGTTTCCGCTCCATCGAGGACGTGAACGCGGGGGTGGAGCAGTTGATGGCCGACCTGAAGAACCTGGGCATTGAAATCATGCAGAAGCCCGACTTCGTCGTGCAGAACATCGTGGCCAGCGCCGACCTCCACACAGAGTTCGTGGACCTGGACTCCATCGCGGTCAACCTGGGGCTGGAGAACGTGGAGTACGAGCCCGAGATGTTCCCGGGCCTCGTCTACCGCATCTCCGACCCCAAGACCGTTCTCCTCATCTTCGGCTCGGGGAAGGTCATCATCACCGGGAGCAAGAACTCTCGGGATTGCCAGCGGGCCATGCAGGTCCTGCGGCACCAACTGGAGTCCATCGGCGCCCTTTGAAGGCGCGCGGGAATCAAGGCGGCAGATGGCGGTTTCGTGGAACGCCCCCTTGCGCTATTTCGGCGCGTCGAAAAATATGTGTTAGAAATTGACTTCTTTAAAACCATTGTGTTTAATTTAGTTCATTAAAACGATTGTTTTTAGCAACAACTACAATTCCTGGATGTTCGGCTTGCCGAAATTGCATGGCGGGGGGCCAGCGCGGGAGGCAGTCGCCGTGGAGATGGCGGGGGCCGGCCGCGGCGGCCGGGTCGACGACGGGGGCACCTTCGGCGCCCCTCGCGCAGCGACGGGGTGATGGCACCCCCCGCCGCCCATTCCCGGTGCGGCGGCAGAAACGGGGCGGTAAAGGCGCTGGCCGAGCGGGGCGGCGGGATCGTGGAGCCCGACGGGCCCGGGACCCGGAGGGGATTGCGGGGGCGGGGGCATGGGCAAGGCCCGCCCGCCCCTCGGAAACCCTCCCAAAGGCGGTTTTTCGCCCCGGAAGGCCCCTTGGGGCCTTTCCACGCGTCAAAGTCGGCATAATCTACATTATGAAGACAAGTATATCGTGGGCCGGGGGCCACACCCCCGGAAAGGCGATGGCGGAGACGGCGGCGAGCCACAATCCCGGAGCGTTGGCGAGCGGCGACGGGGAGCCGCACGACCGGAGAGGGGGGAGGAGCGGCGGAACTGCCGGCGCGGCCCGCCAGAGCCCCCCGCTGGATGCGCTCGCCACCGAGCTCAAAATCCGGGGGTTCAGCCCCCGGACTGTGGCCGCCTACACCCTCTACACCGGGAAGTTCCTCCAGGAGTGCCGGAAACCCCCCGGGAGGGTCACGGAGGCCGACGTCAAGGTCTTCCTGGCCCGGGAACTCGATCGGGGCCTCTCCCCCCAGTCCCTGAACCTCATCCGGGCCGCCCTGAGGTTCTACTTCCAGGAGGTCGCCGGGAAGGAGTTCCAGAGGGTCAAGACGCCCAAGGCGGAGAAGAAACTGCCCGTGGTCCTCTCCCGGGAGGAGGTGAAGGCCCTCCTGGGGGCCCTGGAGAACCCCCGGCACCGGCTCCTCGCCTCCCTCCTCTACGCCACCGGCCTCCGGGTCTCGGAGTGCGCCGCCCTGAAGGTCGCGGACCTGGACCTCTCCGAGCGCGTCGGATGGGTCCGGAAGGGGAAGGGGGCCAAGGACCGGCTCTTCGTCCTCCCCGAGAGCCTCCGGGAGGCCCTCCAGAAGCACCTCCGGCGCCATGAGTCCCCGTGGCTCTTCCCGGGCCACAACGGCAACCACATCCACCCGTCGGCCATCCAAAAAACGATATCGGCAGCTGCAAGGAAGGCGTCCATCCCGAAGCCGGTCACCCCCCACACCCTCCGCCATTCCTTCGCCACCCACCTCCTGGAGGCCGGGACCGACATCCGGAAAATCCAGGAACTCCTGGGCCACGCGAACCTGAGCACAACCCAGAGATACACCCAGGTCTCAGCGGAGGAGTTGAAGAAGGTCCGGAGCCCCCTCGACCTGCTTTGAGGGGGCCTCCGGGGTATTTCGGCACACCGAATCCGACGCCGGGCGTCAAGTTTGCCTTGAACTCTAAGACATGTCGTTTAGAACATATTAGTAAAGTTGTTTTTACTATGCTCTAAAGTTCAATAGATTTTTCTTTTAAATGTGCGACCATAGATTAAATTTCCTTCTCACCGGCTTGTGGGTCCGCCGATGGCCCTGCAGGTGGCGGAAACAAAGAAAGATATATCCCGCGCCCGCCGCGTGTTCGGGAGATGCGGCTCCGAGATGTTGACCCGAAATACGGAATCGTCGTGGAAGCCTCCCGCTCCACGCGGGTGTCGGATGTGGACGAGGAGACCATGTCCGAGAGCGAGTGGGAGGAAATTGAAGTGGAGTTCTCCTACAAGAAGAACCGGAAGGTGTTCCGGGACGTCCTGCCCATGAGCCATTTCCTGCTTCTCTACCGAGATGCCAAGTCCATGGTGAAGCGGGGGAGGAACTACACCCACTCCGCCCAGGGCTCCGCCCTGGAGAACTTCGACGTCCTCAACTACATCGAGGAGTTCCTGAAAATCGAGAGGGAGAAGACGGGACCGATGTTCGGCTAGTGCCCTTTCCATAAACCTTGTTCGACATTTCGCAAGCCGGTTTTCCAACGCTTTTTTCGAGAGCCTGAACGCTCGCGCGCGCTCGGCGGCCCCGGCCTCGCTCGCTGCGCTCGCTCGGCCCAGCGCCGCTCCTCGCGCGTCGCTTCGCTCCGCGCTCGTCGCAAAAATGGCGCTGGGGGCCGCCGTCGCGCTGCGCTCGCTGTTGCGAGTGCAAGGGCCGCGCGAGCGAGGCGCCGGTCAGCGCCAATTTGTGGCGAGCCCCGAAGGGGCGAGCCACGGCGCTGGCGAGGGCGAGCGAAGCGAGCCCGAGCACCGGCGCCGAGCGCGCGGCCCGTCGAGGAACCCCGCACAACCTTTATGGAAGGGGCACTAGCCCGCGGTTCGTTTCTCGCCGCGGGCGTAGAAGAGTGAAAGAAGTGATATGGCCAGCGATGGCCCCTGTCTACCTGACTCGGAGGTAGGGGGCTCCGCCCCTCCCCCCTCCCGTCCACAGGCCCGCTCTCCCCCCTCCCCATCCGAGCGCCGAGGGGGGCACAAAGGCAGAGTTCTTTTGAGGGACCGAAAACCGGGGGTGATGGCCCCGGAGCGCGCGGCGGTGGAGGAGGGGCCCCTGGCCCCCCTGTTCGACCTCTACCCCCTCTTGCGCTTCGTCCCCCACTTCCACCCCCTCATGGTCCCCCCGCCCTCCGCCTTCCCCGGCATCCCCCGGATGCCCGAGGACGCGGCCGCGGAACTGGAGAGGCGGCAGAAGGCCCTGGCGGAGGAGTTGCTGGCGAACGCCCGGTCGAGCGCCCGGGGAAAGGGTCCCCGCCGCATCCGGCCCGCGACGCCAGCGGAGCAGAAGCGGTTCGAGGAGATGACGACGTCCCGCCGCCTGGCCCTCCAGAGCGACCTCAACTACCTCGCCACCGGCCTCCCGGAGGCCAAAGTTGCCCGCCTGAAGGCCCTCGGGGCTTCCGTGGGCCGGGACGTGGTCCTGACCTACTACAACACCCTCGACGCGGTCTTCCCGGAGAACATCACCGTCGGCGACCGCTCCATCCTCGGCATGGGCTCCTGCGTCTTCACCCACGAAGTGGTGGACGGGGAGTTGTTCGTCGGCCCGGTCAAAGTGGGCCGGGAGGTGCTCGTCTCCTTCGGGACCATCCTGCTGCCCGGAACAGCTATCGGCGACGGAGCCGCGGTGACCCCCGGAGTCCTCGCCTCCGACCTCGACCGGGAGACGGTCGCCCGCGGCCTGACCGGAGAGAAGCGGACGCCGCGCCGGACGAAGCCGGCCGTGAGCCGCAGGAAGGTGGAGGAGCTCCCCTACGACCTCACCCAGTGGTGGAGGATGATTGTGCAGAAGCCGCCCAAGTCGGAGGACCCCCTGTGGCGGCCCCTCCGCTTCGGCATGAACCACCTCTGGCTCGCCCTCCAGCGGCTGGAGTCCACCGATTTCGAGACGCGGAACCGGCTCCTCCGGATGGCCGGCGTCAAGGTGGGCGACGGGGTCCGCATCGAGCCGGACGTCTTCTTCGACACCTTCTTTCCCGAGCGCATCTCGGTGGGCGACGGCGCCGTCATCCGCCAGCGGTGCGTCCTCCTGGCCCACGAGGGGCTCGTCGGGCGCCTCCGCATCGGGGACGTGAAGATTGGGAAGCGGGCGGTCCTAGAACCGGGGACCTGCCTCGTGCCGGGGACCGTCGTGGGGGACGGCGCCCATCTCCACCCCTACTCCTTCGTGACCCGGAGCGTGCCGAAGGGCGCGGTGATGGACCGTGCCTGCGTCAAGACGGAGCCCGACAAGAGGCCCCGGAACCGTTAATACCGGACGCGGTCACGGGCGTTTCATGAAGTCCATACTGGCCGTCCTCGTCGAGGACAAGCCCGGCGTCATGGCCCGGGTCTCGGGCCTCTTCCGCCGCCGGGGCTTCAACATCGCGTCGGTCTCGGTGGGCCCCACCCAGGAGGCCGGCGTCAGCCGGATGACCCTGGTGGTGGACGGCGACCAGCGCCACGTCGAGCAGGTGAAGAAGCAGCTCTACAAGCTCATCGACGTCATCAAAATCGTGGACCTGGCCCCGGGGAGCACCGTGGAGCGGGAACTGGTCCTGGTCAAGGTCCGGGCCGAGGAGAAGAGCCGCCCCGAGGTGCTCCAGCTGGTGGACGTCTTCCGGGCCCGCATCGTGGACGTGGCGGCCCGGTCCATCACGATTGAGCTCACCGGCGACGACAGCAAGGTGGAGGCTTTCCTCCAGTTGATGTCGAAGTTCGGCATCGAGGAGATTGCCCGGACCGGGAAGACCGCCATCGGCCGGGGCTCGAAGGCCTATCCGCCGAACGGCGTGGAGCCGAAGAGGGCGGCAAGCGACACGCTGCCGAAGAGAGGCCCCAGGCCGGCGTAGATGGCCTCGCTGTCGCCGGGAGGGGGCGACGGGGCAGAGCCCCCTTCCCCCCTGCCGCCCACAGGCCCGCCCTCCCTCTCTCCATCGGAGCATTCACGTCGCCTTCACCCCGCGGTCTGGGGTCTCATCCTGCTGGCGGTGTTCGCGGGAATCCAGGTCGCGGTCGGATCGGCGGCCTACGTGGCCCTGGCCGCGGTCGAGGGGAGCCTGGTCCGGTTGCCCCGGGAGGTCGCGGGGGCGAACCTGTCCATGTTCCCGCTTCCGGGCCTGAGCGAGGGCTCCACGGCCATCGTCCTCCTCTCCGGGGTCGCGGCCTCGGGGCTGGCGGTCATCCCCCTCGCGGTGATGGCCCACCGGAGCCGGTTCGGGAGCCTGCAGGGGTTCTGGGCGCGCCCCTCCCTCCGGGCGGCGGGCTACGGCCTCGGCGGGGCCGCTCTCCTCCTGGGCCTCCTGGTGGCCCTGGGAACGGCGGTCCAGGGAGCGGGAGGCGACCGGCTGGAGGAGGCTTTCCGGAACCGTCCCCAGGCCGAACTGACGCTGCTCCTGGGCCGGCCGGCCTTCCTGGCCATGACCATTCCCGTGGCCGGGTTCCTGGCGCCGGCCGCCGAGGAATTCATGTTCCGCGGGTTCTTCCACCGGGCCCTCGAAGCATGGTTCTCCGCGGGGCGCCGGGCAGGAGCAGGCAGCCGGGAGCCGGGGGAAGGGGCCCGCCGGGCGTTCTGGGGGGCGGCCCTCCTGAGCGGCCTCCTCTGGGGGGCGTTCCACGGGGACCCGTTCCTGCTGCCGTTTTTCGCGCTCGTCGGGGCCGTCCTTTCGTGGACCCTGGTCCGGACCGGGACTGTTCTCGCCCCGGTCATCGCCCACCAGGTGTACAACACCCTCCAGATTCTCCTCGTGGCCTATCTGCCCCAATGGGTCTGACCTACCCCTTCAGTTTCCGCAGGAGTTCCCGGGCGGCGGTGTAGGGGTCGGATTTCCTCGCCGCCACCCTCTCCACCGCGGACCGCGCCTCGGGGTTCTTCCGGAGGTCGGCCACCTGCGCCTCCGCCAGGTCCCGGACCATGTCCCGGACCTCCGCCTCGGCGGTCCTCCGCCGCCACTCCCCCATGCGCGGAGCCAGGAACGCGCGGTGCTGCTCCAGGGCCTCCGCCACCCCGGCGATGCCCTCGTCCTTCAGGGCCGCGGCCTTGAGGACCGGGGGCGTCCAGTCGCGCTTCGGCCCCAAGTGGACCATCTCCTGGAGTTCGCGCGCGGCCCGGTCCGCCCCCTCCCGGTCGGCCTTGTTCACCACGAAGAGGTCGGCAATCTCCATGGAGCCAGCCTTGATGGCCTGAATCTCGTCCCCGAGGCCGGGGACCGCCACCAGGAGGCAGGTGTGGGCGGCGTTCATGATGTCCACCTCGTCCTGGCCCGTCCCCACGGTCTCGACGAAAATCAGGTCGCGCCCCGCCGCGTCGAGCACGCGAATCGCGTCCCGGGTGGCGCGGGCGAGCCCCCCGACGGCGCCCCGGCTGCCCATCGAGCGCACGAAGACCTCGGGGTCGTTGGAGGAGGCCATCCGCAGCCGGTCCCCGAGAAAGGCGCCGCCCGTGAATGGCGAGGAGACATCCACGGCGACCACCGCCACCGATTTTCCCGCCTTCCGGTAGTGGCGGACGAGGGCGTCAATCAGGGTGGACTTGCCCGAGCCCGGGGGGCCCGTGACGCCGACGATGTGAGCCTTGCCGGTGAGGGGGTAGATGGCCTTCACAATCTCCCGCGCGGCTTCGCGGTCGTTCTCGATGAGGGTGATGAGCCGCGCAATCGCGCGCTTGTCGCCGCGGCGGAGGGCGGAGAGGAGGGGGACCAGGGCCGGCTTCACTTTGCCACGGTCTCCCGAATCGTCTTCACAATCGTCTCCGTGCTCGTCCCCGGTCCGAAGACGGCGGCGATGCCGAGCCGCTTCAGCGCCGACACGTCCTGCTCCGGGATGATGCCCCCGGCGAAGATGGGGACGTTGACCTTGTTCTTCTTCAACAGTTCCACGATGCGCGGGAAGAGCGCCATGTGCGCCCCGGAGAGGATGCTCAATCCGATGGCGTCCGCGTCCTCCTGGACCGCCGCCTCCACCACCTGCTCGGGGGTCTGGTGGAGGCCGGTGTAGATGACCTCCATCCCTGCGTCCCGGAGGGCGCGGGCGACCACCTTCACCCCCCGGTCGTGGCCGTCGAGGCCCGGTTTTGCCAGCAGGACGCGGATGGGGCCCGACCTGGCCGGGGCCTTGGGGGCGGACTTCGGTTCCGCCTTCTTGGCGGGGGCTTTGGCCATCTCAAATCATCCCCGCTTCGCGATACTCCCCAAAAACCTCGCGGAGGACCCCGCACATCTCCCCCACGCTCACGTAGGCCCGGGTGCACTCCAGAATCGGCTCCATGAGGTTGACGCCGGGGGTCTCGGCCGCCTTCCGGAGAGCGGCAAGTGCCTTCTCGGCCTTCGCGGCGTCCCGGGATTTCCGCAACCGGGCCAGTTCCGCGGCCCGCCTCTTCCGCACCGTCTCGTCCACCCGCAGAATCTCGGGCGGCTCGCCGCCGTCTCCCTCCCGGTAGGCATTGACCCCGACCACGATGCGCTGGCCCGACTCCACCTCCCGCTGGTAGCGGTAGGAGGCCTCCGCAATCTCCCGCTGGAACCAGCCGCTCTCGATGCACTTGACGACCCCGCGCAACATTGAACCGCCCCCTTCCTTCTCGACGTGGCGGATGAGGTCCCACGCCCGCGCCTCCACCTCGTCGGTGAGGGACTCCACGAAGTAGGAGCCCGCCAGGGGGTCCACGGTGTTCACGACGCCCGACTCGTAGCCAATCACCTGCTGGGTCCGGAGGGCCAAGCGCGCCGCCTTCTCGGTCGGCAGGGCGAGGGCCTCGTCCATGGCGTTCGTGTGGAGGCTCTGGGTCCCGCCCAGGACCGCGGAGAGCGCCTCAATCGTGGTCCGGATGAGGTTGTTCTCGGGCTGCTGGGCGGTCAGCGAGCATCCGGCGGTCTGGGTGTGGAACCGCACCATCCACGACCTCGGGTCCTTCGCACCGTAGCGCTCCTTCATGATGGAGGCCCACATCCGCCGCGCGGCCCGGAACTTCGCCGCCTCCTCGAAGAAGTCGAGGTGGGCGTTGAAGAAGAACGAGAGGCGCGGCGCGAAGTCGTCAATCTGGAGCCCGCGCTCCAGAGCCGCCTCGACGTAGGCCATGCCGTCGGCGAGTGTGAAGGCAATCTCCTGGACCGCCGTGGAGCCCGCCTCGCGGATGTGGTAGCCCGAGATGGAGATGGAGTTCCACTTGGGCATCTTCTTCGACGTGAACTCGAAGATGTCGGTGATGAGCCGGAGGCTCGGGGCGGGAGGGAAGATGTAGTTCTTGCGGGCGATGTATTCCTTGAAGAGGTCGTTCTGGACGGTCCCTGAGAGGCTCGCCATCGGGACCCCCTGCGTCTCGCCGACGGCCGCATAGAAGGCGAGGAGCATCGCCGCGGGGGCGTTGATGGTCATGCTGGTCGAGACCTTGTCGAGCGGAATCTTGTCGAAGAGCCGCTCCAGGTCCTTCAGGGTCGCGATGGAGACGCCCGCCTTCCCGACCTCCCCCTCCGCCCGCGGGTCGTCGGGGTCGTAGCCGAGTTGGGTCGGCAGGTCGAATGCGACGCTGAGGCCGGTCTGCCCCTGCTCCAAGAGGTAGCGGTAGCGCCGGTTGGTCTCCTCGGCCGAGGCGTAGCCCGAGTATTGCCGCATGGTCCAGAGGCGGCTGCGATACATGGTCGGGTGGATGCCGCGAGCGAATGGGAACTCACCGGGTTTGCCGATGCGCACCTCCAGCCCCTCCCGGACGTCGGCGGGCGCGTAAACCCGCTTCACCGGCAAGTCGCTGATGGTGACGAATTTACGCTCCGATTCCCCGCCCGACACCTTGGGAGACGCTGCCATGGCTGAATTCAGGGGATATTTAAAGAAATATGTTAGGGCTGCCGGACCTTCATCTGGAGCAGGCCCAGGAGGCCCGCCTGCCGGGGGTGGCGGCCGAAGAAGCCGCGGCCGTTCCAGTAGCCGAGCCAGAGCCAGAAGGGATAGGTGGCGAAGGCGATGATGGCGACGAAGGTCACCGCCTTGGAGGGGGGCCAGGAGGCGTGGAGCGGGAGGAAGCCGCTACTCACCATCCACTCGGTCCCGCTGAGGCCGGTCCAGTCGAACCAGAGGGTGAAGGGGGGGCGGAGGACGGGCTTGATCCAGTCGGCGTCCACGAAGGCCGAAACGCTCGTGACGTAGAAGACCGCCAGAACGACGACGCCATAGATGTGGATGGCCCAGCGGTTCCGGTCGTAGAGTTGGCGCGCAAGGGCGGCGCCGGCGAAGCCGAGGCCGAAGAGAATGGGGCCGTCGAGAATGAAGGACATCAGAGCATCCCCTCCTTCTGGTACCAAGTGACCGTCTCGAGAAGCCCGAACCGGATGTCGGGATAAAGGAGCGGGTAACCCGCCTTCTTCAGTTTCTCGTTGGAGACCCAGTAGTTCCCCTTCATATACTGCATGGACTCGGCCCCGAAGACCGGCCTGAGGCCCTTCTTGCGGTATTTCTTCTCCACCCCCCGCGCGAACCCGAGGGTCATCCCGGCAATGACCTTCGGAGGGAAGAGCGGCGGCATGTCCCCCACGTGGGAGTCGGTGATGGCCGCGATGAACTTCATCGCCTGCACCATGTTCACCACGTTGTCGTCCACCACGTTGTAGGCTTGGCCGTTCGCCTCTTTCTTCTTGGAAAGGAAGGCCGCGGCGCCCGCCACATCCTTCACGTGGACCGCGGGCAGTTTGTAGTCGATGTTCGTGGGCACCCCCGGGACCCACCCCTGGGCCACGGCCAGGATGAATGCGTAGAGGCCGTATTTCGAGCGGGGGCCGTAGATGCCGCCGGGCCGGATGACCGTCAGCGGGACGCCGTTCTCCTTGTGAATCTTCCACGCGGCCTCCTCCTGCTCCCGCTTGGAGCGGTCGTAGCCCACGTCCATGGCGGTGAGGGGGAAATCCTCCGTGATGGGGAGCCGCTTCGGGTCGGGAAGGCCGTAGGAGGCCACGGCCCCCCAGAGGACGAGGCGCTTGACCCCGGCGTCGCCCGCGGCCTCCATGATGTTGCGGGTGCCCTCCACGTTCACCTTGTGGAGAACCTCCCACAGGGTCGAGTAGTCGAAGATGGCCGCGATGTGGTAGAGGTTGTCAACCCCGTCCACCGCTTTCTTCAGGGTCTCTTTCCTCGTGATGTCGGCCTCCACGAACTGCACGCCCTTGGGAAAGCCGTTGGCCGGGGGCCGGACGTCGGTGGCCCGGACCTCGAACCCCTCCTGGAGGAGGCGCTCCACGGTATGCCCCCCCACGAAGCCGGAGGCGCCGGTGACCAGGGCCAGGGGCATGGGGCGGAATAGGCGCGGGGGATAAAACAATGTCGGTTTTCATCCGGCGGGCCCGGCCCGTGCCGCGGGGAGCCGAGCCCTCCGGGTCGCCCGCAGACGGGTAAAAAAGAAGGAGGGTCGGACCTACTTGCTGATGGCGAACCCGCCGCCGATGATGGTGCCCCAGAAGACCAGGGCAAACGAGGTGACGCCGTCGGTCAGGGTGGGTGCCCCCAGGCCCCGGGCGCCGCCGAACAGGAGGACGTGGAGGATGGCGCCCACCAGTCCGAGGACGAAGCCCGCCACCAGAAGGCCCGTGTAGTTCGCCCCGTGGCGCGTCCCGTACCGGTAGCCGAGCCACGCGCCGAACCCGAGGAGGAGGGGCGCGAGGGTCGTCACCGGCTTGTCCGGCAGGCCGCCGACGAGGCTCACCCCAAGGGCGGTCACCAGGACGATGAGGAGCCCGATGACCGGTCCCTTGAGGACCTTTCCGTAGTTGGATATCACCTCCATCAGGGGCCTATGTTCCTGCGAGAATATAAATCCGGTTGCACTCGGTGTAAACAGAGTTTTTAGTGGCTAAATTTATATATTGTCTCGGCATGATATGCTAAAATTTCAGGAACCCGTGGCATAGGTTCTCACTATCCGATTTTGCAATCATTTTTGGCTTCGTTTCCGTTCACTTTAAGTTTTGGGTTCAGATTACATGTATTTGTGAATATTGAAATTGAACAAACGCAGAAAGAATCACGGAATCAGAAGCGCTGCAGGCGCCAGGAACGCGACCGGAATCGCCAGGAAGAAGACGAAGAAGTTGCGGTAGGCCTTGTCGTCGTCGAGGCCGTAGACCTCCCCGTAGGCCCAGGTGTAAACCAGCATAATCCATGCCAGGGTGACGGCGAGGAGGATGTGGGAGACCGCCAGGGCGCGGGTCCCGGGGAGGACCGCAATCCCGGTCGCGAAGATGAAGTAGAGGTCGAGAATCGCGAGGATGTAGCCGTAGGCCGCGAACCACTCCTTGAAGGTGCCCCGGGGCGCCTTCGAGAGGCGGGCGACGCGGTGGGTCACGCCCATGATGAAGAAATCGGCCCCGACCTTGGCGCCGAGGAGGACCGGGAACTGCGCGGCGGGGCTCCACCGGTTCATCACCTGGAACCGGTCGGGCACGACATCCCCCGCGAAGAGGACCCGGAGCGGGTTGCCCCCGCGGGACTGGCCGGTCATCACCCAGACCGCGGCCTCCACGGCGCTGTAGCCGACCAGGAAGACGAGAGCCAGCCGCCAGTCGAACCAGTTCCCCTCCCGGGCGGCGCGGAAGGTGGCGCGGGGCTTCAGGGCGATGTCGATAAGCATCCGGGGAATCGACGGGCGGGTGTGCTGCACGGTCCCCCGAGAGACCGCCGGGGCTTAATCTTTTCACCCTCGGCCGCCGTGGTTCACCATGGAACTCCGGAGTCCCATCGTCTGCGTCGTCGGCCACGTGGACCACGGCAAAACCACCCTCCTCGACCAAATTCGCGGCACCGCCGTGGCCGCCCGGGAGCCCGGTGCAATCACACAGCACATCGGGGCCACCGAGGTCTCCCGCTCCACCCTGGTGCGGCTGACCGCCCCCCTCCAGAGAGAGGAGGCGGTCCAGGTCAAGGGGCTCCTCTTCATCGACACCCCGGGCCACCAGGCCTTCACCACCCTCCGGGCCCGGGGGACCTCCCTCGCAGACCTGGCGATTCTCGTGGTGGACGTCGCGGACGCGTTCCAGCAGCAGACCGCGGAACTGCTGAAGATGCTGCGGCGGTTCAAGACGCCCTTCGTGGTGGCCGCCAACAAGATGGACCGGCTGCCCTCCTTCGCGCCGGAGCCCGGGGCGCCCTTCGTGAAACTGTGGGAGAGGCAGCCGGAGCGGTGGCGGAAGGAACTGGAGGAGCGCCTCTACAACTTCGTGGGCCGGTTTTCGGAGCACGGCTACAGCGCCGAGAGGTACGACCGCATCCGCGACTTCGCCCGGAACATCGCCGTCGTGCCCCTCTGCGCCAAGACCGGCGAGGGCATCCCCGACCTCCTCCTGGTCCTGGTGGGCCTCGCCCAGAAGTTCCTGGCGAAGGAGCTGGAGGTGAGCCCCGACGCCCCGGGCCACGGGACGGTCCTCGAGGTGAAGGAGGAGAAAGGGCACGGGGTCGTCCTCGACGCGGTCCTCTGGGACGGGCACCTGCGGAAGGGGGACTCCGTGGCGGTGGCCACAGGGGGCGAGCCCGCGGTGGCGCGTCTCCGGACCATCCTGCTGCCCGGCGGCCCCGCCGAATCGGTGACGGCAGCCGCCGGGGTGCGGCTGGTGGCGCCGGGCCTCGAACGCGCGGTCCCGGGCCTCCCGTTGCGGGGGGTCCCCAAGGGGGGGCAGGGGAAGGTGGTGGCCGAGTTGAAGAGCGAGGTGGCGGAGATGGCGGTCAAGACCGACCCCCTCGGGGTGGCGGTGAAGGCGGACACCCTCGGGAGTTTGGAGGCCCTGACCCTCGAACTCCGGGGCGCGGAGATTCCGGTCCAGAAGGCCGCCGTCGGGGACGTCTCCCGCCGGGACGTGGTGGAGGCGGCGGCGCTGAAGGAGAGGAACCCGCTGCTCGCGGTGCTGCTCGGGTTCAACGTGCGGGTCCTTCCGGAGGCGCAGGAGGAGGCCCACCGGCTCGGGGTCCCTCTCTTCAACGGCGAGGTCATCTACAAACTCATCACCGAATACCGCGAGTGGCTGGTCCGGAAGCGGGAGGCGATGGAGAGGGAGCGCCTCGACTCGGTGGCCCGGGCGGCCAAGTTCCAGGTCCTGCCCGACTACGTTTTCCGGGCGTCGAAGCCGCTGATTGTCGGCGTCCGGGTCCTCGGGGGGACCCTCCGGCCCGGGGTGAACCTGATGAAGACGGATGGAAACGCGGTTGGAAAACTGAAGTCCATCCAGAAGGAGAACAAGCCGGTGGCGGAGGCGAAGAACGGGGACGAGGTGGCGGTCTCGATTGACGGGCCCACCTTCGGGCGGCAGGTGAGGGAGTCGGACGTTCTCTACGTGGAGATGGGCGAGAGGGACGTGAGGGTGAGCCGGGGGCTGGCGGCGAAACTGCCGGAGGACGAGATGGAGGTTCTGGAGGAGATTGTGCAGAAGCGGAGGGCCGTCACCGGGAACCCGCTGTGGGGAGTGGGGACGTAAACTGCCCGCCTTTGAAGAGACGGGAAGTCACCTCTCCGGGAACCCCTGGCGCGCCATGGCCCTCCGAATCTCCTCCTCGCGCTTCTCGAAGATGCCGCCCCTGCCGAAGTAGAGGGCCAACTGCTCGGGCCACGCCATCGGTTTCTTCTTCGACTCCATCGCGGAGAGGCAGGCCGAAAGCAGCGAGTCGTCGGGCTCCAGGTATCCGTTCTCCATGAAGAGGACCTCGGGGGGCAGCCGGGGCTTCTGGGCGGGCAGCGGCTCTGCGGGCCGCCCGATGCAGAGTCCGAAGAGGGGCAGGACTCCGTCGGGCAGTTTCAGAATCTCCGCGACCTCCGCGGGCCGGTTCTGGACCGCTCCCACGAAGCAGATGCCGTATCCGAGGGCCTGGGCCGCCACCGCCATCCCCCGGCCCGCGACGGCCGCGTCGAGGGCGCCGAAGAGGAGCATGGCGCGGGGGCCCATCGAGAACTCCCGGCCGCCCCTCTCCAGCAGTAACCGGACCCGCCGGAAGTCGGCGCACGCCACGAAGAACTCGGGGGCCAACAGGACGTGCCCCTGCTTGCCGCACACCTCGAAGAGACGCTGCCGGAGCGCGGGGTCGGTCACCCGGACGAAGGCGTAGAGATGGCCCGAGGCGTCGGTGGGGGAGCGGCGGCCCGCCTCCCGGATGGCGTCGAGGTCCCCGGGAAGGACCGGGCCGGGGGCGTAGCGGCGGACCGAGCGGTGGCCCGCCAAGATGCGCAACACGGAGTCCATCGGACGGATGAACGGGGATGCGGTTTAAGGTCTCCGGCGGCAAGAGAGGGGGCCATGGCCAAGGAGCGCATCAAAACCTACGTGGACGGTTTTGACAAGCACCTGGGCGGGGGCATCCCCAAGGAGCACGTGGTCCTCCTGGCCGGAACGGCGGGGACCATGAAATCGAGCCTCGCCTACAACATCCTCTACCACAACGCCATGGAGAACGGCATGAGCGGGGCCTACTTCTCCCTGGAGCAGGACCGGGAGAGCCTCATCGAGCACATGGACGGGCTCGGCCTGAACCACGCCAACGTCCAAGACAAGGTCGCCCTCCTCGACCTCAGCAAGACCCGCCTCGAGACGGAGGACTACGGCCTGCGGAAGTCGTGGTCCTTCATCATCCGGGACCTCATCGAGACGACGAAGAAGGAGCGCGGCCTCGACCTCCTGGTGCTGGACAGTTTGAACATCTACGAGACCATCGCGGGCGTCGAGGACCCGCGCATCGAGTTGTTCGAGTTCTTCAAGTGGCTCCGGGGCTTGGGGACCACCTCCTTCCTCATCTCTGAGATGTCCATGGACTCCAAGGAGTACGCCCGCCACGGGGCCGACTTCCTGGCCGACGGCATCATCGCCATGGCGCTGGAGATGGTGGACGACATCCACTCCCACCGGAGAATCAAGATTGTGAAAATGCGCGGGTGCAACCACTCGACCGACTTCTTCGCCCTCATCTTCGGCTCCGGAAAGTTCCGCATCCCGATGGGGATTGCGGATGTGTGGAAGTAGTTCTACGCGGTTTTCACGGGCTCGCCCCGCGCCCGCGCCGCGAGGGTCTCCCGCACCCGTTTTTCCGCCCGGGGCAGGTGCCAGTAGAGGGGGACCCACAGGGCCGCGCTGCCAATCCAGAAGAGCGAGGCGACGATGATGGCCGCGCGGAGCCCGAAAATGTCGGCGAGCACTCCTCCGAAGAGCGGCCCGATGCCCGTGCCCACCTGGCTCATGACGTTGTTGACGCCGGAGACGCTCCCCCGAATCTCGGGCAGGTTGATGTCCTGCATGATAGCAAACCAGTTGGGGCCGGTGAGGGTGGCCAGAAAGGCGGCAGCGATGAAGAGGTCGAACGTGAGGCCGTAGTCCCACCACCGGTCCAGCAGGAACTGGATGAACTTCGGGACCTCGGAGAGGTCGCCGGTGAATGTCCCGGGCGGGAGGGGCGGGATGTCCCTCGCCAGGATGGCGATGATGACGAGCATTCCCCCGACGATGCCGGCGATGCAGAGGGGGACCCGCCGCTGGATGCCCTTGCGGGCCAGGCGGTCCCCCAGGTAGCCGCCCACGATGTTGCCCAGGAAGGTGCCGAAAAAGAAGCCGGCCAGGAAGCCGAACGCCATGAAGGTGGGGAAGCCCTTCTGGTCCTTGAGGTAGAAAATCGCCCACGAGAAGAGGACCCCCCAGGGGACGGTCCCCGGGATGCCCTGGAGAATCAGGAAGAGGTTGGCCCGCTCCCGGTAGAGGATTTTCCAGTCCGAGAGGCGGACCCGGTAGGCGTAGGCCTCGCCGCGACCCACGAGGTCCCGGAACTCGGGCTCGGTCTGGGCGCGGGCGGGCTCCTTCATGACGAACCAGAACACCGCGGTGGCGACGAAGCCCCCGATGCCGACCAACTGGAACGGGTAGCGCCAGCCGTAGAGTTCGCCGTAGATGACCGCGACGATGCCGCCGCCGATGGCGCCCAGGGCGGGCAGCAGGTTGAGCCACGCGGCCGCCTTGCCCCGCTGGCCGGGGCCGAAGAGGTCGGCGGTCATCGAGAAGGCCACGGGGAAGAAGGAGCCGATGCCGATGCCCCCCAGGGTCCGGACGACCAGGAGTTGCTCGTAGGTCCGGACCCAGACGACCGCGTAGGCGGTGAGGGACCAGAGGAAAGCGCCGAAGAGGAGGAGTCTCTTCCGGGAGTGGTGGTCCGCGAGATAGCCCCAGAGGACCATGACGACGCCCACCACCGCGATGAAGGAGGAGCCAACCACGCCGACCGCGGTCTGGGTGAGGCGGAACTCCTTCTGGACCTGGTCGTAGAACGGGATGAGGATGCCCTGGTCGGCGAAGTTGAAGCCGCCGAGGACAATCAGGACCAGGAAGGTGGCGATGGCCCCCTTCGGGAGACGGGCCCCGCTCTTCGAACCCCCCGGCTCGGCCATGGGCCCCATCCCGCCCCGGGATTAATAGAGGTTGCCCGCCCAATGCTCCCGATGGCCGGACCCGCGAAGAGGCTGGAGGCCCTGGCCGCCGCCGGAGCCCCCTCGGCCCGGCTCGTTTTTCGGTGCGGGGCGTGCGGCTACGTGCTCCACGGGCGGGCCATCGGGGAAGAGGAGATGGGGGCCGAGGCGCGGAGATGGAGGAAGAACGTGAAGTGCGACGAGTGCGGGGAAGCGGAGATGGGGCTGGCCGGGGTGTTCACCGAGGAGGAGTGGGCGAGGAGGGAGAGGTTCTTCGTGCAGGGGGGCTAAACGAACCGCTCGAACCGAATCTGCCCCGGCGCTAACCCCCGGGCCCGCAGCACGGTCGTCGCCTCCCCGAGGAACGGCGTGAGGCCGCACAGGTAAGCATCCCGTCCCGCGGCCTCGACTCGCGCCAGCGCCCGCTCCCACGGCCCGTCCACGGGCACGAAGCGGAAGTTTGGATGCGCCCTCTCCAGCGCCCGCCACTCCTCCTCGAACAGAAAAGCCTCCGCGGGCCCCCGGGACAGGAAGAGGCGGACCGGCACGGGCCCGTATGGGCGGCCGCCCCGCAGAAGTTCATGGAGCATCGAGCGGAGGGGCGAGACCCCGGTCCCCTCGCCGACGAAGAGGGCCTCCGTGGGCGGCGCCTCCTTCAGCCGGAAGTGGCCGAAGGGCGCCTCGATGCCGAGGGGGGTCCCGGGGGCCAGCGAGTGGAGCCAGACCGAACCGGGGCCCCCCTCGACCCTCTGGACGCAGAGTTCGACGGCCCGGCAGCCCTCCAGGCCCGGGGACGAGCCGATGGAGTAGGGCTTGGTGCGGAGGCCCCCGTCGCCGTCGGGCGCTTTCAGGGTCAGGTTCTGGCCCGCCCGGAACTCCAGGGGCGCATCGAGTCGGAGGCGGAGCAGTTTGACCGAGGGGCTCAGGGGCGCGGAGGCCTCAAGAGTCGCCCGGAATTTCCCGGGAGCCATGGGCAATCAGGTGGGGTCCCACGGGAGGACGGTCGCGACCGCCCCCGCCCCCTTCTTCTCCCAGCCCGGCACGTCCGCGAAGAGTTCAATCTCAATCCCGTCGGGGTCCCGCAGGTAGACCGATTTCGAAACCCCGTGGTCGCTCGCCCCCACCACGTCGGCCCCCGCCTCCGCCAACCGCCGGTAGGCCGCCCGGACCGCCGCCTCGTCCTTCAGGCGGATGGCGACGTGATAGAGCCCCACGCTTCCGGGGGGCGGACCGGGGGCCCCGGACCCCGCCTCCATCAGCGCGAGGTCGTGGTGGTTCTCACCCGTGGCGGTGAAGAAGGCCATGTGCGGGCCGTAGTCGGCGACCTTGCGGAAGCCGAGAACCTCCGTGTAGAACCAAGTGGAGCGTTTGAGGTCGCGGACGCGGAGGACGACGTGGCCGATGGCGAGGGGGTGGATGGGGGCGGGCGGAACTGGGGACGATTTCCGGGTCATCCAAGAACATCACCCGTTCAAGGTTTTTAGGGGTTTCTCGACGGGCCGCGCGCTTGTTGCCGCTCCACTCGCGCTCTCCATGCCCCGTCGCGCGGG
>CAZANW010000042.1:0-18454 GCA_964486625.1 uncultured Halobacteria archaeon
CAGTTGCCCCGGCCGCGATTTGAACGCGGGTCCCAAGCTCCGCAGGCTTGGAGTCTATCCGGACTAGCCTACCGGGGCATCGGTGGCTGTGGACCCTGACGCGGAATGAACTTATGGGCTTTTCCTCAGCGACTCGATGAACTCCTCAATCGGAATCGCGGGCAAAGTCTGGGCCTCGAAGTTGCCGGTCTCCGCCAGGAGGGCGCTGATTCTGGCCGCGGCTTTCACGTCCGCAGCCTCGAAAACGGCCACGAAGTCGTAGGGCCCCAGGGTCGCGTAGAGGGAGAGCATCTTCCCGCCGTTTTTCTCCATGATGGTCTTCGCTTCGTCGCGGATTTTCTGGAGGTTGCGGACGTTCTTCACGGCTTGGGGCGTGAGGCGGGTGAGGCGGATGAAGAGGGCCATGGAACGGCTGGGGAGGCGGCGAGGCATAAGTTTTACCGGAAAACCCGAATCATGGACCTCCCTCCGGAGACCCTCCGCTACGAGGTCCAGGGAAAGGTGGCCCGGCTGACCCTCCACCGCCCCGAGAAGCGCAACGCCCTGTCGGTGAAGATGCGGGAGGAGTTCGTCCGCGTCATGGAGGCGGCCTCGGCCGACAAGAAAGTGGGGCTTCTGCTCGTCACGGGCACCGACCCTGCCTTCTGCGCCGGCTTCGACCTGGAGGAGTTCCGCAACCCGGACCCCGCGTTCAAGCGGCGCATCTTCGAATCCTCGGCCCTCTACCACCGGCGCCTCTGGGAGTTCCCCAAGGTCACCCTCGCCGCCGTGAACGGCCCGGCTCTCGGGGGCGGGTTCGACCTCGCCGCCCTGTGCGACCTCCGGCTCGCCTCGGAGCGGGCGCAGTTCGGCCACCCCGAAATCAAGTTCGGGGGTCCGCCGCTCTTCACGCCCCTCCGGTGGATTGTCGGGGAGGGGCACGCCCGCGACCTCTGCCTGACCGGACGCCGCATCGACGCCCGCGAGGCCCACCGCATCGGGCTGGTGAGCGAGGTGGCGGAGCACGGAAAGTTGCTCGCGCGGGCGGCCGAGGTCGCCCGGACCGTCCTGGAGGCCCCTGCCGAGGCCCTCCGCATCACCAAGAGATACCTGGCCCGGGCCGGGGGCCGGAGTTTTGAGGAGGCGTTCCGGGAGGAGCACGACGAGGTGTTCCGGACGTTCGTGGGGCCGGAGAAGCAGACCTGACCTGCCCCGGCCTGAAGGCCGGGGGGTCGAGAAGTGCAAAATGCAAAAGTCAAATTTTCATTTTTCATTTTGCACTTTGCATTTTTCATTGCCGGTGAACCCCCTCTCGGCACCCCATGTGACGATACGTCCCCGGGATAAATCCCGGGGGGTTCTCGCCGCCTGCCCACTAAACCGTTTCCAAGACCGAGAACACGCGCTCCTTGAACTCCTCCGCATCCACGTCCACCGCCACCTTCACCGGCGTCCCCTCCCCCGCGGCCAGCAGCCCCAGCCGGGAGACTTTCAGGCGCAGGGTCCGTGTCCGGAACAGTTCGGGCCAGAGGGCGGCCGCGGGCGTGAGTGTGTCCCACATGGGGAAGCCCCGGACCGGCCCGGGCCAGCCGAGCCGTTGGTGGAGGGCGCTGAACCGGAGCCATCCTCCCAGGCGGTTCGCCAGGAAGCGCGCCTGTCGGCCCGGGGCCCTCCGGAGGCGCTCCAGGTCGGCGGCGGTGAAGAGGGCCTTCAGGCAGACATCCACCGGCAGCAGCGTCAATTTTGGCCCCGCCTTCCCGACGACCGTGGAGGCCGCGCGGGGGTCCATGGCGAAGTTGAACTCCACCTGCAGGAAGCCGGGCAGCAGCCCCCACCGGTGGTCCACCATGCCCCCCATGCAGACGATGCGCTCCACGCTCCCGGCGAATCCCGGGTCGGTGAGGATGGCCGTGGCCACGTTGGTGAGGGGCGCGATGGCCACCACGGTCCGCCCGCGGGCCTCCCGGGCCAGCAGTCGGGAGGCGGGCGTGGGCCTGCCGAGGGACCAGGGGCCCGGGGCCCCGCGGGCCACGGGAACCCGCTTCCCGGAGACCTCGACGATGCGCCGCGCGACGGCGAGGCCCACGGGGAGGGGGACGTTCCCGTGGCAGACCGTGATTCCGCGCACCTCCGCCTCCGGCGAGTTCAGGGCGAGGAGAATTGCCACCCCGTCCTCCGGGTCCGCCAGGGGGATGCCGAGAGCGGGGTCGGTGTCAATCAGCAGGTCCATGACGGAACGTTTAAAGGAGGGGCACTTTGACTTTGCCCATGCGTCCGTCCCTCTTCATCGCGGTCGGCATGGCGTTCTACTACCTCCTGCCCGCGGTGGGCATCGTGGGCGACGACCTGGCCACCCTCCGCATCGGCCTGGGAACCGGCCAGCGCCTGGCCGGGGCATACCAGAACCCCCAACTCCACATTTTCGCCCTGGTGGCCCTCGCCCTCCTCGGGGTGTGGGCGCTCAAATCGGGCCGCCGGAATCCAATTCCCCGCGAGAGCCCGTAGTGCACTGTCCCGCCTGCGGAACCGAGGAGATAGCGGTGGCCGGGACCCGGGACGGTGTCGTCATCTACCGCTGCAAGTCCTGCGGCCGCAAACTGGGTCTGGACGAGTCGGGCGAAGAGGTCCCGGTCACCTGAGTTTTAGCTCGCGGGCCGCCGCCTGGAGCACCCTCCGGGCGTTGTCGAACGTCACCTTCGCCAGGGCTTCCTCGAGGCCCAGCCAGACGAACCGGGAGTGCTCGTCGGAGATGACGACCTTCTCGGTCCCGGTCTCGCCGAGGAAGTAGGTCACCGTCTTCCGCACGGTGGTCCCGTCCGGGCGCCGGTAGTGGTAGAGGATGGACTCCCGGAACCCCGGGGCGATGCGCAGGTCTCCGATGCCGGTCTCCTCCGCCGTCTCCCGGAGGACCGTCTGCTCTTCGGTCTCGCCGGGCTCCACCTTGCCCTTCACGAAGTCCCAGTGCCCTCCGGGGCCGTATTCCAGGAGCAGAAAGAGCGGGCCCGAGGGCGTGCGGCGGAAGATGACGGCGCCCGCGGAGTGCTCGCTGGCAGTCGCCCCCCGCTTGCCGGTCCCCCTCATGCCGGCCGGAGCCCCCGGAACAGGGACCTGAACAGCATCAAGACCGGGATGATTTCGAGGCGACCAATCCACATGGAGAAGATGAGGACCGCCTTGCCCAGGGGGTGGAGGTCGGGGGTGGAGATGCCCGTGGTGAGCCCCACATTGCCCTGGGCACTCGCGACCTCCAGGAAGACATCGCTCAACTGGAACTTGGAGGGAACCACGTGGATGAGCACGATGGTGCCGATGAAGAGGAAGAGAATCCACACGAGGGTGATGAGATTCGCCTCGGCCACGATGCGGTTCGCCTCGTCGTCGGGGATGCGCTTCTGCCCGAGGCGGAAGGAGGTCACGGCCCCGGCGGGCAGGGATGCCTTCTTGAACCACCAGCCGGTCCCCCGGTAGGCGGCGACGGCCCGGACCAGTTTGATGCCGCCCGCGGTGGAGCCCGCGGCACCGCCGATAATCATGCCCACGGCGAGAAGAATCTGGGCGGTGGGCGGCCAGTGGGCGGAGTCGATGGGCGCGGTCTGGTGGCCGGTCCCGGAGATGGCCGAGACGAATTGGAACGCGGAAACCCTCAGGGAGTCGGCAGGCCCGGAGCCCTGGATGTAGAACTCGACGCCGAGCCCGCCCACGCCCAGGGCCACGATGGCGAGGAACGCCCTGAACTGGACGTCGGAGAGGAGGGGCCCCGCCTTGCCGCGGAACAATGGATAGAGGACCGCGAACGACGTGGCGCCGATGGACATGAACACGATGAGGGCCGCCTCGATGGGGAGGGAGTTGTAGTAGCCGATGCTCTCGGCGCGGGTCGAGAACCCGCCGGTGGCGAGGGTCGTCATGGCGTGGTTCACCGCGTCGAAGGGCGTCATCCCCAGGAGCCACAGGACCCCGATGGCCATCCCCGTAAGGGCCAGATACACCCACCAGATGGTGCGGACCGTGGAGACCACGCTTGGGAACAACTTCTCCTCCCGCCCCTCGGCTTTGTAAAGGGCGCTGGCTCCGGTTCCGGAGCGCGCCAGGACGGTGAGCAGCAGCACGATGACGCCGGCGCCCCCGACCCACTGCGTGAGGCTCCTCCAGAAGAGAATCACCCGCGGCGCCTCCTCGGGCTTCGGAATCATGGTGAGGCCGGTGGTGGTCCAGCCCGACATGGCCTCGAAGAGGGAGTCGAGGAACGGCATGTTGGACAGGACCATGAAGGGCGCCGCGCTGAGGACCGGAATCACCAGCCACGCCAGGGCCGCCACCACGAGGCCGTGCTTGAGTTCGGTCTCCTCTCGGGTATGCGCGGCCAGTTGGAGGGTCAGCCCCAGGGCGATGGAGGTCAGGGCGGGGAGGATGAACGCCGGGAGGAGGGGGGACTGGAGGCCGCCGGAGGGCAGGAAGAGGAGCGCGGGGGCGAGCATGACCGGCCCGAGGACCACCAGGAGGCCCCCCAGGTCGCGGCCGACGATTCTCAAATCGTTGAGCATGTCATCTCCTGAACTCGTCGTGGGCCACCCGCACCGCCCGCTCCGCGTCCCTCCGGCCCACCACGAAGGAGATGTTGAACTCGCTGCTCCCCTGGGCAATCATCAGGACGTTGACCCGGGCCCTCCCGAGGGCCGAGAAGAGCCGCCCGGCGACCCCCGGCGTCCCCTTCATGCCCGCCCCCACCGCCGCCACGGCGCACACGCCGCGGTTCGCCTCCACCTCCCGGACCAGGTCGTCCGAGAACTCCCGGCGGAGGGCACCGAGGGCCGCGGGGAGGCGGGCCTCCTCGATGAGGACGGAAATGGTCCGCTCCGAGGAGCCCTGGGAAATCATGATGACGTTCACCCCGGCGCGGCCGAGGCAGGAGAAGATGCGACCCGCGCTGCCGGGGGCGCCCACCATCTCGGCCCCGGAGAGGTTGAGCATGGCGACGTGGCGGATGAGGGTCACCGCCTTGACCACGTCCTTGCTTCTCCGGCCGTTCCGCCCGATGAGGGTCCCGGGCGACTCGGGGCGCAGGACGCTCCGGACCCGGACGGGGATGCGGGCCGCCATGACCGGCTCCATCGCCCGCGGGTGGAGCACCTTGGCGCCGAAGTAGCTCAACTCCATCGCCTCCTCATAGGAGAGGTGGGGCAGGAGCCGCGCCCGGGGGACCATCCGCGGGTCGGCCGACATGACGCCGTCGGTCTCCTTCCAGAGCCACACCTCCCGGGCCCCCAGCGCAGCGCCGAGAATGGTGGCGGTGTAGTCGGAGCCCCCCCGCCCCAGAGTGGTGACGTGGGCCCGGGGCGAGCGGCCGATGAAACCCGTCACCACCGGGATGCGGCCCGTCCGAAGGAGGGGGCCCAGGCGCTTCCGGATGAGGGCGGGGGCCGAGGGCAGGGGCGAGGCGTTGCCGAAGTTCTCGTCGGTGACCACGCCCGCCTCCCCCCCGTCGAGGACGGCGGCCGGGAGGCCTTCGTGGCGGAGCCACGCGGCGACCAGAGGCGCGGCCATCCGCTCCCCGTAGGAAACGACGGAGTCCCGGGCGCGTGGGCTCAGGGAGCGGCTGCGGGCCGCGGCCCCGAGTTCCCCCCGGAGGCCCCCCGCGAGGCCGGCCATGGCCCGCTCATGCTCCCCGGGCCCGGGGCTCAACTCCATGTGGCGCCCGAGGAGGCGGGTCACGAAGGCCTCCACGGGCTTCCCGGAGGCCGCCCGGCGGGCCGCGTCGAGGAGCCCGTCGGTCACCTCGGCGAGGGCCGAGACGACGACAACCTGGGTCCCCCTCTGCCGGGCCACGACGGAGGCCACGCGGGCCATGCGGCTCCGGCCGGTGATGGGGGCTCCGCCGAACTTGTGGACGATGAGGGGCATGGAACAACTCCTGTTTCCCGGGCTCAAAAGCGTCGCACCTGGCGGTGCTCCTGCTCTCGCCCTTGGGGCAAGAGCACACGGAAAGATATATATTCGCACCTTCCGTTTCCGGCCCATGGACCGCCGCATCGGCTCCATCCTCGGCATCGCGGGCGGGGCCGTCGCGGCAGTCGGCTTCTTCGCCCTCCCGTGGCTCACGTTCAAGGTCGATTTGAGTCCTCTGGGAGCCCTGGCGGACGTGGCCAAGGAGGCATTCTTCGGCGGGGCCGTTCCGGAACCCGCGTCCGTCACGGGGTACGGCCTCCTAACCATCCTCTCGGGGGGCCTCCAGGGCCTCACCGCGCTCTCCGGAGCCCCCGCTGGCGCCCCCCCGCTCAACCTCGGCGGGGCTGCGGGCATCATGACGCTGATTGTCGCGGTGGTCGCCTTGGTCCTGGTCCTGGCGATCTTGACCGCCGTCGCCTCGGTCGTCAATCTCGCGACGGGCCGGCTCCGGGCGGGCATGATCGGGTTCGGCGCTGGAACGATGGTCCTCTCCGCCGTCGTCCTCGTCGGTCTCCAGTTGATTATCAACACCGCCTACGGGGCGCTCCAGAACTTGGCGAGCGGCGGGCTCGGCGCGGGGGCCCCAACCGGCGGCCAGGATGTCGGCGCCCTGCTCCGGCAAGTCTTCTCCCTCTCGGTGGGGACGGGCATCTACCTCTGCATCGCCGGCGGAGCCCTCGGCATCGCCGGGGGGATCCTGGGACGGAAGAGGGAGAAGGCGGCGCCCGCGCCTGCCGAAGCGGCCCCGGCCGGCGCCGCACCGCCACCCGCACCGTAAGAAGAGAAGCGATAAACCCGCCCCCTTCGAGTGGGGAGCGCGGCATTCGCCTTCGCACTGTCGTGAGCGCGCTTCCCGGGTGTGAAGGCCCGCGCGCGGTGGCCGCGCGGTCTCTCCACGTTTGCCCGATGCCGCAGCGGTCCGAAACCTGCACCGGCAGCCACCGGCGTGGAAGGTCCAGCGTTGACGACGACGGAAGTCGGGTGCTTCAACCGATCTTGACCTGCTTCCCGTTGGCCCAGACTTGCTGCTCCATGGACTGCCCGCCGAAGTTTGTGACCACCCACGCCTCGTCGAATGTGGGCTCGCTGGCGGCGCTGGCCAGCTTGAAGCCGCGGAAATAGAAATCCACCGTGCCGGTGAACGACTGCCCGCCAGCGGCGGCGGTGGTGTAGGCCCCAGTCACCTTGCAGAACTCGCTCCCCTTGAACGGGGTATTCCCGGAGACCGTGTAGGTGACCTGGTAGTTCCCGGCGGTCGCACCCAGGGAACCACCGTAAGACCATGGGGTCCCGGGGACGCAGTTGGTGATGGCCGCGGCGAACTGCTCGGGGGAGCCCTGGGTGGTCGTGACAGACGGCGTCGCGCCTCCGACTGCGGGCGCTGGGGTGGAGGCAGCCGCTGCAGCCCCGCCCGCGGGGGTGGGGCTCTGGGTGCAACCGCTGATGAGGAGAGCGCCGCCGACGAGAGCGAGGAGAAGGAATAGTTTGGCGGGCATTTTCGAGGTCCGCAATCGGCGCGGAGCCATATAAAGATTTGCCAGGCGAAGCTGAACTAGCGCCTCCCGGCAACGATTTTTGCCAAGAACCCCAACTGGTCCCGCGAGCAGGGGCCGCAGGTGACCTGGACCCAGGCGCTCCCCTTGAGCACGTCAACTTGACCCAGGGTCGAGGCGCAGTCCGTCCCCAGTTCAGAGAACGGGGAGCCCTCCCGCCCCCGGGCCTTGTTGGTGGAGCACTCCCGCTCGTAGTTGTTCGCCTGACCGGCCACCGGGGCCACCTTGCAGAACTCCAGGGTGACCGTCTTGGCCGGGCCCCGGGCCAGGTCGGCCCCGTATCTGCACTCCGGGCGCATCGTCTCCCCGGGCGTCGACTTCTCGGGTTCCGTGAACTTCCACCCTTCGAGCGTGTCCTTCGCCGGCCAAATCTGCTGGACCTCCTGGAACGTGATTTTCTGGAGACACAGGCTGCTGGAAGCCCCGGTGCCGGTCACGGTAGAGGTCCCGGCCCTCCCGGCACAGTCCCGCTCACCGTCGCCCCCGCCCCGCCCGCCAGGATGTTGAACTCCTGCGTCTGCCCCGCGGCGGCGTAAACATACCAAACCTCTGCGTAGGCGGCCCCCGTCGGGTCGGTCCGGAAGTAGTAGTCGAAGGTCGGAAGATAGGCGGCGGAGATGCCCGCCTGGGTGACCTCCACCTTGCCGCTGACCTTGCAGTATTCCGCTCCCTTGTAGAATGTCTTCCCGCTGATGGCGTAGGTGACCTTGTAGCCCGCCGGGGCCGCTACCGGGCCGGAGGTGTATTCCCACGGCGTCCCGGGGGCGCAACTCACGATGGCCTGGCCGAGGCCCGCCGTGGAGCCGGAGAGGGTGGGGGAGCCGGAGGCCGCCGCGGCCCCGGAAGTCCCGCCCACCTGGGCGCCCCCGGCCACCTCGCCCGGGACGAGGCCGCCCCCGCCGAGGGCGCCCCCGGGCGTGGAAGAGGGGGGGATGTTCTTGATGGTGAAGTCGGGGGCCGGGGTCCCCCCTTGGGCGCCCTGCTGCTGGATGCAGCCGCTGACGAGAAGCGCGAGGCCCACCAGGACCGGGACCGCCCACCTCCCGAGCATCACTGGGGTTGGGCAGGGGTGGCAAAAAACCTTCAGGTATACGCGGTTGTTGCCGCTCCACTCGGAAACTCTCTCGTATCGTCGGCAACGGACGTCAGGTGTAGGCGGTCAACTCTTCCGCCTTCTGCTTCGACTCCTGCAGCGCCTTCGGGCTCGACGTCGGTTTGACCTTCTTCAGCGCCTCGTCGAAGTGCTCCTTACGGACAACCACGAACTCCTGCCCGACGGTCGTGGGGAACTCCTCCGCGATGCGCTCCACGGCCATCCGGTCGCCCTTCGCCTCCATGAGTTTCAGCCCGAGGTCCTTGGAGAACTGGGCCGCCCGCTCGCGCTCCATCTTGGCCCCCACCAGGTGCTTGCGGACCTCCTCCGCCACCCCCTCGACCTGCGCCAGCGTGGAGCCCTTCGGGCCCTCCATCCCCTTCAGGTAGTCCCCGAGGATGCGCTTGACGGAGTTGTGGACCTCGATGGCCCCGGGAATGGAGGCCATGCGCGCCTCCCGGCAGACCGCCTCGATGTCGGCTCCGACGTAGCTCTCGGTCCTGGCCACGAGGTCCTTCACGCTCACGTCGCCCGCCATGGGCATGCCGTTGAGGTGGATGCGGAGAATCTGCTCCCGCTCCTCGGCGGTCGGGGGCGGGATGAAGACGAGCCGGTCGAAGCGGCCCGGCCGCAGGAGGGCGGGGTCAATCATCTCGATGCGGTTGGTGGCGGCCAGGACCACCACGTCCTTCAGGTCCTCCAAGCCGTCCAGTTCGGTGAGCAGTTGGGAGACCACCCGCTCGGTCACGTGGCTGTCGGCCGACATGCCCCGGACCGGCGCGACCGCGTCGAGCTCGTCGAGGAAAATCACCGTGGGCGCCGACTGGCGGGCCTTCCGGAAGAGTTCGCGGACCGCCCGCTCCGACTCCCCCACCCACTTCGAGAGAATCTCGGGGCCCTTGATGGAGATGAAGTTCGCCTCCGACTCGTGGGCCACCGCCTTCGCCAGGAGGGTCTTCCCCGTCCCCGGCGGTCCGAAAAGGAGGATGCCCTTGGGGGGCTTGGTGTTGGTCTTGGCGAAGAGGCCGGGGTAATTCAGAGGCCACTCCACCGCCTCCTTGAGTTCCTGCTTCGCCTTGGCGAGGCCGCCGACGTCCTTCCACTCGACCCGTGGAATCTCCACGAAGACCTCCCGCATGGCAGAGGGCTCGATGTTCTTCAGGGCCTCCTCGAAGTCCTCGCGCGTCACTCTCAGAGATTCCAGCACCTCCAGGGGGATTTCCTTCTCGATGTCAATCCGCGGGAGGATGCGCCGGATGGCGTGCATGGCCGCCTCCTTGCAGAGCCCCGAGAGGTCGGCCCCCACGAAGCCGTGGGTCTTGTCGGCAATCTCCTTCAGGCCCACGTCCTCTTGGAGGGGCATGCCCCGGGTGTGGACCTGGAGGACCTCCATCCGGCCCGAGCGGTCGGGGATGCCGATTTCAATCTCCCGGTCGAACCGCCCGCCCCGCCGGAGGGCCTCGTCGAGGGCGTTGGGGCGGTTGGTCGCGCCAATCACAATCACCTGCCCCCGGCCCTTCAGGCCGTCCATGAGCGACAGGAGTTGGGCCACGACCCGGCGCTCCACCTCGCCGGTGACCTCGGCGCGCTTCGGAGCGATGGCATCGAGTTCGTCGAGGAAGATGATGGAGGGGGCGCTCTTCTCCGCCTCGTCGAAGATGTCCCGCAGGTGCTTCTCCGACTCGCCGTAGTATTTCGACATGATTTCGGGCCCCGAGACCGCAGTGAAGTTGGCGTCGGTCTCGCTCGCCACCGCCTTGGCGATGAGGGTCTTCCCGGTTCCGGGCGGGCCGTAGAGCAGGACGCCCTTGGGGGGGTCGATGCCGAGTTTCTGAAACAGTTCCGGGTGGCGCAGGGGCAATTCGATCATCTCGCGGACGAGGCCGAGTTCGCGCCGCAGGCCGCCGATGTCCTCGTAGGTGACCTGGGGGACCTTCAACTGCTCCGCCGGCTCCTCGCGCAGTTGAATCTGGGTGTCGCGCTTGCAGAGCACGACCCCCGGCGGCGTGGTGGAGACCACGACGAAGGTGAGGGGGTTCCCGAGCATCTCGATGCGGAGCCGCTGGCCCTTCACGACCGGCCGCCCCTCGAGGATGCGCTGGATATACTTGTCGCCGCCCATGATGCGGATGGTCTGGGTGGGGGCGATGATGATGCGCCGGGCGTCCTTCGCCTCGACCTTGCGTATCCTCACCTTCTCGTCAATCGCGACCCCCGCGTTGGCGCGGATGTTTCCGTCAATCCGCAGGATGCCCTTGCCGGTGTCGCCGGGGTGGCCGGGCCAGACAATCGCCGACGCGACGTGCTTGCCCTCGATTTCAATCACGTCGCCGCTGACGAGCCCCATCCTCTTCATGGTCTCCATGTCCACCCGGGAGATGCCGCGGCCCGCGTCCTGGTGGTAGGCCTCGGCGACCCGCAGCACGGTCTCCTTTGACTCCTCAGCCATGGCTCCCCCCTCTTCTCGCGGAGGGTATCATACTCTTTCCTCCACCGCCCACCCCTCCCCGCGGCGGCGGACGACGCGCCGCTCCTGGAGCCTCCGGAGGGCGGCCTCGACCTCGGCGGGGGGCGACCCGCTCTCCCGCTGGATGTCGGCGGGGGTCCGGGCGCCCTTCGCCACCGCCGCGAGGACCGCCCCGTCCCGGGGGTCCCCGGCCAGTTGCCCGGCCTCCCGTGCCATCGCCTCGCTCAGCTCCCCGGCCCGGGCGTGGAGGAACCTCTGGAGGGCCCGGACCTCCTCCTGGAGGCCCCGCGTCTCCTCCAGGGCCCGGGCCGCCTCGGCGAGGCTCGCGGTCTCCCGGGGAATCTCGGGCCGCCGGTCGGGGGGAAGCATCTCCCAGAGGCGGGGAACCTCCTCGTCCTCGTCCAGTTCCTCGAGGACAGAGCCGAAGTCGGAGGGGGCGAGGCGGACCTCGAACAGGAGGTCCTCCGAGATGTGGTAGTATTTCCGCCGCTGCTCGTCGAACCGGGACTCCAGGAGACCCCCCTCCTCGAGGAGGACGAGGTGCTCGATGACCGCCTTGGGGGCCACCCGAATCGCGTTGGAAATCTCGGTCACGTAACAGGGCTTGCGGGAGAGGAGCCTGAGGATGCGCCTCCGGTTCTCGTTCCCGAGGAGGTCGAGGATGAGGTCGGAGTCCATGGTCACTAACCTTTGGTTAGTGATACTACTTAAAACCTGCGGTGACGGCCGGGGGGACCCCAACACCTATAAAGCGGACCGCCGATAGCGGATTATGCTCGCGGAAGTCTTCGGCGCGGTCTTCTCGAAGCAGGGCGTCCGCGCCTCCCTCTGGCTCGCCCTCCTCGCCCTCCTCTTCACCCTCGCCGGGGCGGCCATCGTGCTCCCGTGGCTCATGGCGATGGGGTTCCCCACCAACCGGGTCCGGCCGCTCATCACCACTCAGCCGACCCTCGGAATCGGCTCGCTGGTGGCCGTCTTTGTGGCCCTCTTCTCCCTCGCCTCCTACGCCCACACGGCGCTCATCGACCTCGCCCGGAGGCTGAGGGCGGGGGAGCGGCCCGACATCGAGGGGGCCCTGCGGGGAAAAAAACAGAGGGCTCTCTCCTACGCGGGGGGTTTCTTCCTCTTCATGCTCATCCAGGGAGTCGCCGTCGCCGCGCTCTTCATCATCCTCCGGGGCTTCGCCCTCGGCATCGGGGTCCCCACCCTGGTCGGGCCTGGCGCTCTCCCGGGCCCCTCCTCCAACCCCGTCCCGGGTCCCGTGGTCCAGGTTACGCCCCCGTCCCTCGACCTGGACCTCCAGCCGCAGGCCGTTTCCATCCCTGCGGGCCTCATCGGATCCATGCTGCTGGGAGTTCTGCTCGTCATCGTGTGGGTCGCCTACTTCACAGTCCGTCTCACCTTCTTCCGCTACGCCGTGGCGGTGGACGGGGAGCGGGCCGTGGCCTCGCTGAAAACGTCGTGGCGGTTGACCCGGGGCCGGTGGTGGCCGCTCTTCGGGACCTTCCTCCTCCTCGGGCTGGTGCTACTGATTCTCGCCATGGTCGTGGCTTTCGTGGTGGCCATCCCCTTCTCGCTGCTGGCCGCCGGGAGCGTGATTGGCATCCTCCTCTTCGGCCTCGCATTCTTCATCGCCTTCGAAGTCCTCTGGTATCTCTTCGGCATCCCGGTGCTGTTCTACGGGGGGCTCGTGGCCTTTGAGGAACTCAAGAGACTTGCGGGTCCCGCACCCGCGGTCGCCTCGACCCCTCCTCCGCCGCCCGTTTCCGCCTGAAAAAACAAGCAGTTACGCCGCCGCCGGAGCCGCGGGCGCGCGCGCCAGCCCGAAGAGGATGAATGCGAGAGGAAGGAGCCCGATGGGGCCGACGGGGGTCGGGCCGAGGAGCGGGGTGAGGACGAGCAGCACTCCGGTGGCGAGGACGAGGACCCCCTGCCCCTCCCCGAGGGCCGCGGCGACGGCCCGCCTCTTCAGGAGCAGCGAGGCGCCGATGAACATCCAGCCCAGGGCCGCGACCCCGCTCGCCACCAGGAATCCGACGAAGGCGGACGAGATGGCGTTGATGTCCCGCGTCGCGGCCGCATGGAGGACCCCGAGGGTGGTCAGGAGGGTGGCCACGACTCCCGCCGCGGCGAGCGCCCCGCCGAGGAGGAAAAGGCGGAAGCTGAACTTCCGCCGGAGGGCGAGCGTCGCCGCCATCACCATGCCCGCGCCGGCGATAGCTGCGGCGTAGGCGAGGGGCCCCGCCGCTGCGGCCCCGCGGGCCCCGGCGAGCCACAGGAGCCCGGCCGCGAAGCCGAGGGCGCAGCCGAAGGCGCCGAGTTTGAACTTGTCCATGGGCCGCGCGGGGTCTTCTCACAGGGGACTTAAAACTGCCGGGAGGCGCGGTCTATGCGGCGGGAGCGGCCGCCGGGGCGGCCCCCTTGGCCAGTTTGAAGAAGGTGATGGCCAGGAGGATGAACCCCACAATCTGGATGAGAGGGATGATGACGAGGATTCCGGTGATGAGGACGAAGGACTCCTGCCCCGCCCCGAGGGCCCCGCCCACCGCCTGCCGGGTGGTGATGAGGCCGACCCCCACCAGAATCCAGCCGACATAGCTGAGGAGCCCCACCATGCCGACGCTCTGGGCCAGGCCCAGGCCACCGAGGACGTCGCCGCCGGAAATGGCGGACATCATCGCGGCCGAAGCCGCCACGCTGCCCAGGGCCCCGACCAGGACGAGGATGCCCCCGATTTGATAGAGGGGCGACTGGAAGCGCTCCTTCAGGCCGAAGGCGCCCAGGGCCGCCAGGATGCTCCCCACCAGGGAGATGGCGCCGGCGGCCAGAATGAGGACGAGGACGGACTGGAGGGCGGCAGCGATGGCCGCGGGGTTGACCACGCCTCCGACTGCGGCCCCCGCGTTGAAAATTGCGCCGGCCATCACGGCCCCCGCCCCGATGCCCACGAGAGTGCCCAGCAGAATGAGGATGCAGCCGACGCCGCCGAGTTTGAGCTTGTCCATGGAAGGCCCGGGTCTATCCCGACACACTTAAAGATTCCGGTGTCCGCCCCGGGCCCGGCCGGGCGTATCCGGGGGCGATTCTCCAGGCAGCGGCAAGGTTGATTAGGCCCGGTCCGTCCATCCCCGATGGCCGTGAGGCTCGCCCACACCGGCTCCGTCAAATCCCTCTACGTCGAAAAGCCCCCGACCCCCAAGGAGTTCGGCACCGGCTACTTCGAATTTTCCAACCACTACTCGGTCTTCGACTACGGCCGCATGCCCGACGACATCCCGAGCAAGGGGGAGGCCCTGAAGCGGATGACCCTCCACTGGTTCAAGCGCCTCGAAGCCGCGGGGGTCCCGACCCACTTCCTCGGGGACGGCGGCCCCCGGCGGCTCCGCATCCGCGTCTCCCGCAAACTCCCCGTGTCCCGAATCCGCCCCGGGACCCGGAACTACATGGTCCCCCTCGAAGTCATCTTCCGCAACAAGATTCCCCCCGCGTCGTCGCTGGCCCGGCGGCTGCGCGCGGGCGACGTGGCGCCCAAGGACTACGGCCTCTCCCGCGTCCCCGCCGAGACCGAGACCGTGGTGCTGCGGGAGCCGGTCGTGGAGTTCTCGACGAAATTAGAGGACTTCGACCGCTACCTCTCCCGGGCCGAGGCGCGGAGAATCGGGCGGTTCACGCCCCGCCAACTCTCCGCTGTCGAGGAGACGGCGCGCCGGGTCAACCGGCTGCTGACGGACGAGATGGCGGCCCGGGGCCTCGACCACGTGGACGGCAAAATCGAGGTCCTCGTCGGGCCCGGGGGCGAGTTGCGGGTCGGAGACACGGTCGGGACCAGCGACGAGAACCGGATTCTCTGCCAGGGGATGGACCTGAGCAAGCAGATGGCCCGCGACTACTACCGGCGGGAGGGGTGGCACGACAACCTCCAGGCGGCGCGGAAACTGGGGATGAAGGACCTGCGGCCCCCGCGGATGGAGAAGGAGTTCCTCGCAATCCTCGACCACGCCTACCGCGCCCTCGCGGTGGCCGTCACGGGGGAGCGGTGGCCGGGGACGCCGGGCCTGGACGCCGTGGTGGAGGCCTACCGGGACTACCTGGCGCAGCACAAGTGGATCAAGAAGGTGGCCAAACTGGCTTGAGCCGTCAGGGCAGCGCCAGTTCCGGCGTCCAGTCGAAACTCGCCGACTTCCCGCTCAGGTAGATGTAGAGCCCGTCCCCGGGCGCGATTGCGAAGTCCGTCCCCATCCACCCGACGCCGGGGACGTAGCCGTAGCCCACCGTGGACTGGGCCGCCGGGTCCCACTTCGCCACCATCGAAATCTTCGAGTTGCCGCCGGACGGCTCGATGGCGGAAACGATGTCGGAGGCCTTCCCATACTTCGACGCGAAGGGCACCGAGACCCAGAAGAGGTTGGTCTTGCCGGGCTGGTAGGCGAAGTCCTTCGCCTTCGGGGCCTCGACGTCGAGGAGGGTCCAGTCGAAGGAGGCGGACTTCCCGCTCAGGTAGATGTAGAGCCCGTCCCCGGGCGCGATTGCGAAGTCCGTCCCCATCCACCCGACGCCGGGGACGTAGCCGTAGCCCACCGTGGACTGGGCCGCCGGGTCCCACTTCGCCACCATCGAAATCTTCGAGTTGCCGCCGAGGGGCTCCAGGGCGGCGACGACGTCGGACGCCTTCTGGAACGAGGCTCCGCCGTAGGGCAGGGAAATCCAGAAGAGGTTGGTCTTGCCGGGCTGGTAGGTGAAGTCGCGGGTGGACTTGAAGGCCAGTTGCGACTTCAACTCGCCCAGGACCGGGTCCACGGAGCGGATGAGGTAGTATTCCGTGCCCGAGGCCGCCGCCTCCCCCGCGAGGGTCGCGGAGGTGCCGGAGACCGTTGTGTAGTCGCTGAGGTTCCAGCCGAACTTGTTCGCGGTCCTGTGGACGTAGTAGTTCGCGCTGCTCACCGCGGGCCAGGAGAGGACGAGGTCGGAGCCCGAGATTTGGGGGGTGACCTTCACGTTGAAGTTGCAGTGGACCGGGTTGGCGCGGTCGGCCACCACATCCACGGTCTGGACGCAATCGTTGTAGCCGGGCTTTGTCATGGTGACGGCGTGGGTGCCTTCGGAGAGGGTCACGTTCAGCGTCCCGGGGGTGGCCGGGGTCTGGCCGACATACTGGCCGTCCACGGAGACCGAGGCGTTGACCGGGTTCGACGTTGCGACGAGCCAGCCCGTGTTGGAGGGGGGCGGCGCCTCGCAGGCGAGGCTCATGGCGTAGATGTGGGGGATCCCGCCTCCCCGGTCGCTGTTGAAGGCGATGTGCTGCCCGTCCGGGCTCCACGTCGGGTTTGCATCCCCGGCCGGGTCGGTCGTCAGGCGGGTGAGGCCGGTCCCGTCGGTTCGGATTGCGTAGACGTCGGTGTTGCCCCCCTGCGAGTCCTCGAACACAATCCAGCGGCCGTCGGGGCTCCATCGGGGGCGGTAGAGGTAGGTGGCTCCCGAGTTGGGGGAGGTGTAGAGCGGGGTCCTCTGGGCGCCGTCGGGGGTCACCAGGTAAATGCTGCCGACGCCGTTCTCGGTGTAGACGGCCGCAATCCTCGACCCGTCTGGGCTCCAGGAGGGCCAGCCGTAGAGAGAGGCCCCCATGGCCGTCCAGATGGCGGTGGCGTTGGTCCCATCCGCATCGGCCACGTAAATCGCCGAGGTGGAGGGGGAAGAGCCGCTGTCCCAGTAGTAGACGAGCCTCCGGCCGTCGGGGCTGGGGTCGGGGAACGCTTCGCGGCCCGCCCCGCTGGTGACGCGGGTGAGGCCGGTCCCGTCGAGATTCAGGCGGTAGAGGTCGGTGTTGCCGCCCAAGTCCACCACAAAATAGAAGGACCGGCCATCCGGCGTCACAGCGCCGTTCCGTCCGTAATCTCCGTAGCCGCTGTTGGGAACCACCGCTAGGCCGGTGCCGTCCGCGGCGACGGTGTAGAACGCGTTGGTGGGGCTGCCCCAGACCGGGTCGTAGTTGAAGAGGAGGCGCGTGGCGTCGGGGTAGTAGGAGGCCCCGATTTCGACTTTGCTGCCGAAGGTGGTTTGGGCCTCGCCCGCGTTCGCCAGGGTGCCGGAGCAGGTCCAGACTGGCGGAGGCGGCGGGAGCGCCGTCGTCGCCGTGTGGCTCACCGCGCTGCCGACGTTGCCGGCCGTGTCCACGGTCTTCAGTGTGATGGTGTGGCTCGTCCCGGCCGCGAGGCCCGTGGCGGTGTAGGTGGCGGAGGTGGTGTTGGTCACAAACGCGCCGTCGAGATAGACCATCACCTTGCTGAAATCGGAGTCGGCCGGGTTGGTCCAGGTCCAGGTGATTTGGTCGGAGAGGTAGGTCGTGTTGACGAGGTTCGTCACCGGCCCCGGCGGCGTTGTGTCGGAGGGCGCCTGGCACACCGGCGTGAAAGGCTCCGGCGTTCCCGCGGCGCACCCGAGGCCGAGGCGGTAGATTTCCGCCCAGCCCGCCGCGCTGTTGCGCTGGAAGGCGATGGCCCGCCCGTCGGGCTGCCAGGAGCCCGTGAGTTCCCCGCCGGAGTAAGTGGTGAGGCGGGTCAGGTTGGTCCCGTCCGCGTCCATCACCCAGACGTTCTGGTTGCCCGCCCGGTCGGAGGTGAATGTGATGCGCGACCCGTCGGGGCTGTAGCGCGGGCCGGTGTCGTTGGCGCAGCCGAAGGTCAGTTGGACCTTGCCTGTCCCGTCGGGGTTGATGCGGTAGATGTGGGTGGAGCCCGCCTCATTGGAACTGTAGAGAATCTTCGTCCCGTCCGGGCTCCAGTCGCCGGGCATCTCGGAGACCCCGGGCGCGGCCGCGAGGGCGGTCTTGCCCGAGCCGTCGGCGTTCATCACGTAGACGTCCCGCTCACCTCCGCTGGGGGAGTCTTTGCGGAAGTAGATGAGCCGGCTCCCGTCGGGGCTCCAGCGGGGCGAGCCCGAGTTGCTGGCGATGTTCACCTTCCCGGTCCCGTCGGCGTTCATCACCCAGACGTCGAAGCCCCCGTTGGCGTAGTTCGAGGTGTAGGCGATCTTCGTCCCGTCCGGGCTCCAGGCCGGCATGTAGGAGTCGCCGTGAGTGGACTTCGTGGTGATGCGGGTCTTGCCGGTCCCGTCGGGGTTCATCGTCCAGAGTTCCATCCCCGGCCAGGTGCCGTGGGCGTAGGCGATGCGGGAGTCGCTCCTGCGGTAGTCGGGGCCGGAGTTGTGGGCGGAGGCGTCGGCGGCGAGTTGGGTTTCGCCCGCATCGGTCAGGGTGCCGGAGCAGGTCCAGACCGACTGGGCCTGGGCGACGCCCGCCAGTCCACCAATCAGCAACAGAAGTGAAAGAACGACCCCTCCAGCCCTCCATCCCTCCAACCTCCCCACACCCCCCCCCCCCCCCCCCCCCCCCCCCCCCCCCCCCCCCCCCCCCACCCCCCC
>CAZANW010000043.1:0-18186 GCA_964486625.1 uncultured Halobacteria archaeon
TCCCACCCCGCTCCTCGTGGAACGCCCGCCCCTTCAGGGGCGGGTAGTTTACTTCTCCGGCCGCCGCGGGCAGAACTCCGTTGCGACGACCCGGAGGAGTCGGTGCAACTCGATAGTTTCTCAAGCCGTCGGCGACAATATCGCCATGGGTTCCAACGGCGCGGGAATCTCGGCCCGGGAGCTCACCAAGCGCTACGGGAGCCACACCGCCCTTGAAGCGGTCACATTCGAGGCGCGGCCCGGAGAACTCTTCGGCGTCGCGGGCCCCAACGGCGCGGGGAAGACCACCCTCCTGCGGCTCGCCACGGGCCTCCTGCGGCCCACGGCGGGCGAAATCACCGTGGAGGGGGTGGAGCCCCCCGAGGCCCGCTCCTCCATCGGCTACCTTCCGGAGGAGTCGCCGCTCTACGAGGAGATGAGGGTCCGGGACTATCTGCGCTTCTTCGGCGAACTCTACGGCCTGAAGCGCGACGAGTCGGACCGGCGGGGGCGCGCCCTCCTCGAAGCCCTCCGGCTCGACGGATGGGAGAGGCCCATCGGGGAGTTGAGCAAGGGGATGAGGCGCAAGGTCTCCATCGCCCGCTCGCTGCTCCACGAGCCGCGGGTCGTCGTTTACGACGAGCCCGCGAGCGGCCTCGACCCGGTGACGAGCCGGTTCCTGCTCGACTTCATCCGGGACCTGAGGAGCCGGGGGCGGACGGTCCTCCTTTCGTCCCACAACCTCTACCAGATGGAGGCGCTCTGCGACCGGGTGTTGGTGCTGAACCGGGGGAGGGCGGTCGCCCTCGGGACGGTGGCGGAGGTGAAGGTGTTGCTGGGTGGGAACGGGAGGTCGTTGGAGGACGGGTTCTACGAGAGGTTCAAGGGAGAGGGGGTGTGAGGCGCCCGCCCGCATCCGGAGTTCCCTCTTGCGCTTCACGAAGGGCGCATTGCGTTCGGGGTCGGTTTCCGATGGCGGGCATCCCGACCGCGGAAGTCCGTGCCTCGTCCCGCCGGGGCCCCCTTGGGTGAGAGCTCTCGGCTTTGGGGTCGCTGAGCCGCCTACTTCCTCGCCGCCTCGATGGCTTCCTGATAAACTTCCAGGGTGGCCTCCGTCGCCCGCTTCCAGGTGAAGTATTTCAGCACCCGTTGCCGCCCGCGCTTTCCCATCTCCCGGGCCCCCTCCGCGTCGCCGAGGAAGGCCTTGATGCCCCAGGCGATGTCCGAGGGGCTGCGGCCGTCCACGTGGACTCCGGTCTGTTCCTCCCCGCTCGGCACCACCTGGTCCTTGAAGCCGCTGAGGCCGGACGCGCCCACGACCACCGGCTTGGCCATGGACATCGCCTCGAGGGAGACGATGCCGAAGGGCTCGTAGAGGCTCGGCAGGACCGCGGCGTCGCAGGCGGCGTAGTGGAGGATGCGCTCCTCCTCGGAGACGAACTGGAAGCAAGTCTTCACCTGCCGCTCCAGCCCCAGGGTCCGGACGAGGCCGGTGACGGTCTGGTCCAGCTCCCCGGCCCCGAGAATCACCAGCTTCGCCTGGGGGTAGGCGGAGAGGACCTCGGGGAACCCCTGAACCAGCTGGACCGCGCCCTTCACCGAGGTGAGGCGGCCCACGAAGAGGACCATGAACTCGTTCTTCCCGATTCCGTAGCGCGCCCGGAGGGCCTGGACCCTCTTCGGGTCCACGGCGGCCGGGTCGTAGCGGGCGGGGTCCACCCCGTTCCACACCACGCGAATCTTGGAGGCGTCCCACCCGTGGCGGACCAGGTCCTCCTCCATGGGGTAGGAGACCGTGACGACCCGGTCGGCCTTCCGTCCCGCGCTCTCCTCCAGGGCCCGGACCGTCTCGGAGCCGCTGTCCATGGCCCGCCCCCACTCGGTGGAGTGCATGTGGAGGACCAGGGGGACCTTCAGTTCCTTCTGGAGGACCATCCCCCCCACCGCGCTGAGCCAGTCGTGGGCGCAGACCAGGTCGAATTTCTCGCCCCCGTGCTTCACCAGGTCCTCGACGACGGTGGAGGCGCTCAGGAGGTTGTAGACGAAGAGGTCGGAGAAGAACTTCAGGTGCTTGCCCCACCGCCGGAGGTCCTCGGCCACCACCCCGGGGAAGACGTCGCTGGCGTCCACCAGGAGGGGGCGGTGGACCCGGACCCCGTCCATCACCTCCCGGGTCTTCAGGTCGCCGGGGTTGATGGTGAAGAGCGTCACCTCGTGGCCCTGCCTCACCATCTCGGGGGCGATGTTCTGGGCGAAGGTCCCGAGGCCGCCGACAAGGCGCGGGGGGTATTCCCAGACGAGGAAGGCGATTTTCATGGATGGGGGAAGAGCGCTTGCCTATTTAACCCTCTTGCGCCTCCGCGCGCCCATCCGGGTAAGGGTTGCGGTCCTTCGGGCGCGTAACCCATACTCCGGACGGGCGCGAAAAAGAGGGGAGAACAGGCTTGAGCGGGGGAGAAAATAAAAAGACAGGGGTGTTTTGGTTTTGGAATGGTGCCCTCTTTGGCCGAGTTTGTTGTGGGCGTCCTGTTTGCCTTCGGGTTGGGCGGCCTTCTTCTTTGGATTGGAAAGAGGGTCAAAAAGACCGCAAGATGGGATAACCGCGGGCTCTTTGGGTCTGGAATCTATCCGTATCTCTGGGGGTAGCGTGGCGATTTTCTGGGGGATTTGGGGAACCTCGAATCTTCGGCCCCTCTCATCAACGGCGCATTGGAGCTCGTTGGCGTCTTGGTCTTGCTGCGAAACCCAATCCGCGGGAGGGCTGGAGATTCCGGCTAAAACACCATGAACTTCCGCTCGAGGAAACCTTTCCAGAGGGTGCCCATCTCGTCGAGGACCCCCGCGGCGGCCTCCTCGGCGTTCCTCTGGGTCGCCGGGGAGCCCCCGTGGATCTCGACATCGACCACTTGGGGCTCGTGGATGGGGGCGCCGATGCGGGAGACCATGTTCACATGGACCTGCTTCAGGGCGGGCTCCCGCTCCACCAAGCGCTCCGCCACCAGCCGGGCGGCGATGTTGTAGATTTTGCCCACGTGGGTGATGGGGTTCTTGCCGGCCGAGGCCTCCAGGGTCATGGGCCGGTAGGGGGTGATGAGGCCGTTGGCCCGGTTCCCCCGCCCCACCTGGCCGTCGTCCCCGTGCTCGGCGCTGGTCCCGGTCACCGTCAGGTAGAAGGAGCCCTTCTCGGGCCGGTCGGCGGTGTTCATGCTCACCGCCACCTCGCGGTTCGTCAGTTTCCCGGCCCGCTTCGCGACCGCCGACTCCACGGCCGACTTCATGGCGAGGTAGGACTCCTTGTTCTTGACCTGGGAGGAGACGATGGCGCAGGCGACGGTCAGCCCAATCGCGTCGCCGCGCCGCACCCCCATCACCTTGATGTCCTCCCCCAGGGCGGGGTGCTTCCTCTTCATCTCGGGCCCGTTCAGGAACTGCTCGGCGTCCAGCACGATGCGCTCGGTGTCGCTCAGGGGCGCGAACCCCACGCCGAAGGAGGTGTCGTTGGCCATCGGGATGCTCTCTTCGTCGAAGACGTGGACCAGGTCCGCGCTCCCGGGCCGGATGCGGGAGTCCACGACCAGGTGGCGGGTCGGGTCGAGGAAGCGCATCGCCTCCCTCATCCACCTCTGGGTCCCCTCCACCGCCATCGTCCCGGCGGGCACCTTGACCGTCCGCTTCTGGTACTCCACCGCGAGGGCGGCCCGCCCCACCAGCAGGAGGTAGATAGGCTCCAGGACCTCGCCGCCCCCGAACTCGGCCCGGCTCTGGCCCCCCACCAAGACGCACTTGTCCACGTTGTGGTGGAGGACCCGGCCGAACTCCTTCAGGTAGAACCTGCTCAGGGCGATGCTCAGCTCCTCCGAGGCGCGGTCGCAGAGGCTGTCGGGGTGGCCCCGCCCCTTCCGCTCCACCATCTCCACGGGGACCTCCTCCACCCGGGGCCCGCGGCCGGGGCGGACGACGATGGGGCTGGAACCGCCCCGAGCCCTCGCGTTCCGCGGGGAAACGGGGCTCGAATCGCCCCGAACTCTCGCGTTCCGGAGCGAAACGGGGTTGAGTTCGGGGCGGTTGGCCATGGCGGGGCGATGGGGGGCGGCAATAGATAAGGCCGACGGTGGCGCCAGCCGCGCCTCTTGGGGAGAACCGGGCTGCAGCGGGCCTGTTATTCCGCACTTTGAAGAAATCCGTGACCCCTCCAATGGTTGATAAAGGGCGGGCCCCACCCGGGGCCATGGCCGCCCAGCCGGTCCACGGGAGAAACCCCCTCCTCGCCGCCCCCCTCCACCTTCCGGGCCACCCCTCCCGGGCCCGGGCCTCCCTGGAGCTCCTCCGGGTCTGGAACGGGGCGGTGGCGGCCCTCGGGGCCCTGCTAGGCGCCTCTTTGGCCGCGGGGCGCATCGAGGCCACGCTCCCGGTGGCCCTGGCCGCCCTCGGGGCCCTGCTGGTGAACGGCGGGGGCAACGGCCTCAACGACTACTTCGACCTCGCGGTGGACCGGGTGAACCGTCCCGACCGCCCCATCCCCTCGGGCCGGCTGAGCCCGGGCGGCGCCCTCCGCGTCTCCCTGGGGGCCTCGGCCGCCGGGGTGGCTCTGGCGGCCGTCGCGGCGCCCGCGGCCGGGGCTGTGGCGGCCGCCAACGGAGGCCTCCTCGCCCTCTACGCCCGCCACTCGAAGCGGATGCTCGTCACCGGCAACCTCCTCGTCTCCGCCCTGGTGGCCTCGGTCTTCCCCTACGGGGCGCTGGTCACCACCGGCAACCTCCTCGCGGTCCTCCCCATCGCCCTCTGCGCCTTCCTGGCGGGCCTCTCCCTGGAGGTGGTGAAGGACATCGAGGATGTGCGGGGGGATGCCGCCAACGGGGCGCGGACCCTCCCGCTCTACGCGGGGACCGGGGCGAGCCGCGTCTTCGCGGTCGTCTCGATGGCGGGGGCGGTGGCGCTCAGCCCCTGGCCCTACGTGGCCGGAGGACTGGGCCCCCTCTACTGGGCCTTCGTGGGGCCCGCCGACGCCCTCTTCCTGGCGGCGGTCCTCCTCCCCCCCTCCCGGGGCCGCAAGGCGATCTCCCTCGGCATGGGGCTGGTCCTCGCGGGGCTGGCGGCGGGGCTGGTCTAGGCCCGATTTTTTTAAGAAAAATTCGGGCGTTGAAGATGGAGATGGTGCGGGGAGTTTCGATAAAGCGGCGCCATCCCGGTTGCGATGAGTAAGCGGGTTTTGGTCCCCTTGCCCGCCCTCGGATGCGCCGCCGAGGCGGAGGTCGAGGGGCGGAGAGTCCTCCGGCTGCGGCTGAGGCCTGGGGCGGGACCCACGCCCGCGCGCGACCCGGAGGCCCGGGCCCTGGCCCGCGGCCTGGAGCGGCGGCTCCGAGGCGGGGGGAGCGGGGGGTGGAGGGCGGCTCCTCTCCTCACACCTTTCCAGCGGCGGGTGCTCCGGCAGGTCGCCCGCATCCCCTGGGGAGAGACCCGGACCTACGGGGAGGTGGCGCGCGCCCTCCGCACCGCTCCCCGGGCGGTGGGCCAGGCGCTCAGGGCTAACCCGGTCCCCCTCCTGATTCCCTGCCACCGCGTGGTCGCTTCGGGCGGAATCGGGGGATTCTCGGGGCCCGGAGTCGGAATGAAAAGGCGTCTCCTCCGCCTGGAGGGGGCCCTTCCGGACTCCGCCTCCGCGCCCCGGAAACGGAATCGGGTTCGAAGGGGCTCGGAAACCCTTTAGGCGGGGGGCGGAAGTCTCCCCCGATGCAGTTGCTCCTCGTCCACGCCGACTCCCTGGAGTACGAGACCCAGCAGAAGACGAAGGTCGCCGAGGAGACCGGAAACAAAAAGGGGCGGTTCGAGGAGGTCCTGGTCGCATTCGCCGCGGTCGAAAAGGCGGACGAGGCGGACGAGGCCTACGCGGTGGCCGAGGGCGCGAAGGCCATCCGGGAGGTGGCGGCCCAGGTGAAGGCACCGAGGGTCCTCCTCTACCCCTACGCCCACCTGAGCCCGAGCCTGGCCTCCCCCGGGGCCGCGGTCCGCATCCTGCGGGGGCTGGAGGCGGAGCTGGCGAAATCGGGCGAGGTCCACCGCGCCCCCTTCGGATGGTACAAGAAATTCACCCTCGCCTGCAAGGGCCACCCCCTCAGCGAGCTGTCGCGCACCATCCGGCCCGGCGAGGGGGGAAAAGCGCCGAAGGGCGGGAAGGGAGAGGCCGCGCCATTGGCCGCGGCCGCCGCCGAATCCAAGGCCCTCGCCGCCGAGAAGAAGGCGAAATCCTCCTTCCTCATCCTGGCCCCCGAAGGGAAGCGCTCGGAGGTGGGGGCGTTCGACTTCTCGGCCCGGCCCCGCCTCGAGGCCCTGGCGCGCTACGAGATGGCGAAGGTGCGGGCCGTGGATCAGGAGCCCCCGCACGTCGAGTTGATGCAGCGGCTGGAGTGGGTGGACCACGAGGCGGGGAGCGACCCGGGGAACATGCGCTACTACCCGAAGGGGAGGCTGGTGAAGGCGCTCCTGGAGGCCTACGTGAGCCAGCGGGTCGCGGACTATGGCGCGCTGGAGGTGGAGACCCCCATCATGTACGACGTGCACCACCCGACGCTGCGCTCCTACCTGGACCGCTTCCCGGCCCGCCAGTACTCGGTGGCGTCGGAGAACAAGGAGCTCTTCCTCCGGTTCGCGGCCTGCTTCGGCCAGTTCCTCATGGGGCACGACATGGTGCTCAGTTACCGCCACCTGCCGGTGAAACTGTTCGAACTCACCCGCTACTCGTTCCGGCGGGAGCAGTCCGGCGAACTCACCGGCCTCCGGAGGCTGAGGGCGTTCACGATGCCCGACATGCACACCCTCTGCGCCGACATGGACCAGGCGTTGGGCGAGTTCCGCTCCCAGATTCTCCTCTGCCGCGACGTCCTCCGGGGGGCGGGTCTTGAGGACGGCGACACCGAAATCGGCATCCGCTTCACCCGGGAGTTCCACCGGGAGAACGCGGGGTTCCTCGACGGCCTCCTGAAGGAGTTGGGGAAGCCCGCCTTCGCCGAGGAGTGGGAGGAGCGTTTCTTCTACTTCGTCTGCAAGGCGGAGTTCAACTTCGTGGACAACCTCGGCAAGGCGTCGGCCCTGGCGACGGTCCAGATCGACGTCGAGAACGCCGAGCGCTACGGAATCAAGTTCATCGACGAGTCGGGGAAGGAGCGCCTCCCGGTGATTCTCCACGCCTCCCCGACGGGGGCGGTGGAGCGGGTCATCTACGCGCTCTTGGAGAGGGCCCACCGGGTCGCGAAGGAGGGGGGCGTTCCGACCATCCCGGTCTGGCTCGCCCCCACCCAGGTGCGCTTGGCGCCGGTGAGCGACGCCCACGTAGGAATGGCCGAAGAGGTTGCGCGGGCCCTGGCGGGCCTCCGGGTGGACATCGACGACCGGGAGGAGTCGGTGAACCGGAAGGTGCGGGACGCGGGCGTCGAGTGGGTCCCCTACGTGGCGGTCCTCGGGGAGAGGGAGGCGAAGTCGGGAAAGCTGGCGGTCACCGTGCGGGGCGCGGGGGGGAGGCCCTTGGAAATGAGCCCGGAGCAGTTGCGGGAGAGGATTGCGAAGGAGTGCGCGGGGATGCCGACGAGGCCGTTGCCGCTGCCGGCGAGGCTGAGCCGGAGGCCGAAGTTCCGGTAACTGTCGCCGGGAGGGGGGAGGAGGGGGTTCGCCCCCTCCTCCCCCCTCCCGGCGACAGGCCCGCTCTCCCCTCTCCGCCCCCTGCATACTCGATCACTGCGATCGAGCATTGAACGCGTGCCCGTGCGGGAAGATTGATTCGATCTGTGGAGCATCAGCGGTCATGGTCCTGCCCCCTCAATTGCGTGCCCGGCTCCTCTCCCGCCTCCGCCCCACCCCCGCCGAGGAGTCCGCCCTGCGGGGGGCGGTCGAGGCCCTCGCGGCCCGCGCCCGGGAGTCGGCCCGGGCGCTTGGGTTGGAGGTCGAGCCCCTCCACGTCGGCTCCTCCGCCCGCGGGACCTGGCGCCGCGGGGAGCGGGACATCGACCTTTTCCTCCTCTTCCTCCCGGGGACCCCCCGCGAGGCGCTGGAGAAACAGGGCCTCGCGCTCGCCCGCAAGGTCTGCCCAAAGGGACAGGTGAAGTACGCCGAGCACCCCTACCTCCGGGGGGAGTGGGGGGAGTTCGGGGTGGACCTCGTCCCCGCCTACAAACTGGCGAGCGCGGCCGAGCGGAAAACGGCGGTGGACCGCACTCCCTTCCACCACGACTACGTCCGGAGCCGCATGGGGGGGAAGGAGGGCGAGGTCCTCCTCCTCAAGCAGTTGCTGGCCGGGGCGGGAGTCTACGGGGCGGAGGCGAAGACCCGGGGCTTCTCGGGCTACCTGTGCGAACTGCTCGTTCTCCACTTTGGGACCTTCGACAAGTGCGCCGAGGCGGTGGCGCAGTGGCGCCCGCAAATCCGCATCGACCCGGAGGGCAAGGGGACCTTCCGGGGGCCCGACCCGCTCGTGTTCATCGACCCGGTGGACCCGGGGCGGAACGTGGCGGCCGCTCTTTCGGGGGAGGCCTTGGCGCGAGCCACGGAGTGGGCGCGGACCCTTCTGAAAAAGCCCTCGGCGGCGCTCTTCTTCCCGAAACCTCCGCCTCCGCTGCGGCCCGGAGAACTGGCGCGCCGCCTTCGCTCGCGGGGGACGGAGATGGCCGCCCTGGTGCTGCCCGCGCCCGAGAAACTGGTGGATGACACCGTCTATCCCCAGTTGCGGAGGGCGGAGGAGTCGCTCACGGCGCTGCTGGGGAAGAACGAGTTCCAGATTCTCCGCACGGCGGTCCACAGGGCCGCGGGCCGCGGCTTCGTCCTCTTCGAGTTCTCGGCGGAGCCGCTGCCGCCGTTGCGGCTCCACGAGGGGCCGCCCGTGTTTTTGGAGCGTGACAGCCGCCGGTTTTTGGAGGCCCACCGAGGGAGGCCCAAGTTCATGCGGGGCGACCGGTGGGTCGTGGAGTTGGAGCGGAAGCACAGGACGGCGGCCTCGTTTTTGAAGGGGGAGGCGAGGAGGGCGGGGCTGGGGAGGGATTTGGCGAGGGGGAAACGCGAGGTGTGGGATTCCCGCAGAATCGACAGAAGCCCGGAGTTGAGGGAGTTTCTCGGGGGCTACTTTGCGGGGAAAGTTTGAAATTATCTCCCACCCGAATGTTGAATGGCCAGCGTTCAAGCCCTCCCACCCTACGTGATGCCCCTCGCCCTTTTTTCGTCTCAGCGAGCGCGCGCCCGTGGGCCCGTCCATGTTGCCGGTCCTCTCGGGAACCCTCTCGTCCGGTCGGCAAGATTCCGTTGCAAGAACACGGATGGAGAAGTCATCTACGGCTTTTTTCCAAGTTCTTTTGAAACAGTGCTTTCTCTACAGTTCTACACGGTAATCTGGTCTCTCCCGAAATCTCGCGAAGTCTCTCGAAGAATTGGACGGCACTTTTTGGGTCTGATGGATCTATTTCAACTTCTCCAAATAACTCTCTCCATGCATGTATATCAAATACTCCATAGTTCTGAGGATCAAAAAATGTTAAAATGGTGCTTCCGACGGCGGGCCCGATTCCACATTTAGGAGGCGATAGCAAAATATGGAGTCTTTCGGTGTCCGATGTAGCATTAAACGCCTCTCTAGTTTTTTGTTGGATTGCTTCCTCCGGGATCCTTTTTAGTAGATACAGTTGCCGTTTAAGCCTCCCTGGCATCATTTCTTGAAATTTCCACCGATTTATCTTCTCAAGGTCATCTTTTGTTACGAGATTGTTTTTGAAAAACTTGCTCGTTAGCTCCTTCTCGATCTCCCTGTCGAGTTCGGTGGCTTCTTCATCATACTTTCTTGCCCAATTCAACAACTCTTCCTTGTTGAGTGTTCCCATCTCCTCCCTTTTTCGCGGGCAGTTTTAACCCTTCGGATGGTCCCCAGGGAACTCCGTCAGCCTCTTCTGCTTCCTCAACTCCTCCGCCAGCATCGGCAAAAAGGCCCCCACGTCGGTCACGACCCCCACGGCCTGCGCGGTCCCCCGGTCCATCAACTTGGTCACCACGCTCGGGTTGATGTCGACGCAGATGGTCTTCACGTTGCTCGTCAATTTGTTCCCGACCGCGATGGAGTGGAGCATGGTCGAGACCATCAGGACCAGTTCCACCTCCCGCAGCGCCTCCCGCATTTTCTCCTGCGCCTCGATGACGTCGGTGATGACCTCCGGCAAGGGCCCGTCGTCCCGGATGGAGCCGGCGAGGATGAACGGCACTTTGCTTTTGACGCACTCGTAGAGAATCCCCGACTTCAGGACCCCCTGCTTCACCGCGCCCTCGATGGAGCCGCACCTCAGGATTTCCGAGATGGCGTAGATGTGGTTCTTGTGGCCCCCCGGGGTGGGTTCTCCTCTTTTCACGTCCATCCCGAGGCTCGTCCCGAAGAGCGCGTGCTCGACGTCGTGGACCGCCAGCGCGTTCCCGGCGAGCAGCAGGTCCACCGCCCCCAGCCGCACCATCTCGGCGAGGGCCGGCGCGGCCCCGGTGTGGACCACGGCGGGCCCGGCGACGACCGCAATCTTGGCCCCCTCCCTCCGGGTCTCGGCCACCTCCTCTGCGATTTGCTTGATGAGGTTGCGGGAGGGGCGCTCCGAGGAGACGGTCTTCCCCATGAACTCGAAGAGCGACCGTCCCCGCGGCCGCTCCGGCGGGACCACCCGGACCCCCTTCTCGCCGACGAGAACCCTCTCGCCCTTCTTCAGCCGGGCGATGGGCTTCGCGATTGCCTTGGAGTCCTCCACCACGACGAGGCAGTCCATGCCCATCGACTCCACCGGGAGCCACTTCCCCTTCCAGTGGACGAAGGTGGGGTGGTGGGTGGTCGAGTAGAACCCGCGCGGGGCGACCTTGTCGTCGGGCGCGGACTCCACCTGCGCCTGCTCCGCCTCCGGGACCCGGGCGCCGAGGCGGTGGACCTCGGTGAGAATCTGGTCGAGGTGCGCCTCGCTCTTCCCCTTGATGAGAATCCGGGCGTAGGAGGTCTGCTCCTTCTTCTTGCCGATTTCGAACCGGGTGATTTCGAACTCCCCCTCCATGTCCATGACCCGGTCGAAAATCTGGCTCAGGATGTTGGAGTCGATGATGTGCCCCTCCACCTCGACCTCCCGGACGCTCTGCCTGCGCCCCATCACTTCCTCCGCTCCCCGGTCACCATCGTCCCGACCCCGCGGGGGGTGAAGAGCTCCAACAGCAGGGCGTGGGCCCGCTGGCCGTTGATGATGTGGGCCTCGACCCCCGCCTCGGCGGCCCGGACGCAGGCCCGCAGTTTCGGCACCATGCCCCCGTCCACCCTCTTGAGGCGCTCCTTGGCCTCGGGGAGCGTCAGTTTCGGGACCAGCGTCTCCGGCCTCTTCGGGTCCCCCAGGAGGCCCTCCACGTCGGTCAGCAGCAGGAGCTTCCGGGCCTTCAGGGCCGCCGCGATGGCCCCCGCCGCCTCGTCGGCGTTCACGTTGAAAGAGTTCCCCGAGAGGTCCACCGCCACCGGCGCCACCACCGGGATGTAGCCCCCGTTGACGGCCATCTGGAGCACCTCCGGGTTCACCGACTCCACCTCCCCCACGTAGCCCAGGTCGACCCTCTTGCCGCCCTCGGCCACCGGCCCCATCTTCTTCGCGACCAGCAGCCGGGCGTCGCCGCCGCTCAGCCCCAGCCCCTGGACCCCGTGGCGTTCCAGGGCGGCCACCAGCCGGTGGTTCACCTTCCCGAGGAGCATGATGACCAGGTCGAGGGTCGCCCCGTCGGTGACCCGGAGGCCCGAGACGAACCTCGGCTCCATCCCGAGCCTCTCCATGAAGCCGCTGATTTCGGCCCCGCCGCCGTGGACCACCACGGGCCGGATGCCGACGAAGCGGAGGAGGGCGAGGTCCTTCGCCACCCGGTCCATCGCCTCCTCGTTCTCCAGGACCCGGCCGCCGAGCTTCACCACCAGGGTCTGGCCGTGGAACTCCCGGATGTAGGGCAGCGCGGAGAGGAGGACCTCCTCGGTGCGCGCGTCCGAGAGCGCAGGGGCTGCGCCGGAGGACCCGGTTCGGGCGGACATCCCTCCCCCCTGGCCGGGCCTCCATAATGAACCTTCGCGCGAGGTGCCGGGGCCGCCGCTATCGATTTCGTGGAAGGGCGCGGGCCCCGACCAGTTCCATCCAGGGGTAGCCGTTCCGGTTCACGACCCGCGCCCGGGCCCGCCCCCGGGGGGTGGCGACCTCCACCTCGACCCGGAGCATGACCCCCTTCAATTCGGTGTAGCCGAATTTGTTCAGGCTCCTGCGGAGGAGGGCCCGGTCGATGGCTATGCGGGCCCGTTCGCAGAAGGGCATGGCCTCCAAGGCCTCCCGCATTGCCCGTTCCAGGTCCGGGGCGGAGCGGGGAGTCACCGGGGTTCCGATGAATTGGTGGTAAAGGGCGCCCAGTTTGATACCCGCCTCGAATGCGACCATTTCGGCCGGAGATGGCCGCTTCATGGACGGGCCGCCTCCCGGGGCCCCGGCTCCAGGGACTTTCGCTGGATGGCCGGCGCCGCGAGGTAGACCCCCATCATTCCGAGGAGGGCCAGGGCGGTCCAGGGGCGGGCCGGGGGGTAAGTGAACTGGGTGACCACCAGGGCCGCGCTCAGGGAGCCCACCGGGACCAGGATGACCTTCCCCTTCAGTTTCGGGTAGCGGAGGTTGCTCACCATGAGGTAGGCGAGGAGGGCCCCCCAGGGGGCGGGGGCCCAGGCGGGGATTCCCACCGGCATCGCCAGGAGGAGCAGGGAAGCGGCGAGACCCCCGGCGGTGATGGGGAGCCCCTGGAAGGACTCCCGGCTCGGCCCCCGCAGGTGGAAGCGGGCGAGGCGGAGGGCGCCGCAGGCGAGGAAGCCCCCGCCGAGGGCGGGCCCCGCGGGGGGCCAGGGGGCGAGAGCGATGTAGAGGAGGAGGGCGGGAGCGACCCCGAAGGAGACCATGTCGGCGAGGCTGTCGAGCGCCTCCCCGAAGAGGGAGTGCTCCTTTTTGGCCAGGAGGCCGTCCGCCCCGTCCGCCAGGGCCGCCAGGAGCACGAGGAGGGCCCCGGTCTCGACGCTGCCGCCGAGGAGGGCGATGGCGGCGGAGAAGCCGAGGAGGAGGTTGACGACCGTCATCAGGTCGGCGAGGCTGAGGAGCGAGTAGATGTGCTTGGAAGCGGGCGCTTGCGAAATCGCCATGGGTCCCCTCGGCCCGGCCGGGCCTTAAGATTGCCGCGCTGGCTCCGTCAGGAACCTCTCCACTTCCCGCGCCAGCATCGGCCCCCCCTCCCACACCAGCCAGTGGGTCCCGCGCATCACCAGCAGGCGGGCCCCCGGGATGCGCTCCGCGAGGGCCCTCCCGTGCTCCGCGGGCAGGGTCCGGTCCCGGGAGCCCGCCACCACCAGGGTCGGGGCGCGGATGGCGCGGACCCGGTCGAGGGCGTTGAACCCGAGGTAGGCGGAGGCCTGGGCCACGAAGCCGCGGAGGTCCCACCACGCCTCGATGGCGCGGCCGTGGAAGGCCGGGGGAAAGGTGTGGAGGGCGCGGCCCGCGGTGGAGGCGAGGACGAGCCTCTCCACCCGCTCCGGCCAGCCGAGGGCGACCTCTTGGGCGACCATGCCCCCGAGGGAGACGCCGAGGAGGTGGGCCTTCGGGAGGGAGAGGGCGTCCATGAGTCCGACCGCGTCCTCGGCGAGCTGGCGCACCGTGTAGGGGCCCCGGGGGCGGCTGCTGAGACCCCAGCCCCGGTTGTCGTAGGCGACCATCGTGAAGCGCCGCGCGAGGGAGCGCTGGGTGAGCCAGAACTCCTTCTGCATCCCGAGGCCGCAGATGAGGAGAAGCGGCGGCCCCGAGCCCCGGAGCCGGTAGTGGAGCCGGACCCCGTTCACCCGCGCGAATCCGGAGCGGCTCCGGCCCGGGCCGTTCCGAATCTCTGCGCCCATGGGCGGCTCAGGCCAGAAAATCGAGGACCGCCCGGTTGAACTCCTCCGGACGCTCGAAGTTGAACCCGTGGCTCCCGCCGTCGATTTTGACCAGCCTCGCCCCGGGAATCCTCGACGCCAGGAACTCCGAGTTCTTCGGTTGGACCAAGATGTCCTTGGTCCCGGTCATCACCAGGGTCGGGGCGCAGATGGACGGGAGCCGCTCCGCGGCGTCGTGCTCCTGGGTCGCCACCACCTGGCCCAGGAACCCCTCCACGGAGGCCTTCTTCAGGACCTCCTGCATGAAGGGCACCACGAGCGCCTTGTTCTTCTCGTAGAACTCCTTCGACAGGACCAGGGGGAGCATGAACTCCGCAATCCGGTCCACCCGGGTCTTCGACGGGTCCACGCTCCGGAGGTCGGCGACGCCGCCAAGGAGGGTCTTCATTCCCCGCTCCACCAGGCTCTTGGCGAGGGGGTCGGGGCGGGCGTAGGTGCAGGCGAGGACCAGTCTGGAGACCCGCTCCGGCCACCCGAGGGCGACCTCCTGCGCAATCATGCCCCCCATGGAGGCGCCCACCACGTGCGCTTTCTCGATGGAGAGGTGGTCCAGCAGCGCCACCGCGTCCTCGGCCATCATCCGGGTCGAGTAGGGGTCCTTGGGCTTGTCGCTGAGACCGCACCCCCGGTTGTCGGGCGCGACGACCCGGAACTTCTTGGCGAAGGCCGGGACCTGGAACATCCAGCCGGTCGAATCCATCCCGAGGCCCATGAGGAGCAGCAGGGGGAAACCCTTGCCCGAGTCGTTGTAGTAGAGCGAGACTCCGTTCACCCGGGCCCGGGGCATGGGCCGGGATGGGTTTCGGTCCTTAAGGACCTATCGGATGAGCCCCAGCGCCTCCTCGATGCGCCCCAGTTCGTGGCCGGTGGTCTCGGCCCCGGCGGCGTATCCCCTGGAATTGGCCAGGAGCCCCGAGCCGACGTAGGGGAAGCCGCCGTTCACGGTCCCCACATCCACCGGAAGCCGGAAGGCCCGCTCCAGGAGCGCGAGTTCCCGCTCGCTCGCCCGGGGGCTCGCCAGGACCCCCGCGTTGGTCGCGACGGCCGCCATGCCCACCGTCGGTGCCCCGCCGACGAGGCCCGGGGTGGCGTCCACTCCCAGGACCCGCTCCACGGCCTCGACGGCCCGGGCCCCGAGCCGGGGGCTGACCACGGCCGCGGTGTCGTTGGCGAGGACCAGGGAGCCGGCGGCGTTGAGGACCCCCGGCAGCCGGTGGGCCGGGAGGCCGGTGGACTCCAGGTGGCGGAGTTCGGCCGGGGTCGCGGTCGAGGAGACCAGGAAGCCCCGCCCATTGCCCGCCGCCAGAGCCCCGAGGGCGGGGGAGCCCCCGAGGGTCAGCGGGAGGGCCGGGACTCCCAACGCCTCCTCCAGGCGGCGGCGCGCCCGCTCGCGGAGGGCGGCGGGGACCAGGACCCACTCCTCGGTGCAGGCGGCGAAGAGGCCGATGGTGGGGTTCCCGTCAAAGGCGATGCGGCGGCCCTCAATCACCCTTCTCTCCCTTCTCCGGAGCCCCGGCCTTCGCCTTCTTCCCCCCCTTTCCGGGCGCACCCGTCGTCCGCTCTTGGGCCCTCTCGGCGGTCTCCGCCTCCACCCCGCCATCCTCGAACTTCATCGCCCGGACCCGGATGCGGCGCGGGGGCTTTCGGAGGCCGCGGGCGAAAAGCGCCTCGTTGATGGAGCCGTCCAGTTTCACGAGGCCGGGGTCGGCCTTCAAGTGGTGGGCGAGGTAGGAGCGGACCCGGCGGACCGCCTTCTCGCTCCTCCGCCACCGGGGGTCGAGGCCCCCCAGGGGGATGGTGTAGAGGCGCTCCACGTGGACTGCGGGCTCCTCCTTGGCCTTCGTCTCTTTCTTCTCTTCGGCCATCTTGCCCCTCGTTTCGGCCCCTTTAACCTTTCTCGCCCGCCTCATCGCGGGGCGCGGATGCGGGGAGCTGCGCAGCAGACCCTCTCGAAGCGTCCGGGGGTGGTGCGAAGGCCGTCACCGACGCCCGCTGGCGGGGGGTAAGGAGGAAGTGGGGGTGGCGCCGTCGCTCCGCCTCGGCGAGCGCCTCCTGCGGGGGAAGCCCCCGGGCCGCGAGGAGGAGAGCGAGGGCGGTTCCAGTCCTCCCCATCCCCTCCGCGCAGTGGACTCCGACCACCCTCCCCTGGGCCAGGGCACCCTCGACGCCCGCCGCCATCTCCCGGGCCTGGGGAGGCGCGGGCCCCTCGCCGTCCGGCAGGTGGAGGTGGAGGGTCTCGGTCCATTCTTCCCCGGGCAGGCTCCGGCACCGGTCGTCGAGGCAGAGGAGCCAGTTGACCCCCTGCCGCCGGAGGAACTCCACCGCGGAGCGGGGGGAGGCGGCCCGGCGCGGGTTCTTGAAGGCCGCGATGCGACGCGGCTCGAACCAGGAGAAACTCAACTCCAGGAGGGAGTTCGCCAGCGCCTCTTGGGCCCCGAGGGCCAGTTCGTCGAGGGCCGGGCCGTCGGAGCCGAGGCGCACGCCCCCCGGGCCGTCGAGGCTCAGGCGGACCAGCGTTCCGCTCCCGTCGGGCATCACCCCGAGCCGGAGGGTCTCGCCCGCGCCCGCGTAGGGCCCCCGGGGGCGCGCCCGCTCGAACCTCTCCCCGGAGCCGAACCACCCCCGCCGGGCCAGGAATCCCCGGAGGGTCGTCTCGACCGCGCCCGCGTCGTTCGAGGGGAACCAGAAGAGGCGCTCCATCTCCCGGGTCTGCGGGCAAGGGTTAAATCCCTTCAACGGGTCCGGAGGGGCGAGTTGGAGCATGGATTGGGACGACGTGGAGGAAATCGCCGAGGCGCTCGACGCGAAGCACAAGGAGGTGAAAGACCCCTTCGACGTCCCGTTTCCGAAACTGATGGAAATGATTCGCGGTTTGGAGGGGTTCTCCGGCGAGGTCGACCCGGGCCGCAACTACGAGAAGCACCTGGAGGCGGTCCAGTTGAAGTGGGCCGAGTTGCGGGGGCTGGTCTGAAGCCAGGGGCGGGGGCCGGCCAATTTAAGTCAATGCCTACGGCACGGCCAAACGCTCTACGGGGTCACCAGTAGCGGTTTTCGCACGGGCCCCTACCCGGCCCGCGGGTTTTTGAGGCCGTCGCGCCCCTCTTAGGTCGTGGCCTTGAACCTTTCCCAACAAGCCGGGAGAAGCGAAGGACAGACCGGGAAGTCTTTATTAACCGGCCAAGTTAAGTAACCCATGAAGCGGACCCGCTTCTCCATCGGCCTCCCGGGGGAGGACCGCATCGAGGTCTCCTTCGAGGTTGAGAAGGGTCGCGTGGTCTCCTTCGTGGTGAACTATGTGGCCAGAATCCAAGACAAGGACTACTCCGTGGTCAGGTTCGACACCGAGCACGGGTTCGCGCACAAGGACATCTGCCGCCCGGATGGGGGCGTGGAGCGGAAGGAGCGGATGCCGGACTTGGAATACGGCGTCTTAGTGGATGTCGCCATCCGCGACCTCAAGGAGAACTGGGAAGCCTATCGCCGGAGGTTCGAGAGATGGCTGAAGTAGACCGTAAGCAGGTGGAGCGGAGGCTCGGCGAAATCGGCGACCTGATGAAGTATATGCTGAACCACCCCGAGGTTCTCGACGCCCTCCCCGACGAGGTCCACATCCCCGCCGACGTGGAAATCGGCAGGCTCTTCACCCCCGCCCGGCTCGAGCTGCTCCGCCGCATCGCCACTGGGGAGCAGACCGTCAGCCGCCTCGCCCGGGCTCTCGGACGGAAGGTGCCGGCGGTCTCCCGCGACCTCCGGTTGCTGGAGGGGCACGGGCTCATCCGCATCGAGGAGCGGGGGAAGGAGCGGGTGCCCCTGCTGAGGCGGAAGTTGGTGGTCGTGCCGCTGGGGGGATGAGGGGGACCGAGGCTCCAGGGGCGTTTCCCGCGGTCCTTCACTGCCGTTGCAGGAAGCGGTTCAACAGCCTGAAAGCGTGGAACCGGCATCTGAATCAAATTGAAAAAAGCCGAAGTCCGGCGAAACGGAGTCTGCTCCGCACCCTCCGGGACATCGAGAACCGGTTGATTGACTTGGATGTGGAGGGGAAAATCGACCCGAAGGCGTGGGAGGAGTTGGACGGGATGCTCTCAGACTTGCTACTGGACTTGGAGGATGGCGACCACGCCGCCCGGGGAGTCCCGTGGGTGCGGGAGACCCACCGGTTAGCCAAGGGTGGCCGTTGGAGCGTAAACTACCCGCCCCTAAAGGGGCGGGCGTTTCATGATGCGAAGTCGCCGAGT
>CAZANW010000044.1:0-17654 GCA_964486625.1 uncultured Halobacteria archaeon
TGGCGACCGGGAAGGGGGATGCGCGGGAGGTGGTCGCGAGGATGTGCGGGGTGCTCGGCGGGAAGGGCGGGGGGAAGCCCGATTTGGCGCAGGGGGCGGGGGAGAGCGGGGCGAAGTTGGAGGAGGCGCTGAGGGTGGGGGCGGAGATGCTGCGGAAGGCGAAATCGCAACGGGGCTGAATACTTTCACCGCGCTTTCAGAGGTTTTATGTTCCGCCCGCGATAGGATTTTGATGGTTTCCGAACTCGAGGTCCGCGAAGGGACGCAATCATCGGAAAAGTCCGGTGCCCTGGCAGAGGGGGTATTCAACGTGGGTTCCGCGAAATTCGCCCTTTATAACGAGGATTGTATCGAGGGAATGAAGAAGAGGATTGCTCCGGGCTCGGTGGACATTGTTGTGACCTCCCCTCCCTACAATCTGGGAATCCAGTATGCGACCTACGATGACACCATCGCCCGTCACGATTATTTGGCGTGGCTCGGGCGCTGGGCAGAGGCGGTGAAAGCAGTCCTCTCCGACTCCGGATCGGTTTTCCTAAATATCGGCTCGAAGCCCTCCGATCCATGGGTTCCTTTTGAGGTGGTGATGGAGATGAGAAAGCACTTCGCGTTGCAGAATGTGATTCACTGGGTGAAATCCATCGCTATCGAAAAGGCGGACGTCGGGGACTATCCCGGAATCACCCGGAACATTGCCGTCGGGCATTACAAGCCCATCAATAGTGACCGGTATTTGAACGATTGCCAAGAATACGTTTTTCATCTGACTAAAACCGGGGACGTTCCCTTGGACCGTCTATCCATTGGAGTTGAGTACCAGGACAAATCGAACATCGGCCGCTGGAAGTCCGCGGCGGCGGATAAGCGGTGCAGAGGGAACACCTGGTTCGTGCCCTACAAAACCATCAAAAGCAGAGACGAAGACCGTCCCCATCCGGCAACCTTCCCTGTTGAACTGGCGAAGAAGTGCGTCCTTCTGCACGGACTAGATAGAGTCCAGAAAGTCATGGACCCGTTATTGGGAATTGGCCATGCGGGTGTAGCCGCAGCGCTTCTCCAAAAGGACTTCATCGGTTTTGAAATCGACGCCCATTACTTCGCCGAGGCGTTGAAATTCATCCGGTCCGCCGAAGTGAAGCCGAGCGCGACTTGGATTCAGCGGAAGGGGGGGCAACAGAAAGAGTTGACGGCGGTTTAACGGACCCCCAACCTCGGTGAGATGGGACCCTCGGCGAGAATCAGTCCTGGGGTCGAGTAGAGCCGCCGGTTGTCAGAGTTGAACTCATACTTGACGTCCACTTTCAAATCCTCGATCGACAGAAGTTTGAAGTGCTTGCATTTGTACACCCCCACATCGCCCCGCGTTCCAACGTGAACCATCTCATAGGAGATGATAAAATGATGGGCGCTCTCGGTCACTTTGAATTCATCGGAGGGGGAGAGATAAAAGGCACGCTGGGTTGTGTCCACGTTTTGGGCATTATACGTCTTGCATTCAAGATAGTTGGGCCGGCCGTGCCGGTCGAGGAACCGGATGTCCGGATAGCCCGCGGCTTTCTTCTTCCCAGTGCCAGTCGTTGGAGTACCTGCAGCCAGCCCATGCTCGTTGAGAGATTCTTTGACGAACGGCTCGATGTAGTTACCCACCTCGTTTGGGCGCTTGCTTCGGATACCCGAACGATTCATTTTTTCGCCTGCGGTCATTGCTACACGCAACAAGTCATCGAGCAAGAGGCGGTCCTTCGGGTCATCTCGGTTGAACGGAATCACCTCAGCCCCAGAAATAGATTCAATCACGTATCGCAGGGGGAGGTTTTGTAATGGTTGGAGCATTTGCCTCACCACTTGCTTCAGGTTTTTGAGGTCCTCTTCCAACGTTCGGATGCGGTTGGGGTCCTCTTTTTGTGCCATCGGGGAGTCACTCAACTTTTGGCGCAAAGTAGGAGGATAAATCCTTCTGCATACCATCAAGACTTGTACGCTCGCGCGCGCCCGTGGGCCCGCCCGGCGTCATTGCCGGTATACGGGCCCCACCGAGGGCGCGCGCGAGCGCAAGGGCACACCCACTCGACCCATTACTACCCACTCGCCGGACCTCGCTCTCAGCACCGTGATCCCCACAACCCTCCCCGCAACGCTTTTGCCCGCCCCCGCCCACCCTTCTCGATGAAGTTCAAGGTCGTCCTCGAAAAGCAGCCGGAGGGGGGCTACACCGTCACCGTCTCCGTCCTCCCCGGCTATATCTCCGAGGGGGAGACCCGGGCCGAGGCCCTCCGGAACATCCAGGAAGTCATCGAACTCTACCTGGAGCCGGACGAGGTCACGGCCGCCTCCAAGAGCCGCGAAGTCGTCGAGGATTTTGAGAATTTGAGGTAGGACATCGCCGCGGCTCTGTGAACCTGCCGCCAAACGCCGGACCGCTCCGCCGCCTTCCTCCGCCCTGACAGCCCCGGGGCTACACCCGCCCCTTCGTGCTCGGGACCCTCCCGTGGGTCACTTGGGCCCCCCGCCGGAGCGCGACCCCGAGCGCCTTGAAGAGCGCCTCCAGCATGTGGTGGTCGTCCTCCCCCTCCACCGCCGCGTGGAGGGTGACGCCCCCGTGCTTCGCGAACTGCTCCAGGAAGTGGAGGGCGCTCCGCGTCGCGAGGCCGCCCACGCGCTTCTCGGAGAACTTCCCGTCGAACGCCACGTAACTGCGCCCCCCGAGGTCGAGGGCGACGGTGGCGAGGGACTCGTCCATTGGGACCGCCGCGCTCCCGAACCGCTCGATGCCGCGCCGGTCGCCGAGGGCCTTCGAGAGCGCCTGCCCGAGGACAATCGCGGTGTCCTCGACCGTGTGGTGGTCGCCGGTCGGGAGGTCGCCGCGGGCGGAGAGGTCGAGGTCCATGCGGCCGTGGAGGGCCATCGCTTCGAGGATGTGGTTGAAGAGGGGGATGCCGGTCCGGGCCTTCACGCGGCCCGTCCCGTCGAGGGAGAGGCGGCAGCGGATGTCGGTCTCCCGGGTCTTCCGTCGGACCGCGGCGGTGCGCGCCATGGAGGAGAGTCGCCGCCGGTGACTATACCGCTTTCTCCAAGAGGAGAGCCTCCTTGAGCGCGATTTTCCCCTCGTAGAGCCCCCGACCCAGCACCGCCCCCGCCGCCCCGGCGTCGCGGATGGCCCGCACGTCGCCGAGGGACGCGATGCCCCCCGCGACGAGAATCGGGAGGCCCAGTTTCGTGAGTTCCTTCACCGGTTCCAGCGGCAGTCCCAACCCGCGACCTTCGACATCGACGTTGGTGAAGAGGAATGTCACTCCATATCCTTTGAACCTCTCTACCAAGTCGTATGGAGTTGCCAAGGTTTCGCGTTTCCAACCCCACGTTGCTATCTTCCCTTTCCTGACATCAATAGCAACGACGACGGTCTCAGGCCCAAAGTTTCGGACTGTTGCCACAACCAACTCAGGCCGTTCTACTGCGGTGGTTCCGAAAATCACCCGGCTCGCCCCCTGGCCGAGCCAGAAGGCGGCCTGCGGGAGCGTCCGGATGCCCCCGCCCACCTGCACCTGCGCGTCGCCGCGGGAGCGCACGATGTCGAGGATGAGTTCCCGGTTGGAGCCCGCGCCCGCCGCGCCGTCGAGGTCCACCACGTGGAGCCATTTCGCCCCCGCCTCGACCCACCTCCGGGCCGCGGCCACCGGGTCGCCGAGGTCCAGCAGGGGTTTTTCGCCCCCCTCCAGGACCACCGCGCGGCCCCGCTGGAGGTCCACGGCGGGCAGCACCGAGAATGCCATTTCAGCAACCTTTTCAGGGTCGCCCGAATAGCCTTTCCCATGGGTCCGCGGCAGCGCACCTCCCCCGACGTCCTCGCGTTCGGCGCCCTGAACGTGGACCGCCTGGTGCGGGTCGATTGGATTCCCGGCTCCGACGGCGAGACCTCGGGCCGGGAGGTCGAACGGTCGCCCGGGGGCGCCGCAGCCAACTTCGCGGTGGGGATGGCGCGCCTCGGCCTCTGGTCGGGGCTGGTGGCGCGGGTGGGGAGCGGCCCCAACGGGCAGTTCCTCCTCCGGGCGCTCCGGCGGGAGCGGGTGGATGTCCGCGGGGTGCGCCGGGTCCGGGGCGACAGCGGCCGGGTGACCGCCATGGTCAACCGCAAGGGGGAGCGGGCCCTGGTCGTGGAGCCCGGGGTCAACGATGGGTGGGTGGCCCCGCCCTCCTCCGTCCCGTTCGCGCGGGCCCGGTGGCTCCACCTCGCCTCCTTCGCCTGCACCGACGGGGACGGGCCGCTGCGGGCCCAGGCAGCCGCCGCCCGGCTTTGCGCAGGCCGGGTCAGCCTCGATCCCGGGAACCTCTACGCCGCGCGCGGCGCGAAGGGGCTCGCGCCCCTCCTCCGGAGGACGGCGGTCCTGCTCCCCTCGGAGGAGGAACTGCGAAAAATCGTCTCGGGCGAGCCGCTCTCCGGGGCCGAGGCGCTTGCGGAGGAGGGGATGACCGTCGCGGTCAAGATGGGGGCCCGGGGCTGCTTCGCCACCAACGGCCGCGAGTCGGTCCGGCTGCCGTCCCTCGCGGCGAAGGTGGTGGACACGACCGGCGCGGGCGACGCCTTCGACGCCGGCTTCCTCTTCGGCCGCCTCCGGGGCCATCCCCTGAAAGAGTGCGCGCTCCTCGGGAGCCTCGCGGCCGCGTCGTGCGTGGCGAAGCCGGGGGCGTGGGCGGGGCTGCCGACGCGGGCCGAACTGCTCCGGAGGTTCGGGGCGGCCCGGAGGAAGAGGTGAATGTGACCCTCCGGGCCTTCGCGTCGTGCCGCGAGGCCCTCGGGACCGATTTGCTGCAGGTGGAACTGCGCACGGGCGCCACTCTCCGGGACCTGCTGAAGTCGCTGGAGGGCAAGGGCCTCGACCTGCTGGAGGGCGACCGGCTGCGGGCCGAGGCCAACGTGCTGGTGAACGGGGAGCAGGTGGAGTATGGGAAGGGGCTCGGCACGGTGCTGAAGGAGGGGGACGAGGTGGCCGTTTTCCCGCCGGTGGCGGGGGGTTAAAGCGCCCCAACTTGGCAAAATGCAAAATGAAAAATGCAAAGTGCAAAAGTCAAAATTTTTCACTTTTCATTTTGCACTTTGCAATTTTAATTTCTAAACGACTCCCGCCTTCTTCAGTTCCGCCACCTTCCCCCCGTCCATCCCGAGCCACTCCTTCAAAACCTCCTCCGTGTGCTCCCCGAGGGCGGGCGCCGCCCTCCGGAGGACCGGCGGGGTGTCGGCAAGTTTCAGCGGCGAGCCGATGACCTTCACCTTTCCCAGTTTCGGGTGCTCCATCTCCACCACCATCTTCCGGTGGAGCATCTGGGGGTCCCGGAGCGCCTCGGGCATGGCGTAGGCGGGCCCCGCGGGCACGTCGTGCCCGTTGAGGAACTTCACCCACTCGTCCCGGGGCTTCGTCTTGAAGAGGGCCTCGATTTCGGCCAGCGCCCCGGGCAACCGGTCGTCGCTCGGGAGGTGGTAACTCTGCCACGCGGGCTTGTTCACGGCCTTGCAGAAGTTGCCCCAGAAGTGGGGCTCCAGGGCCGCGAGGGTCACGAACTTCCCGTCGGCCGCCTCGTAGATGCGGTAGCAGGGGTAGCGGCCCGAGAGAATCCGCTCCCGGGGCGAGGGGTGGCGGTCTTCGGCGACGGCGGGGGCCGCGGCGAGGGGGAGCCAGGCCATGGCGCCGTCCGCCATGGCGATGTCCACGAACTGCCCGCGGCCCGTTTTCTGCCGGGCGAGGAGGGCCGCCAGGATGCCCATGACCGCCATAGAGCCCCCGCCGCCGAGGTCCGCGACCTGGAGGGGCAGGACGGAGGGCTTCGGCCCGGCCCCCAGGTCGAGCCCCCCGGCGATGCCGACGTAGTTCAGGTCGTGGCCCGGCCACTCCTTGTAGGGGCCGTCCTGCCCGTAGCCCGAGATGGAGCAATAGATGGCCTTCGGGTTGACTTTCCGGACCGCCTCCCACCCGACGCCGAGCCGGTCCGCGACCCCGGGCCGGAACCCCTCCGCCACCACGTCGCACTTTTTCGCCAGTTCCAGGAAGAGGTCGCGGCCCCGGCTGTCCTTCAGGTTCAGGGTGATGGAGCGCTTGTTCCGGTTCAACAGGAGGAAGGCCGCCCCCTCTTTCACCGCGCCCTTCTTCACCTGGGGCGGCCCCCACCGCACGGTGTCGCCGGTCCGGGGCTCCTCGATTTTCACCACGTCGGCCCCCAGGTCGCCGAGCATCTGGGTGCACCAGGGGCCGGGGAGGAGGCGGGTCAGGTCGAGAACCTTGACGCCCTCCAGGGCCGAAACCATCGCGGGCGAGAGGCGGGGGGCACTTAAACCATCCGTTTCGCGGAGGAAAGCCGCCATACATTTTTGACGGCGCCTCCCGATGGTCGGGGATGACCGTCACGATTGCCGTCGGCGGCTTCTGGGGCGACGAGGGGAAGGGGAAAATCGTCGCCTACCTCGCGACGCGCGACCGGCCGGACGTGATTGCCCGCGGCGGCGTCGGGCCCAACGCGGGCCACACCGTCCAGGGCGAGGGGTTCAAGGAGGGGCTCCGGATGGTCCCCTCGGGCTACGTCCACAAGGGCGCGCGGCTCCTCATCGGACCCGGAGTGCTGGTCAACCCCGCGCTGGTGGTCGCCGAGGCCGACCGGCTCGGGCTGCGGAAGCGCCTCGGGGTGGACGGGAACTGCGGCGTCATCGAGGAGCGCCACGTCGAGGCCGAGAAGGTGGAGGCCCATTTGGCCGTGACCATCGGCTCGACGAAGAGCGGGTGCGGCGCGGCCAACGCAGACCGGGTTTACCGCCGCGCGAAGTTGGCGCGGGAGGTGCCCGAGTTGAGGGAATTCATCGCCGACGTCCCCGCCGAACTCCACCGGGCCATCGCGCGGGGGCGGAACGTGCTGCTGGAGGGGACCCAGGGCTTCGGGCTCTCGCTCTACCACGGGACCTATCCCTACGTGACCAGCAAGGACACGACCGCGGCGCAGGTGGCGGCCGACGCGGGCGTCGGGCCGACGGCGGTGGACGAAGTCGTGGTAGTCTTCAAGGCCTTCCCGACCCGGGTCGGGCCGGGGCCCTTCCCTTCGGAGATGGGGGATGCCGAGGCCGAGAAACTGGGGCTGGTCGAGTTCGGGACCGTCACCGGCCGGAAGCGGCGGGTGGGGCGGTGGGACGGGGCGCTCGCCCGGCGCGCCTGCCTCCTCAACGGAGCGACGCAAGCCGCCATCACCGGCATCGACAAGGTGGACCCCGCCTGCCGGGGGGCGCGGCGGTGGGCGGACCTGACCCCGAAAGCGCGCGCATTCGTGGAGCGGGCGGAGCGGGACGCCGGGGTCCCGGTGGCGCTCGTCTCCACCGGGCCCGCCCTGGAGGAGACCGTGGACCGGAGGCCGAAAGGCAAAAGTGCGGGAAGAGGCAAGAGGCGCCGATGAAGCGCGACCTGATGGAAATCCTGGCGTGTCCTATGTGCAAAGGGGAACTCCAACTCGCCGCGAAGAAGGAGGAGGGGGACGACATCGTCGAGGGCGAGTTGCGCTGCCCCAAGTGCGGCGAGGCCTACCCCATCGAGGACTCCATCCCGAACCTCCTGCCGCCCGACATGCGGGGGAAGTAGGCGAAGTAAGTTTTCATACGCGGCCATCGACTTCCCCGGATGGCCAAGCCCGCGCCGCCCCCGCCCCAGCCCTCGCAGACCATTCACATCGGGCGCAAGGAACCCGACTCCATTGAGTTCGACTTCCCCCAGGTGGTCTACCCCCTGCAGAGGGGCGAGGAGGTCTCCCTCGAACTGAAAATCGTGAACCACGGGGAGCCCGCCCACGTGAAACTCGCCGTCGGCGCTTCCCTGAAGGAGGCGGTCCTCATCCACGGCGACAGCCCCTACGTGAAGGGGGAGGAGGCGGTCCCGGTGATTCTCCGCCTCCCCAAGGACGCCCGGACCCCCCTGAAGGGGGAGATTGCGGTCACCGCGGGCTACGGGGCCCGCAAGGCTGCGTTCGGGGTCCTCCTCGGCGACCCCCGCGCCTCCCGGCCGGCAAAGGACGAAGAAGCGGCCCCGGAGGTGCCCCGCCCGGCGGAGGCTGCGCCGCCCGCCGTGCTCAAGGTCCGCCGGGAGCGGGCGCGGGACTGGAGGCTCTGGTCCCTCGCCGCCCTCGGGGTCTCCCTCGCCGCGGCGGCCCTCCTCGCCTCCGCCGGGGCCGTCGTGGAAACTTTCACCGCGGCGTGGGTGGCCTCGGCCCTCATGGTGGTGCTCCTCCTTCGGGGGGCGGGGCCCCGGGGCAAGTAGGAAGAAACGTTTTTCACCCCCCGGTTGCTAACCTGCACGTGCCCACCAACGGCCGCAACGGGGGGTCCACCCGTTTCATTTTCGTCACCGGAGGCGTCATGAGCGGCCTCGGCAAGGGCATCGCCGCCGCCTCCATCGGCCGCCTCCTCAAGGGGCTCGGGGCGACCGTGGCGCCGGTGAAGATGGACCCCTACCTCAACGTGGACGCGGGGACTATCGGCCCCCTCCAGCACGGCGAGGTGTGGGTCACCGAGGACGGCGGGGAGATTGACATGGACCTGGGCCACTACGAGCGGTTCCTCCAGCAGGACGTCCCCAAGGACCACAACATCACCGCGGGGCAAATCTGGCAGGCGGTCATCGAGAAGGAGCGGCGGGGCGAATACCTGGGCCAGACGGTTCAAATCATCCCCCACATCACCGACGAGATACGGAGGCGCCTCCAGGGGGTGGCCGACCGCTCCAAGCCCGAGGTGGTCGTCGCCGAACTCGGCGGCACCGTCGGGGACATCGAGAGCGAGGCGTTCCTCGAGGCGGCGCGGCAGATGGCGCAGGCCTACCGGGAGCGGGTCCTCTTCGTCCACGTCACCCTCGTCCCGGCGGGGCACGAAGGGGAGCAGAAGACCAAGCCCACCCAGCACAGCGTCGCGGAACTGCGGGCCCGGGGCATCCAGCCCGACGTCATCATCGCCCGGGCCGACGCGCCCCTGACCCCCGAGAGCCGGGCCAAGATCGCCCTCTTCTGCCAGGTCCCCAAGGAGCAGGTCATCAGCGGGCCGACGGTGAACAACATCTACGGGGTTCCTCTGATTTTCGAGGAGGAGGGGCTCGGGAAACTGCTGGCGGAGCGGCTGAAGTTGAAAGGCAAGGGCCCCGGGCTCGCCGAATGGCAGCGCATCGTGGACGAGATGGATGGGGCGGAGCGCGAGGTCACGATTGCGATGGCCGGGAAATACGTGGCCCTCGCGGACTCCTACATCTCCCTGAACGAGGCGCTGAAGCACGCCGCCGCCTCCCTCGGGGCCCGGGTCAAAATCCGGTATGTCAACACCGAGGAGGTGGAGAAGGACCCGGCGGTCCTCGCATCCCTCGCGGGGGCCGGAGGAATCCTGGTCCCCGGCGGCTTCGGGTCGCGGGGAGCGGAGGGGAAAATCCGGACCATCCAGTACGCCCGGGAGAAGGGGATCCCCTACCTGGGCCTCTGCTTCGGGTTTCAGCTGGCGGTGATTGAATTCGCCCGGAACGCGGCGGGGCTGAAGAAGGCCCACACCTCCGAAATCGACCCCAAGAGCCCCTACCCGGTGGTGGACATCCTGGAGCACCTGCGCCAGGCCCAGATGGGGGGGACCATGCGGCTGGGGGCCCAGCCCGTGAAGTTGAGGCCCGACACCCGGGCCCGCGCCCTCTACGGCGGCCAGGAAATCATCCTGGAGCGGCACCGCCACAGGTACGAGGTGAACCCCCGGTTCATCCCGGCCCTGGAGCAGGCGGGGCTGGTCTTCTCCGGGGTCTCCCCGGACGGGCGGATGGAGGTCCTGGAACTCCCCGGCCCCTACTTTTTCCTGGCGACCCAGTTCCACCCCGAGTTCAAGTCCCGGCCGGGGGCCCCCGCGCCCGTCCTCCGCGCCTTCCTCCAGGCGGCGCTCAAAAACGGGGGAGGGGTTCATAAGGCCCCCGGCCCAGGGGCAGGATGAAACCCGGTTCCGAGGAGACAGCGGACATCCTCCTGGAGGAGGTCTCCGTCACCGAGAGCAGCGCCCCCCGCTTCCTCCTCCAGGGCAAGGAGGTGGACCTCTGGGATGGCGAGTACCGGGGATACCACTCGAAGACCTCGGCGGAGTACATCCGGGAGCGCGTCCTCCAGGCCCAGAAGGAGGGCAGGGACCCCTTCCCCGACGTGGTCGGGAAGCGGGCGGAGAAGGAGATGGTGAAGAACGCTCTCCTCAGCGGCTCCACCCTCCTCTTCAAGGGGAGGAAGGGCTACGGCAAGACGACCTTCTCCAAGGCGGTCGCAAAACTCCTGCCGGAGAAACTCCTCACGGTCCGGGGGTGCAAAATCAGCGACGACCCGACCCGGCCGTCCTGCTTCTCCTGCAAGAGGAAACTGCTCACCCAGGACTCGGTGGAGGTGGCCTGGGTCCCCCGGGTCTGGGTCCGCATCCCCGGCGACCCCCAGTTGACGACCCGCCAGCTCATCGGCGGCATCTCCATACAGAAAATCCGGGAGGGGCTCGACCTCGACCACCCCGAGGTCTTCGTCCCGGGCCGGGCCCTGAAGGCGAACCGGGGCATCGGCTACTACGACGAACTGGGGGCCATCCCGTCGAGCCTCCAGACCCTCCTCCACGAACTCTTCGAGGAGGGGCAGGTCACCACCACCGAGGGGGACGTGATTCCCTTCCGCATCGACGCCGTCGAGATTGCGGCCACGAACCCGGCCAACTACCGGGGGACCAGCCCCATCAAGGAGCCCCTCCTCGACCGCATGGAGGAAATCACCATCGGGCCCCCCGAGACCCTGGAGGAGGAGGTCGAAATCGGGAAGCGGAACATGTACCTCGCCCGCAGGGGCCAGGACCCGAAGATGCCCCCCTGGCACATGGAGGTCCTCGCCACCGCGGTCCGTCTCGCCCGCGACCGGGAGGAGACCGACATCGCCCGCTCCATCGAGAGCGAGCCTTCCTGCCGCGCCACCATCAAACTGTTCGACCACGTGAAGTCCCAGGCCCTCATGAACGGCCGGGAGGTGCCCCTCTTGGCGGACTACGGGCCCGGCTTCTCGGTGGCGAAACTGGCCCTCGGGGGGCGCATCGAGTTGGGCTACGGCTCCCGGGAGCCCAAGGAGAAGGTCATCGAGAGGCTCGTGGACCGGGCCATCGACGGGCTCTGCAAGCGGGTCTACGAGAAACTGCCCGAGGACAGGTTCGAGAAACTGATGGCCGAACTCAAAGCCCTCGCCAAGGAGGGACAGTGGAGCCCCGCCCGGGAGACGGTGGCGAAACTGAAGGGCAAGCCGGTCCTGTCGGCCCTCCTGAAGGAGATGGCGGACAAGGTGGAGGAGTTCTACCCCAGCGCCGCCGAGATGGTGGTCGAGTCGGTGGCCCGGTGCAACCGGAGCGCGGAGAGGGTGGACGGGACCTACAAGTTCGTCGAGGGGAACGGCGGGGCGGTCACGGAGGAATAGGTTTCAGGACCGGGGCCGTCCGCTCCAGGGCCTCCCGAATCTGCCCGCGGGAGCAGGCGTAGGAGAAGCGCACGCAGTCCTTGCCGCTCGGCCCGAAGTCGTCCCCCGGGGTCACGGCGACGCCCGCCGCCTCCAGGATTTTCTTGGCGAAGGCCGCTCCGCCCCCGCGGGCCGCCACGTTCAGCCAGAGGTAGAATGCCCCCGCCGGGGGCTCGACGCCGAATCCCAGGCCCCGGAGGCCCTTCACCAGCAGGTCGCGGCGCGCCTTGAACTCCCGGACCATCCGGTTCACCGACGACGCCTTCATCTTCAGGGCGGCGAGCGCCCCGTGCTGCGCCACGCTCGGGGCGCAGGTGACCGTGTGCTGCTGGACCTTCAGCATCCCCTTCACCACCTCCGCCGGGGCCGCAACGTAGCCGATGCGCCAGCCGGTCATGGCGTATGTCTTGGAGAATCCGTTGACGACCACCGTCCGCTCCGCCATCCCGGGCAGGGAGGCGATGCTCACGTGGGGCTTTCCGTAGACTATCTTCTCGTATATCTCGTCGGAGAGGACCCACAGGTCCCGGTCGGCGGCGAGGTCGGCGGCGGCCCTCACCTCCTCCCGGGAGAGGACCGCTCCGGAGGGGTTCGCGGGGGAGTTGAGAATGAGCAGTTTCGTCCGGGGCCCCGTCTTCGCCGCGGCGTCCTCCAGGTCCCGGCACCAGACCACATCGGCCCCCGCCATCCGGACGCAGGCCGCCAGGGTGACCCAGGCGGGGTCCGTGAGCAGCGCCTCGTCGCCGGGCTCCAGGAGCGCCTGGCACGCCTCGTAGATGGCCTGCTTCGCCCCCGGGGTCACCACCACGTTGGGCGCTTCCGCCGGGATGCGGTTCTCCCCCTTCAGTTTCCGGGCGATGGCCTCCCGCAACTCCGGGATGCCCGCGCTCGGGGTGTAGTGGGTCTCGCCCCGCGCCGCGGCCCGGGCGGCGGCCTGCCGGATGGGGGCGGGCGTCGGGAAGTCGGGCTCCCCGAGGGTGAAAGCGAGGACCCTCCGCCCCTCCCGCCGGAGTTGCGCGGCCCGGTCGGATGCGCGGAGGGTGGCCGACTCGCCGATGCTGTCGAACCTGCGAGAGAGGCCGCGCATCGGTTCCTGACTCGCGGTTCCGACTTAAAGCGTGCAGGGACAGGCTGAAAGGACCCAGTCACTTCCCGACCAAACCTTTAAGCCCGCGGACCGGACCGAAAACCCCAGAGCGGACATGGAGTCCCACTATCGAATCCAGGCCTCGTGCCGCGAGTGCGGCCACTACATCCCTCTCCTGGACACCGAGAACGTCCTGGCGGTGGCTTGCCCCCGGTGCGGCGGGGACCTGGAGATTTTCAAGGCGGAACAGATTCTGCTGGCATAATCCGGCGGGGAGGCGGGAGGTCCCCCTCGGGCTTATTCGGGGAGAGGGCCACAGGGCCCCATGGCAAAACGGATTCCGGGACGCGGCGAGAGCCTCGCCTACTACATCAAGATTGTCGGGACCGGGGAGAAGCAGGCCGAGGACCTGACCCAGGAGGAGGCGGCCGAAGCGATGGAGCTCATCCTCTCGGGCCGCGCCACCCCCGCCCAGACCGGCGCCTTCCTCCTGGCCCTCCGGATGAAGGGGGAGTCGGGGGCCGAGGTGGCGGGGTTCGCCGGGGCGGCCCGCGGCCGCGCGACGCCCGTCCGGGCGCCCCCGGGAGCCCTCGACGTCTGCGACTACGCGGGGCGCTCCGGGGAGCCCTCCCTCGGCCTCGCGGCCGACGTCATCGCGGCCTCCGCGGGGCTCCCCATCGTGCGCCACGGCGACGGCTCCGCCCCGGAGTTCGCGGGCCGCCGCTCGTTCATCGCCACCCTGCAGGCCCTCGGGGTCGAGGCGGGGCCCCGGCCGGACGCCATGCTCCAGTTCCTCCACGTCTCCCGGGTCTGCCCACCCCTCCACCGCCTCCTTGAGATGCGGAGGGAACTGGGGGTCCGCTCGGTCGCCCACGTGGTCGCCCGGCTGCTCAACCCCGCGGGGGCCCGGCTCCACCTGCTCGGCATCGCCCACCGTCCCACCCTGGAGAGGATGGCCCACGCCCTCCGGGCGCTGAGGGCGGAGCGGGCCCTCTTGGTGGACGGGGTCGCGGGCTCCGAGGAGGTGCCCCTGGACTCCGGAGTTGGGGTGTGCGAGATTCGGAACGGCGAGGTCCGGAACTACCGGCTGGGGCCCAAGGAGTTCGGCATCAAGCCCGGGAGCGTGGAGCCGGTGAAGAGCGCGGAGGAGGACGCCGCCCTCGTCGAGGGGGTCCTGTCCGGCAAGGTCGAAGGGCCCCCGAGGGACTCCGCCCTCCTCAACTCCGCCCTCCGGCTCCAGGTCGCGGGCCGGGAGCCCGGGCCCTCGGAGGCGCTGGAAGCGGCCCGGGAGGCCCTCGACTCGGGCAAGGCTTTCTCCCTGCTGGAGCAACTGCGGAGATGATTCGGGAAGCCGTCGCGGCTTTGGTCGAGGGCCGGAACCTGTTGCCCGCCGAGGCCTCCGGGGCCATGGAGGAGATTCTCTCGGGCCAAGCGACCCCCGCCCAGATTGCGGGGTTCCTCGTCGCCCTCCGGGCCAAGGGGGAGACCGCCCCGGAACTCGCCGCCATGGCCAAAGTGATGCGGGAGAAGTCCGTCCGCATCTCTCCGAAGGTCGCGGGCCCCCTGGTGGACACCTGCGGGACCGGCGGCGACCGGGTCAAGACCTTCAACATGTCCACCGCGGCCGCTCTCGTGGTCGCGGGGGCGGGGGTCCCGGTGGCGAAGCACGGCAACCGCTCGGTCACCGGCCCCTGCGGCAGCGCCGACCTCCTCGAGGCGCTCGGGGTCAACCTCTCGGCCCCGGCCGAGGCGGTGGAGCGCTCCATCGAGGCTGCGAACATCGGGTTCCTCTTCGCCCCCGCGTTCCACCCCGCCATGCGCCACGCAGCCCCGGTCCGGAAGGAGTTGGGGCTCCGGACCGCCTTCAACCTCCTCGGGCCCCTGACCAACCCCGCCGGGGCACAGGTCCAACTGGTCGGGGTCTACGCCCCCGGGCTCACGGGCCTCGTCGCCGGCGTGCTCCGGCTCCTGGGGGCGGAGCGCGCCCTGGTGGTCCACGGCTCCGACGGGACCGACGAGGTCACCCTGGGGGGGACCACGCGGGCCGTCGAAGTCTCCAAGGGCCGGCTCCGGACCCTCACCTTGCGGCCCGCCGACTTCGGCCTGAAGCGGGTCCCCGCCTCGGCGGTCCCCGCCTCCCCGCCCGCGGAGAGCGCACAGCGGCTGGTGGCCCTGCTGAAGGGCGAGAAGGGGCCCCTCCGGGACGCGGTGGTCGCAAACGCGGCGGCGGTCCTCCGCATCGCCGGAAAGGGCAAGACGTGGAAGGAGGCGGCCGGGGTCGCCGCCTACTCCATCGACTCCGGCGGGGCCCTGGCGGCCCTCCGGGCCCTGGTGGAGAACAGCGGAGGCGACACGGGGCGGCTCCGGAACCTCGAAGGATAAGGTTCATAGGGCCCGGGGTCCGGAGTAGGGCCCTGCGGTCGCCCCATGACTGCCACCATTCTCGACCAGATAGTCGCCGAGGTCCGCAAGGAGGTGGCCCGGCGGAAGCGGAAGGGCCCCGACCTCAGCGACCGCCTCACGAAGATTGCGGACTTCGAAAGGGCCCTGCGCAGGGCGCGGACGCCGGCCCTGATTGCCGAAATCAAGCCGAAGTCCCCATCGGGGGGCGAGTTGAGGCCCGGGGTGCGGCCCGAGCGCCAGGCGAAGGCCTACGTGGAGGGGGGCGCCGACGCCATCTCGGTCCTCACGGAGCCCAAGTTCTTCGGGGGCGACCCGGAGCACCTGGTGGCGGTCCGCCAGGAGTTCGAGTCGGTCCCGCTGCTCCGGAAGGACTTCGTGCTCGACCCCTTCCAGGTGGAGGAGGCCTACGCCTACGAGGCGGACGCGGTGCTCCTCATGGTCTCGGTCCTCGGGGAGCGCCTCGGGGAGATGCTCGACGCGGTGAAGGAGCAGAAGCTGCAGGCGCTGGTGGAGGTCCACGACGAGCGCGAACTCGACAGCGCCCTGAAGGCGGGGGCGACCCTCATCGGCATCAACAACCGGGACATGAGGACCCTCCAAGTCGATTTGGCCACCACCGAGAGGCTGGCCAAACGGGCCCCGGACTCCGTTTTTCTGGTGAGCGAGTCGGGCGTGGAGCGCCCGGAGGACGTGAAGCGGGTCGTGAAAGCCGGGGCGGATGCAATCTTGGTCGGAACCGCGCTGATGAAGGCGAAGGACCCGGCGGCTCTGCTTCGAAGTCTGAGACCGTAAGGTCCATGGTCCAGGTGAAACTCTGCGGCAACACGACCTTGGAGGACGCCCGCGCCGCCGAAGCAGCCGGCGCCGACCTCCTCGGCTTCGTCATCGAGGTCCCGGTGGAGACCCCGCGCAAGATTTCCCTCGACCGCGCCCGCGACATCGCCCGCTCCCTCTCGAAACCCGCGGTGGCGGTCCTGGTGGACCCGAGCCTCGACTTCGCTCTGCGGGCCGCCGACGCCACCGGGGCGTGGGCCGTTCAACTCAGCGGCAGCGAGCCCCCCGACTTCGTGCGAAGGGTGACCGACCACGTCCGGACCATCAAGGCGGTCCACGTAGCGCCCGACGGGCGCGTGCGGCTCCCCCCCGGGGTCAAGGAGCCCGGCTCCTACCTCCGGGGGCTGGAGGACGCGGCCGATTTCCTCCTCCTCGACTCCGCCGCCCCGGGGAAGGCCGGAGGGACGGGACAGACCCACAACTGGTCCAACGCCCGGGCGACAAAGGAGCTGGTCGGCATCCCTCTGATTCTCGCCGGGGGGCTCACCCCCGGGAACGTGGCGGAGGCGGTCGCGGAGGTGGACCCGTGGGGGGTCGATGTGGCCTCCGGGGTCGAGGCGGCGCCGGGGCGGAAGGACCCCTCCAGGATGAAACTCTTTGTCCAGAAGGCGAAGGGGAAGCCATGACCCGCTACAAGGGACGATTGCCGGACGCCTCGGGCTACTTCGGCGACTTCGGGGGCCGCTTCGTCCCCGAGACCCTCATGAGCGCCCTCCTCGAACTTGAACGGGCCTACGCGCGCGCGTCGAAGGACCCGGGGTTCTGGAGGGAGTTCCGCCGACTCCTCGCCGAATACGGCGGCCGGCCGACTCCGCTCTACCACGCCCGGAACCTCAGCAAGAAACTGGGGCTGAGGCTCTACATCAAGCGGGAGGACCTCATGTTCACCGGGGCGCACAAACTGAACAACTGCCTCGGGCAGGGGCTCCTGGCGAAGCGGATGGGGAAGAGGCGCATCATCGCCGAGACCGGCGCGGGGCAGCACGGAGTCGCAACGGCGACGGCGGCGGCGATGTTCGGCCTCCCGTGCGAAGTTTACATGGGCTCGGTGGACGTAGAGCGGCAGGCGCTCAACGTCTTCAAGATGAAACTCCTCGGGAGCCGGGTCATCCCGGTCGAGTCGGGCTCGAAGACCCTGAAGGACGCCATCAACGAGGCGCTCCGGGACTGGGTGACCAACGTCCGGACCACATACTACCTGCTCGGCTCTGTGGTCGGCCCCCACCCCTACCCGAGGATGGTGCGCGACTTCCAGAGGGTCATCGGGGCGGAGGCGCGCAGGCAGATTCAGGAGGCCGAGGGCCGCCTCCCCGACGCGGTGGTCGCATGCGTGGGCGGGGGCTCCAACGCGATGGGCGTCTTCTACGACTTCCTCGACGACCCGCGGGTCAAACTCATCGGCGTCGAGGCGGGGGGCAAGGGCATCGCCAGCGGCAAGCACGCCGCGACCCTCGTGGCCGGGGAGACCGGGGTGCTCCACGGGGCGAAGACGAAACTGCTGCAGGACCGGTGGGGGCAGGTGACCGAGACCCATTCCATCTCGGCGGGGCTCGACTACCCGGGGGTGGGGCCGGAGTTGTCGTTCTTGGTGAAGGCGCGGAGGGTCCGGGCGGAGTCGGCCACAGACCGGGAGGCGCTCGCCGCGTTCGAACTGCTGTCGAAGGCGGAGGGCATCATGCCCGCCCTGGAGCCGTCCCACGCGCTCGGGTGGCTGGTGAAGCACAGGAGGGAGTTCCGGGGGAAGACCATGATTCTCAACCTCTCGGGGAGGGGGGACAAGGATGTGCATGTGGTGGGGGAGGCGCTGGGGGAGAAGTGGTGAATC
>CAZANW010000045.1:0-17316 GCA_964486625.1 uncultured Halobacteria archaeon
CATCATGATTCTCCGCATCGACGACGTGATTGCCGCGAAGGCGATGAGCAAGTCCGGGCCCCCGGGCGGCGGCGAGGGGGGCCACGGCCACGGCGGGGGGATGCCGCCCGGCATGGGCGGGATGGGCGAATTCTGAAGAAGAAAACCCGGAGTCAAACCTGGATTGATTGGAGTTTCGGCGAAGGTGCTTTTGCCGGGGCAGCCCATGCGGGTACATGGACGGCGCGAAGGTCCGACCCTTCAGCCGTGGGTGGTGGTTTCGACCCACTGAAACAGGTTGGCGATTTGCGCTCGTCGGGGGAGGCGTGTTGGTGGCGTTCGCGCCTCTAAATAAAATTGTGTTGTTGTTACGGGCCCGGAGGGATTTGAACCCCCGTCGGTGGCTCCGGAGGCCACAATTCTATCCGGACTAAACTACGGGCCCCTTGTGTATTTGGTAAACCTTATAAGGCCTACCGTTGCTGGTTCTCTGAATGGCCCCCTCTTCTGTGGCCGGAGACCCGACGATATCCCAGCCGCCCGGAAACGGCTGGAGGGTCGAGGACCACATGGGGGCCATCTCGGAGAAGAACCGGGCCTCCGTCTTGAACTTTCTCCGGGAGAAGAGGGCCTCCGGGGTCTCCCACGCTACCACCCGGAACTACTTCCACGCCCTCCTCTCCTTCGACCGGGCCACGAAGGGGAAGCCGCTCCGTCAGGCCGCGCCCCCGGACATCATCCGGTGGGTGGAGGCCCTCCGGGCAGAAGGGAAGGAGGAGGGCTCCATCAAACTCTACAAGACCCTCTTCGCCTCCTACCTCAAACAGTCCAACGGGGACGCCTTCGCCGGGGAGATGCAGGCGGCCCTCCGCCACGCCAAGAAGCGGAAGAGGCTCCCCGCCGACTCTACCATCCCCCGGGAGGAGGTTCTCGCCGCGGCCAACGCGGCCAAGAGCCAGATGCACCGGGCCATGCTTCGGCTCCAGCATGAGGCCGCCCTCCGCATCGGGGAGAACCACGCCCTCAACGTGGGAAGCATCGCGCTTGACGGGGCCGGGGGCGCTGACATCGTGATTCCCGAGCGCAACGGCGAGGGCGGGGTGAAGACAGGCGGGCGGAGCGTCTGGGTCTTCGAGTCGGTGCCCGACCTCCGGCTGTGGCTGAACATGCACCCGCGGCGGGACTACCCCGAGGCCCCCCTCTGGGTGGGGCCGGATGGGAAGCGACTCTCCATCACTTGGATGCGCCAGACCATCCAGGGCCTCTTCCGGGCCGCCGGGGTGAAGCGGCGCGTCTGGCCCCACCTCCTCCGGCACTCCAGGCTCACCGAACTGGCGGAGAAGATTTCCGAGTCGGACCTCCGAATCGCGGCCGGGTGGACCCCGGGCAGCGACATGCCCGCCATCTACGTCCACCGGACCGGAGGGGACGTGAAGAGGAAGATGAAGCGGCTGCACGGGGTCGCCACCGAGGAGGAGAAGGCCCAAGAGGACCGGAACCCCCTGGCCCCCGTCAAGTGCCCGGACCTGACGTGCGGGGCCACCAACCCGGCGGGCTTCACCTACTGCGGCCGGTGCGGCGGGCCCTTGACCGCCGAGGCCGCGAAGAAGCGGAGGGAGTCCATGGAGCCCCGGAAGAAGGCGGCGGCCCGGGCGGTGGCGAAGGGCGCGGGGCTCACCATGGAGGGGCTCAAGGAGGAGTTGCGGGCCCAAGTTCTTGAGGAGTTGCGGGCGGATTTGGTCGGGAAATGAACAGAATCATCCCGACGCTCCGGGGCGTTTTGGAACGTGGCAAACTGTTGGAACTCATGGAAATCGTGTTGTCGGATTACCGCCCGAGAACAACGAGCGAGATTCTGGATGGCTGCAAGGCCGGTTCTATGAGGGGCGTGCAGGATGCCCTAACAAAACACCTCGGGTTGTTTATCGAAGTTCCGCCCGGAAGTGGGAAGTGGACCCTCGCCGATTTTCACAACCGAACCATCAAAGCCATCAAGCCTTTGGTCGAACTGCTGGCACTTCTCCACTCAAAATTTTGGCCGGGATATGTTTATGATGGAGCGGGGAGGGTCCTTGGAAAACTTACCGTCGGGTTCGCTGGGGGATTCGGAGCCGAAAACCTCACCGGAAAACTCTGCCTGATTGAAGACCGAACCAATAATTGGAGGAAGCATGCAGGTGTTTACCTTAAGTGGGATGGTGGCGCCTGGACCTCCGGAGGAATTGACCCTCGGGATGTGGACACGACAGTTCCGCCGGTTGAATTTTGGGAAGAGCGTAAAAAGGCCGGTGGAACAGCCGTACACTTTTCAGTCGAGAGTATCATCCAAGTGCGCAAGCGCGCGAACGAGTAAAAACCGAAATCGGTAGGTCACGCGCCCGCGCGTGATACCCTATATAGAGGGAATGGCGAGAACGGAACTCTGTGGGGTTCACGTCCCACGACAGCCGAGATTGAAGGTGGAGAAGACGTTTCTGTTCGCTCCGGAAACGGCCGCCCTCCTCCACGACCTCGCCATGAGGACGGGCAAGAGCCAACGCGCCATCGTTGAAGATGCCGTCCTTGATGTTGCCAAGAGGGAGGGGGCCCGCCTTCCATGAAACTCGACCCCCTCCCCCCAGAGGCCCTGGCCCACCTCGACCCTCTGGAGCGGTCCATCTACGACCTCACCGAGAAGGCCCTCCGGGAACTGGCGGCCGAGCCCGGAGAGGTGGGAGACTACATCCGGGCCCACCGGCCCGACTTGAAGGGCCCGGGGGAGGAGGTCCGGCGGCTCCGGCCGGACCTGGCCGCGGGGGAGCCGGGATAGATGGCCGCCCTGGAGTGGGAGGCGGCCGCTGACGCTCGCGCGAGACCCGGGGGAGAGGGGCCACCCGCTCCGGCCCCCTCCTCCCTCGGGACACCTGACTTGCTGGCCGCCGCCCGCTCCTGCCTCTCCCGCGGGTGGGCCATCATCCCCGTCCCCCTCCGGCAGAAGGGGCCCATCATCCCGGGGTGGGAGTCCCTCCGGCTCACCGTGACGGACCTCCCGCTCCACTTCTCCGGGCCGTCGAACCTCGGGGTCCTCCTTGGGGCCCCTTCGGGCGGGCTGGTAGATGTGGACCTCGACTCCCCGGGGGCCGTCGCCTTGGCCGATTCCCACCTCCCGCCGACCGGGGCCGTCTTCGGCCGCGCCGGGAAGCCGCGGTCCCACCGGCTCTACATCGTGGAGCCGGTTCCCGAGACTCGCCGCTTCGAGACTCCGAGGCGGAAAGTCATCGTGGAACTACGGGGCCACGGGAAGGGCGGGAAGCCCGGGCTCCAGACGGTTCTCCCGGGCTCCGTCCACCCGAGCGGGGAGCGGGTGGAGTGGGCGAGCGATGGCGAGCCCGCGCGGGTGGGGGCTGCGGACCTCATCCGGGCCGTGGAGTCCCTCGCCCGCGCCTGCGGGTGGGTGGAGAAGAGGACCGGCCCGGCGCCGCCCCTGCCCGAGAAACTCTCGCCGGGGGAGCGCCACCGCCACCTGTTCAGCCTCGCCGGTTCCCTCCGGCGCCGCGGGACCTCGGAGGTGGAGATTCTCGCCTCTCTCCGGGCCGTGAATGTGGAGCGGTGTGACCCGCCGCTCCCGGATGCTGAGTTGGTGAAGATGGCAAAATCGGCCGCGGAGTATCCGCCCGCCGAGTCCGAGGAATCGCCTACGCCGGAAGGGAAGAAGAGGAAGAAGCCCGAGGAGCCCGCGCCTGGACAGGGGCGCGCTCTGACTCTCACGGACCCCGAGCCTTGGCCGGAGCCCGTGGCCGGGGCCGCGCTACTCGATGACCTGTCCGGGTTCATCCGCCGGAAGATGTCAATTTCATCCGTCGCCGCGGACACCGTGGCCCTGTGGGTCCTCCACACCCACGCTTTCACCGCGGCCCAAGTCTCCCCCATCCTGCTTATCACCTCCCCGCGGCCCCGGTGCGGGAAGTCCCGGCTCCTCTCCATCGTCGCGGCTGTCGCCGCGCGTCCCCTCGCCGCCTCGAGCGCGACCCCGGCCGCCATCTATCGCGCGGTAGAGAAGTGGCGCCCCACGCTGATACTTGATGAATTCGATGCCGCGAAGAAGGAGAACGAGGAGATGCGGGCGGTCCTCAATTCGGGCCACACGCCCGCGACGGCCTACGTTCTGCGCACCGTGGGCGAGGACCACGAACCCCGGCACTTCTCGACGTGGGCGCCGAAGGCAGTTGGGCTTATCGGGGCGACATGGGAAACGCTGGAGGACCGCGCGGTCCGGGTGGAGATGCGCCGGCGGGCTCCAAGGGAGGCCATCGAGCGGATGCGGGCCGCGGACTTGGAGGCCGCCGCCGCGCCATGGAAGCAGAAGGCCGTCCGATGGGTCCGGGATGCAGCGGCAGCCTTGGCCGATACCGACGCCCACGCCCCGCCCGGGCTGGATGACCGATGCGCGGACAATTGGAGCCCCCTCCTCGCCCTCGCTGACGCCGCTGGGGGGACGTGGTCCGAGAGGGCGCGAGCCGCCGCGCTGGCCCTCTCGGGTGGCCGGGCCGCCGCCTCGTCCGGGGAGATGTTGCTCTCCGACCTCCGGACAATCTTCGACCGCGCCGGGGCCGACCGGATGGCGACGGCGGACCTGCTCACCGTCTTGGGGGCCATGGAGGAGCGCCCTTGGAGGACATGGGGACGCGGCCGGGGGCTCACCGCCCATGGGCTTGCCCGGCTCCTCGCCCCCTTCGATGTTGCCCCCTCCTCCGATGGGACCTCCAGGGGCTATGCCCGGGTGGCCCTGGAGGACGCCTGGAGCCGCTACATTCCCCCCGCCCCCTCCCCCCCTGACAATCAAAGCGTCAAACCATCAAAACCAGAAGCGGGCTCCCTGACACTTTCGATTTTTGGTGGGGGGTCAAAACCTCAAAGTGTCAGGCCGCCCGATAGCGAAAGTGATGCTTTGACACTTTCAAGCCCACCCCGGGAAGGGGGGGAGGTTGGGACCCTCGGGAAGTGCCCCATCTGCCGAACCGAAACAACCCTCTGTCCCTCACCCACCTTGGGGTATCCTGTCTGCCGGACCTGCGACCCGACCGCCGCCCAGGCGGCCCTGGAGGGTCCGAAGCCATGAGGACCGCCCGGGACTTGCTGGAGGGCCGCCACCCGGAAAACCGCGAGAACTCGACGGAGAGGGACGAAACGGGGGGTCGCGGCTACCCCCACACCGCCCCGGAAGGTCCCCAAGGTGTTACACCGGCTCCACCGTGTTACACCCGGGAGGGGAGCCGGACCGTGGCGTTCCGGGTCCCTCTTGAGGTCTTCGCGGCCCTGGAGGCCCGCGGGAAGCCGGGCGACGTGGCCCGGGCCATCGTGCTGGAGTCCTTGGCCGGCGGCCGGGCGGGTTCCCCGTCTCCTCCGAACGGGCCGACCGGCCCCTGTGCCATCTGCGCGGCCGTCCGCCGGGCCCTGGCCTCCCCGCTTCCGCCGGGGCGGCGGATGGAGAGGGCGCTTGAACTGCTGGAGGCGCGGTCATGAGGCCCGAGCCGCCCCGCTGTCCCAATTGCGGGTCGGAGACCTCGCCCTCCTTCGCCCCTCCTCCTACGTGGGTCTGCCACCGCTGCGGGAAGCCGGTGCTTCCCCGGGAGGGGCCATGAGTTACGACTACACCCGGGACCCCCTGGAGGGCCGGAGGGTCTGGCGCCTCAAGAAGAGTTGGGTCTGCCTGGAGCGCCGGGTCGGGTTCACCCCCTACCTCCGTCTCATCGTGGGCCACCTCCGGCCGGACGGCCGCCAGGAGCCCCCGTTCTACGTGGCCGCGTTCTCGCTGGAGCGGGCCCGGGGACTCTTGGAGGGCCTCCGCGACCTGCTGGAGAGTCCGCCCAGGAAGCCCGAGCCCATCAACACCCCCGCCGAGGGTGGGAGGTGAAACCAATGAACCAAACCGAAGCGCAGGAAGTCGCCCTCCGGCCCAACGAGCCGTTGACGGCCGTTGACTCCCCGTTGAAGTGCGACATCTGCGGGAAGCCCTTGAAAACGAAAGCGGGCGTCATCAACCACAAACGACTGGCCCACGGCGCCCATCAACAAACCCAAGACAGGAAGGCGAACCCGTTGTCCCCGAATCAACCGGGTCAACCTTCCGGCCAACTGAATCAAGCACGGGAAGAAGAGGGCCAAGTCCCCGATGTTGATTCTGCCGAGAACCGGAAGCGGGGATGTGAGACCCTCTACGAGTGCGACCGCTGCCACAGCCAGTTCAAGGCCACGAAACCGCCCTCGGAATGCCCCGAATGTGGGGCGGAGTTTGAAACGGAGGGGCAAGAGGACGATGAAACCGAAGTCGGGGAGAACGAAAGCCCGTCCCCGACTTCGAAATTCAGGTGCGCGACCTGTAAAACCGTATTCCAGGCGTCAACCCCGCCTCCCAACTGCCCGGGTTGCGGCCTGGAATTCGACCTTGAGGAACCGTAGTCCCTTCAGAGGCAGGTGAGTGGCGGGGCCGGGCCGGAGAAACCAGGGTGGTGAGACGCCCGGAGTCCGAACCCGGCCCCGATGATTTCTTAAACCCCGGGGTGATAGGCTTTCCCGGTGAGACGCCCGGCAGAGACCTACGGTCTCCCGGCGCCCAAGGAGGTGATACCATGGTAGATGAAGCAGCCCAAACCCCCGCGGCCAAGGAAGTAGTCCCCGACTTCGGCGACTTGGAGGGCACCCTTTCAACCGTTTTCGAGGCCCTCGACTTGATTTTGGACGGCGGACACATCGAGGTTCCCAAGGACTTGGCGGAGCGGCTTCCCCTGGCGACGCTCCACTTGGCGAAAATCACCGGCTTCGACGGCCTGCGCCTTCGGCCCACCCTCGGAGAGAACGGCAGCCTCGATGTGGAAACGGTCCTCCTGGCCCACGGAAAGGTTTCGATTCGGATGGAAACCCCGGCGACCCGATAGCGCCGTCTCCTTGGGCCCGCTGGAGACCCACGGCGGGCCCTTTTTTTCAATCCTCTTCCACCGCGGCGGCCGGGGCCTTCCCGTTCCACCGGGAGCCGCAGCGGGGGCAGAACTTCGGGGTCTCGGGGGGGATGAGGGTGAAAGCGTGGCCGCAGGCGCCGCAGAGGTTCCCCTCCACCCGGACGGAGCGGGTCCGGAGGGAGGGAGCGAGCCGGACGGTCTCCCCGACCTTCATCCGGTCCATCTCGCTCCAGTTCTTGAGGGTCCTCATGGTCTTGACCTCTACACCCCCCGGTATTTACGGATTTCCGGAGGGGTGGCCGGGCGGGCGGTGATTCCGACGAAATAACCGCGTTCGGGCTCCACGATGAGGGAGAGGAGCCGCCCGCTCCGGTCCCTCCCGGTGAAGATGTAGCGACCCCGCTTCCCGAGGGTGAAGCCCCGCCAGGGGTCCGATTCGACCTCCCGGATGTCCTCCAAAACGATGTTGTGCTTCTTGAGGGCGTGGTCCAAGCGGTGGCCCGGCCAGTAGATGAGCCAGTCGCGGGCGGCGTAGGAGACCTTCACCGGCCCGCTCCTTCCCCATCCGGCCCCTTCGGGACCGGCCGCAGAACCAGGGACCTCCCCGGGCCGATTTCCCACCGGACCCTCCCCCCGGGCTCCAGGCCGAGGGCCTGGGCCAGACGGGCGGGGACGGTGACGCTCATGTTCCCGACCCGGCCGAAAAGGTGATATTCCCCGGCTCCCATGGGGAGTCCTTGGAAATCCGGAGGAGAAAAGGTCTTCTATCGCCGGGTTTCTTTTCAAGTAATCGCTATCTATAACCTGATTTCGTAAGAGAAAAGAAGCAATTTCAGAACTATCCGGACTAAACTACGGGCCCTCGACCCCCTTCCCGCGCCTGCCTTTATTCTTTTCACCCCTGCGAGATGGCGCGGGTTACGGATTGAACTCCCGCAGCGCCTTCGCCACCGCCTCGAACCCCGCCTTCAGGACCTCGACGTCGTAGTTCCCGGCGGCCCGGCCCGCGATGGTGACCGTCACCGAGGCGGGGGAGCCCGAGGGAAGGACCGCCTCCTCGAGGACCAGGAGCTCGCCCCGTGGCTGGCGGACCCCGGCGTAGAGGAGGAGCCCCACGGCGGCCAGGAGGAGGGCGAGGGTGAGGGGCAGGACGGGGGCGGGGAGGGGGACCCCCAGGGCCCCCATCAGGAGCGCGTGGACCAGGAAGCCGAGGCCCGCGAGGCCCGCCGCGATTCCCGCCGTCGAGAAGTAGGGCCGGCCCGCGGAGGGGCGGACCCCCTTGACCCCGGCCGACGGGGCGGTCCAGGGCGGGACCCCGCGCTTCCTCGGGTCGGGGGCCGCCTCTTCCTTTACCCGGAAGCCCGCCCCTTCGACGGCGTGGCGCAACAGCAAATGGAGCCGAGGCCACGTCGCCGCGGCCATCTCCACCCTTCGGACCTCGGTGAGTTTCGGCGCGGGGACCCGCCTGAACCAGAGGAGGACGCCGGCCGCCACGGTGGGGACGACGGCGGCCCAGAGCCAGAGGAGCATCAGGACGGCCGGGGAGGGGAGGAGCCAGAGGTTGATGAAGAAGAGCGCCGCGCCCGCTCCCACCAAAGCCGCGCCGCGGACGACCCGGGCCTGGCCCCGGGCGGCGAGGACGGGTTCCATGGATGCGAGGAGCTCCTCGCGAGTGAAGGATGGGCGGCGAGGGGCGAGAAGGTCGGGCTGGCGCCGGAGCGCGCCGCCGAGAAGGAGGCCCGCGCCCAGCAGGAGCCACCACCAGAAGGCGATGTTGTCGATCCGGCTCCCGTGCGTCGGGGGGGGGGGAGCGGCGTTGGGGCCGGCCGGGGCCGGGAGGGCGCCGTGGGCGAGGGGGAGGAGGAGGTGAAGGGCCAGGAGGGCCGCGCCGAGCCCCAGGAGGAGGCGGTCGGGCCGGAGCATGGAAAGGAAGAAGGAGGAGGGGACGATAAACAATTCGGATGGGTCTCCGGCCGACCGGGGGAGAAAAGCAGATGAAACGGGAGGTCCACCCCGGCCCCATGGCGCGCGGACGCTCCGAAGGCTCGGGCGGACTGCTCGACGCGGCGGTCGCCTTCGGCCTCGTCGCATTCCTGGCCCTCGCCGCGCTCATGGCGGGGCCCAAAATGGCGGCCGTTTTCGGCCCCGCGCCGACCCCCGCCCCGACGCCGCCCCCGACGCCCAAGCCGACGCCGCCCCCCGTCTGCGTCCAGGACGGGGTGTGCAGGCCCCCGGAGAACTTCCGGAACTGCGCCGCCGACTGCCCCGCCCCCCAGGGAGAGGTGTCGGGCGCCATCCGCCTCACCCGGCCCGATTACAAGGCGGGCGACTCCGTGGAGGCCGTCGTGCCGGTCCGCAACAAGGGGACGGTCCCCATCTCCACCGAGCAGTTGACCATCGAGGCCACGGTCCTGAGCCTGAAAGACTCGGTCTGCAACGCCCTCCTCCAGCGGAGGCCCGCCGAGGAGAAGACCCGGGGGAGGACCCTGGAGGTCGCCACCCCCATCGACCCGGGCTCCGTCGCGAACGTGAAGGCTTCCCTGGAGACCCCGAAGGAGTTCCAGGGGTGCCCCCTGGCGGGGGACTACAAGGTGAAGGTGACGGTGGCCGTGGACACAGTCCCGGCGGGGTCGGGGGAGGTTCAGGTCAGCCTCGGATAGTCCGCAGAATCTCGGCCGTCCCGGCCCCGTAGCCCCGGGAGGCGACGACGTCGGCCGCCGCCCTCATCCCCGGGACCCCGTTGGCCGGCGTCCCGAGGAAGGCCGCGAGGGGGCGGAAGCAGACGTCGTTCTCCCCGTCCCCCACCGCGGCGGTCTCCGACGGGGGGATGGAGAGCCGCCGCTGGAGCCACGCCAGCCCCGTGGCCTTGGAGACCCCCCTCGGCACCACCATGAGGGCGTCCACGTTGGGGATGGCCTCGAAACCCGGGGGAAGGAGGGGGAGGACCCGGCCGAGGGCCGCCGCCTCCACCGAGATGACCACCTCCCCCGCGGCCCAGGCGACCGGCAGGGCCTTCACCCTCTCCAAGACCCCCTCCCGGCCGTCCGGCTCGCAGAGCAGCTCCTTGCGCCCCCCCGTCCACCCGATGCACCCGTTCTCCGCCACGAAGTCGTCCACGGCCCCCGGGTGGCGGACCCGGAACTTCCCCACGAAACTGGAAAATCGGCCGGTGACGAGGGCGGTCCGGACCCCCCGCCGCCGGAGGTCCCGGAGGGCCTCGATAGCCTCCGGGTGGGCCCGGAGGGCCTCGTCGGTGATGGTGCGGTCGTAGTCCACCGCCACGAGGCGATAGCCCATGGTTCCCAATGAGCGGCGGCGGATATCTGCTTTGGCCGGGTTAATACAGTTCTTCCTCGGGGTGGACGACGATGCCCTTGCCGGTGACGTCGTAGGGGTGGACCTTGTGGCTGTGGTCGGTCCCCCGCATCTTGTGAATCTCGATGCCCCGGACCCGCATGGAGCGCATGGGGTCCTTGGGGTCCTTCGGCATGTAGTGCATGGAGACGAGCCCCTCCGCGATGAAGGACTCGATGCCGAAGGTGCGCACCCCCCCGTCCTGCCGCTGGACCTCGGCGGTCAGGACCGTCGTCATCTCCAGCATCTCCAGGGTCGTCGAAATCTTCAGCAACTCCAGCCGGAACTTCGCCGGGTCCCCGAACATGTAGCCGATGGCGGTGGTGGAGTCAATCACGGCCCGCTTGGCGTGGATGTCCTCCTGGATGGCGATGAGCTGGTCGATCACCGCGTCCACATCGAAGGGGCGGACATCCACGAACCGCTCGGCGCTCGGAACCCCGATCTTGGTGCTGGAGCCGTCGATGATGGCGAGTTTCTTCTCGTCCTCCAGTTTCCGCAGGTCCCAGCCGAAGTTGGCGGCGTTCTCCCGGATGAGGGAGGGGCGCTCCTCGGTGGCGAGGAGGATGCCGGGCTCGTTGAACTTGGTGGAGCCGTTGTAGAGGAACTGGAGGCCGAAGATGGACTTCCCGGAGCCGCAGATGCCCTCGACCACGAAGGTCCGGTTCCGGATGAGGCCGCCCCCGCAGAGGGGGTCGAAGCCCTCGATGCCTGTGGGGCAGCGGGCCAGGGGCATGGCATAGGATTTCCGCGGACTCTTAAAACCTTCCCGCGCAGGGCTCCGATGGAACTCCTGGCGCTGGACCTCCGGCAGTGCGACCCGAGGCGGTGCACCCTCCACAAGATGGCCCGGGCGGGACTCGTGCGGCGCGTGGAGCGGCTCCCCCCGGGGGCGCTCCTCCTGAACCCCGCCGCCCCCCGCGCGCTCTCGCCCGCTGACCGGGGCCGCCGCTCCCTCGCGGTCGTGGACGGCTCCTGGAAACGGCTCGAAGGGCGATTCCTGGAGTTTCTGAGCCTCCCCGCCGAGCACCGGGCCCTCCCCTACCTGGTGGCGGCCAACCCGGTGAACTACGGCAAGCCCTTCCGCCTCTCGTCGGCCGAGGCGCTGGCGGCGGCCCTGGTCATCCTCGGGGAGCGGGCCCGGGCCGAGGCGCTCCTCGCCCCCTTTCCCGGGGGGCCCGCCTTCCTCGCCCTGAACCGGGAGCCCCTGGAGCGCTACGCCGCGGCCAGGGACGGCGCCGGGGTCGTGGAGGTTCAAAAGGACTATCTGCCGGAGACCTAGTCGGGGGATGGTCGTCGAGCCGTTCCTCGGGAAACGCCCGGAAATCCACCCCACCGCCTTCGTGAGCCCCCTCGCCTACCTCTCGGGAAAGGTCACCGTCGGGGAGGAGAGCGGCATCTTCCCCGGCGCCTCCCTCCGCGGGGACTTCACCCCCATCAAGGTCGGGGCCCGCTCCTCGGTCCAGGACTGCGCGGTCCTCCACGCGGGGTGGAGCCCCTGCACGGTCGGGGACCAGGTGACGGTCGCCCACAACGCGGTCCTCCACGGCTGCGCCGTGGGGAGCAACACCATCATCGGCATCCACGCCACGGTCCTCGACGACGCCAAAATCGGGGAGTGGTGCATCGTCGCCGCCGGGTCGGTGGTCACCTCCCGGACCGTCATCGAGCCCAACTCCATGGTGGCGGGGACCCCGGCCAGGGTCACGGGAACCCTCACCGACAAGCAGAAGCGCATCATCGAGGACTCCTGGAAGTCCTACCGGGAGACCATCCGGGCCTACCGGCGGGCAGTGTCGGATTCATCGGTCCCCCGTTGAGTTTTTGACCGCCGGCCGGAATAGGGGACCATGGCGCAGGACGAGGGCTACGACGAGGCGCTGCGCTCGAACCTCCGCCGCCTCTCCTCCCTCGGGACCACCATCGAGGAGGTCCGTGACCGCCCCTTCAAGCGGCTCCAGAGCCTGGAGATTGCGGTGGCCCGCCTCTCGGAGCAGGTCCGGACCGCCGTGGGGCGGGAGGAGACGGCCCGCCTCCGGGAATCCATGGACGACCTCGCCCGGCGCCTCGACGCCATCGAGCGGGGCCTCCGGGACACGAGTCCCATTGCGAAAATCGAGCGGGAACTCCGCTCCTCCCTGGCGGGCCTCGACGAGCGGGTGAAGGGGCTCGACCGCTCCCTCCGCGAGTCGGTGAAGAAACTCTCCCAAATCGACTCCGAAATCATCAACGAACTGGCCCAGTTCCAGGAGCTCCTCGGGGAGGAGGCCCCGGAGCCCCCGCCCCGGAAGGCCCCCGAGGCCCGGCCCCCTCCGGCGAGGACGAGGGCTCCGCCCCCCTCCCCGGCCCCCCGGGCCGACGCGCGGGGCCTCCGGGAGGAGCTGGCGAAGGAGCGGGAGCGGCTCCTCGCCCAACTGGGGAGGGCCACCGAGGAGCACGGCTCGGGCCAGCTCTCCACCGGGGAGTACGAGGAGCTGCTGCGGAAGGGGGAGGAGCGGCTCGCGCAAATCGACGAGGAGCTGGAGCGGGCGGGGTGACTTCAAATTTCGAGTTCGGATAATTCCCGGCCCGCTTCGATTTTCCCCCCGAACGTCCCGCGCGCCTCCGACTCCAGCGCACCGGGAGCGGCCCCGGGACTCATGTGGACCAGGAGCAACCGCTCCGCGCCGGCGGCCTGCGCCACCTCCCCCGCCTGGCGGGCCGAGGAGTGGCCGTAGCGGTTCGCCGCCTCCTCGCGGGAGGCGTCACTGCTCGCCTCGTGGACCAGGAGCCCGCACCCCCGGGCGAGGGCCGCCACCCGCTCGCAGGGGGCGGTGTCGGCCGAGTAGCAGAGGGGCCCGATGCGGAGGCCGTAGGTGGGGACCCCATGGACGGTGAGGGCCGCCTTGGGCGAGCCGGGGACCCGCGGCGCGGCCCGCTCCCCGTCCAACTCCTTGAATTTGACCTCGAACGGGACCTTCTCCCAGAAGCCCGGGAAGGAGAACTCCACCACCGAGCGGACCACCGGCGCCGCCCCGGCGGGGAGGAGGAGGTTCACGGGCTCGCTCCGGCGGGCGACTGACATGTCGTGCAGGAGCATCGGCAACCCGAGCAGGTGGTCTCCGTGGGTGTGGCTCAAGGCGACCGTGTCGAGCGCTTCGGGACGGTGGCCCGACCTCACCAGCATGTGGGGGACCGTGGGGCCGCAGTCGAAGAGGTGGAGGAGCTCCTCATGCTCGACGAGGAGCGAGGTGGAGGTCCGCTCCGCCTGGGAGTCGGCGGAGCCGGTGCCGAGGAGGGTGATTTTCATCGGCCCCACAAGGCGCTCATTCGGGTCAAGGTTTCGGTCCTCCGGACTGCATCCCCGCAAGCGGGGATGCAGTTGCACCCGCCCTTCGGCCAAGTGCAACGCGAAACCATGACTCCGAATGAGCGCCAAAAATAGATTGAGCCTGGTGGGCCTCAGAGGAGAGAGGAAAAAATAGAGGGGTTGTTATTATTTTCCCTCTCCCGTCCGGCCCGCGGCCTTATTTTATTTCTCGCGCCATCGGGAGTATGGTTTTCGCGTCCGAGCGGAGCGAGGACCGAAAACCTTACCCCGATGGCGCGTCTCCGTGCGTTCTCACGGCTCGAACTTCCACAACTCATCCCCGACGTAGTGCAGGTTCTCCACCGCCTTCCCCTTCCCCCGCACCATCGCGCCCCCCTCCGCCAGCGCCCGCCCGACGGCGAGCGCCTTCCCGTGGGTCTCCTCCTTCACCACCAGCAGGTCGCCGGGCAACAGCGCCGGGTCCGCCGCCGTGATTCCGGGGGCCATCACGTTCGCGCCGTTGCAGACGAAGGGGACCGCCCCCCGGTCCACCACCACCACCCGCCTCCCGGGGCCGGGCGGCAGCAGCTTCAGGGCCCCCTTCACGGTGAGGAACCACCCCTCCCCGGGGTTCCAGAGCAGTGGCTCCCCCTTCGACAGGACCACATCGAGGGATTTCCCCTTGCCCTCCAGGGAGACCTGTTCCAGGGGCTCCTCCAGCGGCAGGGGCCCGAGGAGTTCCCGGAGCCGGGCCTGGAGCGCCTCTGCTTCCTTCCGCTTCAGGAAGTGGCGGCCTTTCGCTTGGAGGCCCATCCCGGAGCGGGGCGCGCTGCCACTTGAACCTGGCCCGACAACCTCTTTATCCCCGGAGGGGGGTTCCCTCGATGGTCCAGAGGCCCCTCGACATCCTCAACTCCACCCTGAACACCCCCGTCCTGGTCAAGATTCGCGGCAACCGCGAGCTCCGCGGGAAACTGGAGTCCTACGACGTCCACATGAACCTGGTCCTGAAGGAGGCGGAGGAGCGGGTCCAGGATGGACAGCCGAGGAAGCTGGGGACCGTCGTGGTCCGGGGCGACAACATCGTGTTCATCTCGCCTCCATAGGAGCGTGCCGTGACCACCGCCAGTTTCGGGAAGCGGAACGTCAAGAAGACCCACATCCGGTGCCGGAGGTGCGGCCGCGTCGCGTTCCACGTCCGCCACCGCCTCTGCGCCCACTGCGGCTACCCGAGGCCCCGGTGGCGGGTCGGGGTCAACCATCCGTAAGTTCGTCAATCTTTGCAGGGGCGGGGGAGAGCGGGCCTGTGGACGGTGCCCTGCCGTGAACTTCGTTCACGGGCTCCGACTCAGAACCGGAGCGCCCCGAACCCCTTCTGCTTGGGCGTTTGCCCGAAGAGGGACTTCCCCAAGCCCACGCCGACGTAGAGCCAGAGGGGGTAGGAGAGGAAATTCACGAGGGCCAGGGGCCAGGCCGCGGGGCTCGGCTTGAGGCCGAGGGGGAGGCAGGAGTTCCACATGAAGTAGTTGGAATCGCCGCATGCCCCCGGCCCCAGGAGCGCCTCCATGGCGGGGGCGAAGGGATTGGGAATCAGATTCAGGTAGAGCGGGACGGAGACGAGGTAGAAGAGGATGAGAACCAGGGCCCCGAGGAACTGGAGCCAGTCCTTGTTGCGCTTGGCCAGCCGGCGGTTGTAGAGCCAGACGAGGAGAATCCCGATGCCGAAGAGCAGGATGGGATCCAGGAAGAAACTCATACGTCGAGCCACCCCTGCTGGCGATACCAGCCGACGGTCTCCCAGATTCCCTTCCGGTAGTCGGCGTAGTCGAATTCGAAGCCGAGCTTCTTGATTTTGGCGTTGCTGAAGAGGTAGGAGTTCATCATGTAGTTCACCGTGTCCACCTCGAGGGGCGGGCGGACCCCCTTCCCCATCTTGCGCGCCTTGGCCTCCATCTTGGTGGCGATGCGGAGGAACATCTTGTGCATCATCGGGAAGAGGGCGTAGGGGACGATGAGCCGGTGCGCCTTCACGTTCAGGAGCGGCATGGTGAACTCCATGAGTTCGTCGGCGGTCGGGTGGACGTCGGCGACGGCGTTGTAAACCTCCCCGACGGTCTGCGTCTTGCCGGACAGGAAGAGCGCCGCCCGGCAGACGTCGGTGACGTAGACCATGGGGATGCGGACCCGCTTGCTCTGGGGATAGACGGAGGGGATGACCGTCAGGATGCCCTGGGAGAGCAGCTTGAAGAAGTTGAACATCCCGTAGTGGTTCCGGGGGCCGTAGGTGGGGGCGGGGCGGATCGCCGTCAGCGGCAGCCCGTTCTCCTTGACGAACTTCATCCCGAGCAGCTCCTGCTCCCACTTGGTCTTCTCGTAGTTGTTGCTCGGGTTCTTCGGGGACTCCTCCGTGGTGGGCAGCTCCTTGCAGGGCCCGTAGACCCCCACGGTGGACCAGTGAATCACCCGCTTCACCTTGCTGTCGAGAAGGGCGTCGCAGAGGTTCTGCATGCCGACCACGTTGACCTTGTGGAGCAATTCGTAGGGCGCGAAGTAGTCGAAGACCGAGGCGACGTTGAACACCATGTCCACGTCCTTCAGCGCGGGCTTCAGGGTCTCGGGTTTGGTCAGGTCCGACGGCACGAACTCGGCGCCGATCCGCTTCACGTGCTCCTGGTTGGCCGAGGGGAGGTCGGTGGCCCGGACCGCGTAGCCCTGGGCTTGGAGGAGGTCCATGGCGTGGGAGCCCATGAAGCCGCACGCCCCGGTGACCAAGACGCGGCCGCCGTCCCGGCTCATCGGTCCCCTCCCCCCCTCATGCCGGATGCCTCCCCGCCCCCCCCGGGGCCGGCCGGGGCAGCGGGCCGGGGCCCGCCGGGGACTCGGTCATCCTCCGCTGGAAGGTCCGGACCGCCCGGAGGAAGTCCACCTTCCGGAACTCGGGCCAGTAGGGGGCGCAGAAGTAGGCCGCCGACTCGTTCCCGGCCGCCTGCCAGGGGAGGAAGTTGCTGGTCCGGGACTCGCCGCCGGTCCGGATGATGAGGTCCACCGAGGCGGCCCCGGGGCCGGCGTAGAGGTGGCGGGCCACGTCCTCCTCCGTGACGCTGCCGGGGTCCACCTCCCCGGCTTCCACCCGGCGGGCCAGGGCCCGGGCCGTGTCCACGATCTCCTGGCGGCCGCCGTATGCGAGGGCCACGTAGAGCTGGTAGCGGGTGTGCCCCTGGGTCTGCTCCTCCAGGTGCTTGGCCGCCTCCAGGACCTCGGGGGGCAGCAGGTCGGTCCGGCCGATGGTCTGGACCCGGATGGAGTCCCGCTCCAGCCGGCCGTCCCGCGCCGCCGCCTCGATTTTGTCCTTCATGAGGCGGAAGAGGGCCCCCTTCTCCTCGTGGCTCCGCCCGAAGTTCTCGGTGGAGAAGGCGAAGATGGTCAGGACCGGGATTCCCAATTCGCCGCACCAGTTCAGGACCCGCTCGGTGGTGTCGGCCCCCCGCCGGTAGCCCTCCTGCTGGGGGAGGCCGCGCTCGGCGGCGTACCTCCGGTTCCCGTCCATGATGATCGCCACGTGGCGGGGGAGGGTTCCCCGGCGGACCTCCCGGAGGAGGCGCCACCCGTAGAGCCGGTAGAGGGGCCCGAGCCAACCCATCGGAGGGGAATGCTCAAGCCGTGATTTAACCCTTCTCTGTCGCCGGACCCCTTAGAGAGGGGGGAGGGGGGCCTCTGGCCCCCCTCCCCCCCCCCCCTTCCGGTCCCATTCCTCTCCCC
>CAZANW010000046.1:0-16001 GCA_964486625.1 uncultured Halobacteria archaeon
GTTCCCTATGCGCTTTCCGGTTCAAAACAGCGACAACCTTGCTGGCCGGGCCACTTAGCGCCTCTCGCCCCTCGGCGGGTCCCCGACAACCACCTCGTCGATACCGAAATGGCGCTTGGCCAGTTGCCGGACGAGGGCGATGTTGTGCCCCCCCTTGCCGACGGCGACCCCCCGGTAGACCTTGGGGACCTCCACGGTGGCCTTCCGGACGCCGCTCCGCTCCTCCACGGTCACGCTCCTGACCTCCACGGGGGCGAAGGCGCGGGCCAGGAACTTGGCCGGGTCCGGGGAGGCCTCGACCAGTTTGACCTTCCGCTTCAGGATGCTCTCCAGGCGCTGGACCCCCTCCCTGTCCCGGAGGGCCTGGCGGACCTGTCCGGGGCCGACGACGAAGACCAACTTCCGCTCGTCGCCGACGCAGTCCCTGGCCTGGACCCGGGTGAGCCGCTCGAGAGCGGCCATCCACTGCAACTCGGTGGTCCCGAAACGAATCACCACTTCAACTCTCTTCTGGCGCGGCCTTGGAAGACTCCGCCGCCTTCCGGGCCCGCTTGGCCTTCCGTCGGCTCGGCGGCGAGGGCGCGTCTCCGCCCCTCGCCAAGGCCAGGACGTCGGAGTCGCCGGGGTCGAGGACCGCCAGGATGCCGACGGAGAAGGGTTTGCCGCACGCCGTCCCGAGTTCCTGGTTGGTTCCGGGAAAAAGGAAGAGGGGCGGGGGCGACGCCGCCTGCCGGAGTTGTTCCACCACCCCCGGGGGCGGGTTCCGGGAGGCGACCACGAGTTTTGCCTTCTTCTTCTGGACCGCCTGCAGTGCGCTCTTGGTCCCGAGAGCCACGTCGCCGGTCTCGATGGCCCGGCGAAGGGAGCGGTCGAGGTCCATCTACGCGGTTTCCCCGGCTTCGGGGGCGGCGGGTTTGTCGTACCGCTTGGCGACCAGTTCCACGTCCCCCGTCCCGAGACGGATGGGCTGGCCCACAATCACGTTCTCGGTCACGCCCCGGAGGGCGTCCACGTCGCCCCGGACCGCCGCGTCCAGCAGCTGGTTGGTGGTGACCTCGAAGGCGGCGCGGGAGAGGACCGAGGCCTTCTCGCCCGCGATGCCGTGGCGGCCGATTTGCTTGACCTCGCCGTCGGCGGTCATGATGTCGGCCACCAGCATGATGTGGCGCACGTCCACGTCGAGGCCCTGCTCGCTCAGGGTCTCGGTGGCTTCGTGGATGATGAGGTTCCGGGCGGCCTCGATGCCCAGGGTCTCGGCCACCTCGTAGATGTTGTTGGTCCGGGTCCGGATGGCGTCCACGCCCTTCACCTTGAGGACGCGCTCCAGGTCGGAGCCCTCGGTGTAGAGGACGAACTCGTCCTCGACCTTCCGGATGATCACCCGCTCGATGGAGGAGGCGCCCCGGAGGGTGAGGCGCCGGATGCGGTCCCGCAGTTTGAGAAGGTCCTTGTAGGTCCCCGACTTCGGGGCCAGGCGGATGCGGTTCCCCCGGACGTCCTTCTTGACCTCGGCGAACGCAAGGCGGCGGTCCACGGCCTCGGCGGTCAGTTTCCGCCGCTCCAAGAGCGCCGAGTCGAGGCGGACCTCCACGTAGTTCTCGTCGGTGTCCGTCACCAGCTCCCCCACGTCGTCCATATAGGTGGCCTCGATTTCCCGGGCGAGGGCGTGAGCCTTCTCCCGGTCGTAGCGGTAGTCGCGGTCGAGGTAGATGGTCATGATGGGGGTGGAGGGGGCGCGCCGGGCGTCCACAATCTCGATGAGGCGCGGGAGCCCCAGGGTGACGTTCAGTTCGGCGACGCCCGCGTAGTGGAAGGTCCGCATGGTCATCTGGGTCCCGGGCTCGCCGATGGATTGGGCGGCCACGATGCCCACGGGCTCGCAGGGCTCCACCCGGGCCTCCCGGTATTTCTGGACCACGAGGCGGAACACCCGGTCAAGGTCCTTCGGGTCAATCTCGTGCTCGTGCTTCAGCAGGTAATACTGGAGTTCCCGGACGACCCAGGCGGGCAGGGGCAGGGCGCGGGTCTTCTCCGAAATGGTCCTCCAGAAGGGCGAGACGAGCCCGATGAGGTCCTCGACCCGGGCCTTGCTGCGGATGGCGACGGCGTCCCACTCCGCCCGGAGGAGGAGGGTGGCGGTGGCTGCGTCCACGCCCCGGTTCTCCAGTTCCTGCTTGGCCTCCTTGACGACCCGGATGTCCTTCTTGGGCTTGGCCTTCGCAGCGGTCTTCGTCGTGGCCATTATTCCTCCGTCAGCGTCCCGGCCACGGTGCGGATGATGCGGGGGATGTTCACGGCCTTGCCGTAGTCGCTCTTGGCCGGGTCCACGTTGTCCTCTCCGTAGAGGAACTGGACCACCACGCCCCGGGTCTCCCGGACGGTCCCGTCGTACTTGACCTCCAGGTCCTGGAGTGCGTTGATGAGCCGCCGCTGGAGGTAGCCGCTTTGCGAGGTGCGCACGGCGGTGTCCACGAGCCCCTCGCGCCCGCCGATGGAGTGGAAGAAATACTCCAGGGGCGTCAGGCCCCGCTTGTAGGAGGACTGGATGAAGCCCCGGGCCGAGGCCTCCCGGTCCCCCTGCTTGAAGTGGGAGAGGGTCCGCTTGTAGTAGCCCCGGGAGATGCGCTCGCCCCGGACCGACTGCTGGCCCACGCAGCCCGCCATCTGGGTCAGGTTGAGCATGGAGCCCCGGGCGCCGGAGACCGCCATGATGACCGCCGGGTTCTCGGGGGAGAGGTGGCGCTCGGCAATCTGCCCCGCCGTGTCCCGGGCGCGCCCCAGTTCCCGCATGATTTCCATCTCGAGCGTCTCCTCGAGGGTCCGGCCGGGCATCGGCTGGAGCTCGCCGGCGTCGAAAAGGGCGATGAGTTTCTTCGCCCGCTCCCGGGCCTTCCCGATGACGTCGTCAATCTCGACCCGGGCCTCCATGGGGATGTCCTCGTCGCTGATGCCCGCGGTGAACCCGAGGCGCATGAGGGTCCGGATGGCGAGTTTCGTGGCGTTGTCGAGGAACTCGCGGGCCTGGTCCCGGGGATACTCCTTGACAATCTTGTCGAGAATCTTGCCCTTGAAGGCCCCCACGGCGGCCTCATCGATGGAGCCGCTGACGAGGACCCCGTCCCGGACCACCACGAAGGCGTCCCGGGGGCACTTCTCCAGGTCCGCCACGCTCTTGGCGCCCCGGCAGTGGTCGCAGGTCTTGGCGATTTCCGCCTTGAAGGCGATGCTCAGGTCCTTCGGGAGGATGAGACCAAAGAGCTGCTTGCCGGTCCAGTAGGGCACGCCCTCCTCCTCGCCGGCGGGGGGCCCGAGGTCGGCCGCCGAGGTGTTCCGGATGAGGTCCAGGGCCGACTCCCGGGCGAACTTCTGCCGGCCGTGGGTGAGGAGGAAGAGGCCGGTGATGTGGTCGTGGATGCACCCGATGATGGGGCCGCCGAACCGGGGGCTCAGGATGTTCTCCTGGACCGCCATGAGGATGCGGGCCTCCGCCCGGGCCTCCTCGGTCTGGGGCGCGTGGAGGTTCATCTCGTCGCCGTCGAAGTCGGCGTTGTAGGGCGGGCAGACCGCGGGGTTCAGCCGGAAGGTCTTGTGGGGGGCGGGCACCACCTTGATGCGGTGGGCCATGATGGACATGCGGTGGAGGGAGGGCTGGCGGTTGAACAGCACGATGTCGCCGTCCTTCAACTGGCGGTCGAGTTTCCAGCCGGGCTCCATCTGCTGGGCGAGTTCCTCGCAGTTCTTCTCGGTGACCTTCACCCTCCGGGCGTCGAGGCGGCGGGCGTAGTTCACCCCGCCGGACCTCGGCCCCTTGGCGAGGGTCCCCCGCATGGTCTCCAGGTTGCGGGCGGTGACGGTGACCGGGATGGTGAGTTCCCGGGCGATGCCCTCGGGGACCCCGACCTCGCCGATGGAGAGGTTGGGGTCGGGGCTGATGACCGTCCGGGCCGAGAAGTTCACGCGCTTGCCGCTGAGGGAGCCCCGGAACCGCCCCTCCTTCCCCTTGAGGCGCTGGCTCAGGGTCTTCAGGGGGCGGCCCGAGCGGTGGCGGGCCGGGGGAATTCCCGAGACCTCGTTGTCCATATAGGTGGTGACGTGGTACTGGAGCAGTTCCCAGAGGTCCTCGATGATGAGCTGGGGCGCGCCCGCCTCCTTGTTCTCCTGGAACCGCTGGTTGATGCGGATGATGTCCACCAGTTTGTGGGTCAAATCGTCCTCGGAGCGCTGGCTGCTCTCCAGAGTGATGGAGGGCCGGGTGGTGACGGGCGGGACGGGCAGGACCTTCAGGATGACCCACTCCGGCCGGGCGTTCTTCGGGTCCATGCCGAAGAGGGGGATGTCCCCGTCCGGGATGCGCTCCAGGCGGTCCCGGACGTCCATGGGGGTGAGTTTCTGCTCGTCCTCGGCGGGGCCCCCGGGCCGGGGGGGCTCCTCTTCCTCCTTCGCGGGGGGGGCCGGGGCCTCGGCCGCCGCGGCGGCGGACTTGCCCCCCTTCTCGTAGTAGGTGGTGGGCTTCTCGAAAACGACGTCCTTCTGGGCCTCGCCGCAATAGGGGCAGGCCTTCTTCTTGATGCACTCCCGGGCGAGGTCGCGGGCAATCTCGTCAATCGTGAACGCCCGGTTCACCTTCTCCTTGGCGAGGTCCAGGGCCTTCTCCCTCTCCTCCCCGTCCAGGAGCACCCGGGAGCACTTCCGGCAGGTGGACTGGAGGATGCGGTGGATGAGGCGGGCGTAGCCGACGTGGACCACCGGGGCCACGAGGTCGATGTGGCCGAAGTGGCCGGGGCACTCGCCGGGCCGGCCGCCGCAGGTCTTGCACCGGAGGCCGGGGTCGATGACCCCGAGGCGCTGGTCCATGAGCCCCATCTCGATGGGGAACCCGTCCTCGTCGTAGGTGTCGGCGGTGATGATCTTCGTCACGCTCATCTTGCGGATTTCCTTGGGGGAGAGGAGGCCGAATTTGATGCGCGCGATGCGCTTGGGGGCCGCCATCTCAGACCGCGTCCTCCAACTCCAGCCTCGGAGCGATGCCCAGGCTCTTCATCTCGTCCAGGAGCAGTTTGAACGCGTAGGACATCTCCACGGCATAAATCTCGGTCTCCCCCTTGCAGTTGTTGCAGACCGCCCGCTTGCTCGCGCGCTCCATGGCGGCAATCATCCCGCACTGGGTGCAGACATACTCCATCACCTTGTCCGACTCGTCGAGGAGCCGCTCCTTGAGGGCGAGGGCGGCCCCGTGGCCGATGAGGACGTCCCGCTCCATCTCCCCGAACCGCAGGCCGCCCTCCCGGGCCCGCCCCTCGGTGGGCTGGCGGGTGAGGACCTGGACCGGGCCCCGGGACCGCGCGTGGATTTTCGAGGCCACGGTGTGGTAGAGTTTCTGGTAGTAGGCGACCCCGACGAAGAGGTCCGCGAGGATGCGCTGGCCGGTGATGCCGTCGGTGAGGACCTCCTTCCCCGCGTGGTGGAGCCCGAGGCGGTGGAGGGCCTGCCGGAGCCCCTCCTCCTTCTCCCCCGAAAAGGGCGTGGCGTCGATGCGCCGCCCCTCCATGGCCCCCACCTTGCCCGCAATCATCTCGAGGACGTGGCCCACCGTCATGCGGCTCGGGATGGCGTGCGGGTTCACGATGAGGTCGGGGACCACGCCCGACTCGGCGAAGGGCATGTCCTCCTGGGGCACGATGAGCCCGATGACGCCCTTCTGCCCGTGGCGGGAGGCGAATTTGTCCCCGATTTCCGGCAGGCGCGGGTCCCGGACCCGGACCTTGACGAGGGGCGTCCCGTTCTCCGACTCGCAGAGGACCACGGCGTCCACCACGCCCTCCTCGTTGCTCCGCATGGTCACCGACGACTCCCGCCGCTGCTGGGGGGCCAGCCCGAGCTCCGTGGGCTCTTCGAGGAAGCGGGGCGGGGAGGTCTTGCCGACGAGGACCGCGTTCCCCGCCGTCGGGGTCTCGGGGTTCACGACGCCGTCGGCGTCGAGTTGGGCGTAGGCCTCGCTCTCCCGGGCGCCGTCCACCTCGGCGTCGGGAATCTCGAAGCGGTCCCTCTGGCCGCCGGGGTAGGTCCGCTCCTCGGCCTCGTAGGTCCGGAAGAAGTGGGAGCGCCCGAGGCCCCGCTCCACGGAGCCCCGGTTCAGGATGAGGGCGTCCTCGATGTTGAACCCCTCGTAGGGGAGGACGGCCACGACGAAGTTCTGCCCCCCGGGGCGGGCGTTGTAGCCCGTGGTCTCCGACGCGATGGTGGTCCCAATCTCCGACTGCGGGTAGTGGAGCATGTAGTTGCGGGTCTCGACCCGGAGGAAGACGTTCGCCATCGGGAACCCGAGGGATTGCTTGACCATGCCCGCCCCCATGGTGTTGCGGGGGGCCGAGTTGTGCTCGGGGTAGGGAATGAGGGAGGCGCAGATGCCGAGAATCAGGGAGGGGTCCATCTCCAGGTGGGTGTGCTCCGGGGTCAGGTCCTCCTCCCGGATGGCGATGTAGGCGTTTTCCTCCTCCTCCGCGTCCAGGAACTCGAGGACGCCCTTGGCGGCCAGCTCGTCCGCGGTGATGCGGCCCGCCTGGAGGTCCGCCATGTGCCTCTCGGTGAGGAGCGGCTTGCCGCTCTCCACGGCCATGAGGAGCCTGCGGGCCCGCCCCATGGAGGCGTTCACGATGACCTCGCCGGTCTTCGAGTAGTGGGTCACGTTCACTTGGGGCGACAGTTCGCCCGCTCTCCGCATGCGCCGGACGTCGCCGGCGAGTTTCGCGGGGTCCTTGACGGTCCCGATGAGCGCCCCGTCCACGAAGACCCGGGCGTCCCCGGAGGCCACCGAGGTCCCGACCTTCAGGGGCTTCACGCCGAAGCCGAAGAGGATGCGCCGGACCTCCTCCTCGGGGGCGCCGGTGCTGAGTTCGGCCATCTGGGCCAGGTTCTTGACGAGGCCGCAGTTGGGGCCCTCGGGGGTCTCGGTCGGGCAGATGCGGCCCCACTGGGTCGCGTGGAGGTCGCGGGCCTCGAAGTGGGGCTGGGTCCGCGAGAGGGGGCTGATGACCCGCCTCAGGTGGGAGAGGGTGGCGATGTGGTCGCTCCGGTCGAGGAGTTGCGACACGCCGGTCCGGCCCCCGACCCAGTTCCCGGTCCCGAGGGGGTGGAGGAGCCGGTCGCTGAGGACATCGGCCCGGACCGCCGTGAGGACCGTGGGCTCGCGGTGGCGCATGACCGAGCGCTCCAGCTGGTATTTGACGTCCCGGGCGAGGCGGTTGAACGAGACCCGGAAGAGGTCCTCGATGAGGTCCCCCGCCAGTTTCAGCCGCTTGTTGGCGTAGTGGTCCTTGTCGTCCTCGTTCCGCATCCCCATGGCGAGCTCGAAGCACGCCTCGGCCATGTGCCCCAGGAAGTAGGCCTTGGCGATGCGGTCCTTCTCCTCGACCCCGAGGTGGGGGAGGAGGTAGCGGTCCATGACGTAGCCGGCCCGCCGCTTCTGGTAGTCCTTGGTCTGGGCCGCCGCCACCCGCTTGCCGATTTTCAGCATCGCCTCCTCGTGGTTCTGGACCTCGGCCTGCTCCAGGTTCTCCAGCATGAGCCGATGGATGGCGGGGCTGCTGGAGACCAGGTTCACGATGTCCTCGTCCGAGAAGGCGTCCTTGCCGCTCTTGGGGTCGGTCCCGCCCAAGGCCTTCACGAGGGTCACGAAGTTGACGCGGCCCGAGACCGAGGGGAAGGAGACCTCGAGGATGCCCTCCCGGCTCTTCTCCACCACGACGAGGGCGCGGTAGCCGCGCCGCTGGGAGAAGACCTTGGCGACTTCGACCTCCTCGTTGTAGCGCTCGGTCTTCTCCACGAGAATCTTGTTCGGGGCGAGGTCCTCCAGGGTCATGACGACGCGCTCGGTCCCGTTGATGACGAAGTAGCCTCCGGGGTCCACCGGGTCCTCGCCGGCGTGGACCAGGCAGCACCTCCGCTCCTGCGACGGGGCCTGGCCGCACTCGTCGGGGAGGCCGTAGAGGTGGCACCCCCGGGAGCGGACCATGATGGGGAGCTCGCCGATGACGGCCTCCTCCTCCTTGCCCCGCTCGTCCTTCTGCCCCTGCTCGTAGTAGTCGTAGACAATCTGCATCTTCAGGTGGATGGGGGCCGCGTAGGTCAGGTTCCGGATGCGGGCGTCCGAGGGCAGCAGGGGCTCCTTGGCCCCGTCGGCCTCGGTGACCTCGGGCATCCCGACCCGGACCTTCCCCATCTTGACGTAGATGCGGTATTTGCCCCGGTGGTCGGCCTCGTCGATGTCGGTCAGGATGACCCCCTCCTCGTCAATCACCCGCTGGAGGCCCGATTCCAGGAATTTGTTGAACGATTCAAGGTGGTGGCGGGCAATCTTGTCGCGGGTGAAGTAGGCGCGGGCCAGGGCTTTCCGGTCGATCATGCTATCGTCACCCGGTAGACCACGGCTTCCCCCGCCGTGGGGCTCTTGCGGTAAATCTTGAGGACGTCCCCCGGCTGGGCCCCAATCTCGGCCGCGGCCGGGTCGGTGGCGCGAATCTTGGGCAGGTGCTCCTTGGTGATGCCGTAGCGCTGGAGAATCTGCTTGACCTCCTCGGCGGAGGTCCTCTCGTGGCGGGGGACCAGTTCGTGCTGGCTCGGGCGGATTTTCATGCTTTCACTCCCAGTCCTCGCGGTGTCACGGCGAAACGAGAGCGTTCCCGAGGGGACCGGCGCGGGCCTGAATCCTTGACTGCCACGCGTGCCGAAGGCACGCGGGATAGAGGCCCGCGACGACGGGACGAGAGAGTTTCCGAGAGGCCCGGGACTTCAGACGGGCCCGCGGGGAATTGAACCCCGGGCCACCTGGTCTCTTCCCTGCCGGCGCATCGCGGAGCGAGGCGCCGGGGGGCTGCGGAGCAGCCCCTGCCCTCGATGGGCGGGAGTTGCGTCCCGCGCGCCAACGCCGTGATTGGGTTTTTTCGCTCCATCGTGTCGGTTAAAAGCCAGGCGCTCTACCTGCCTGAGCTACGGGCCCGAAGCAATGGCCGATACCCCGCCTCCTACTTAAATATCTTTCGACGATTTCGCGCGTGAATCGGGAACGGCCGGCCGGCCTCAGCCCCGGTAGTAGCGGACCCGGCGCCCAATCTCCGCGGCCCGGCGCAGGGGCCCCCCGGAGCCGGGGAACCCGCTCCGGTAGCCCTCCCGGAAGGCCCGGCGGAACCCGGGGGCGCACTGGAGGAAGAGGTGGAGGTCCACCCCCCGGGCCTCCTCCTCCCGGGAGGATTCGGCCATGCCGAAGTCAATCACGTGCAGGCGACCGCCGGAGAAAAGAAAGTTCGAGGGCGTCGGGTCGCCGTGGACGATGGAGGCGGCGTGGAGTCTGCCGAGGAGCCGCCCCGCCTCCCGGCACGCCCCCGCCGTGAGCGAGTCGCGGAGCAGGGGCCCGTCGAGCCGTTCCATCCGCAGGGCTCCGGCCCCCGTGTCCACCCCCCGCAGGACGGGCGTCGGGACCCCGGCCCGCCGGGCCTCCACCATGAGCCGGGCCTCCCGGCGCAACCGCTCCTCTCGGAGGCGCTCCTCGATGGGGGCGATGCGGTAAGCCTTGGGGACCCGCGTTTTGATGGCTTCGCCGTCGTGGAGTTCCACGACCGCCTCCGCCCCGCGCAGGGAGGCCGGGGATTCGAGGCGCGCCTCTTCGAGCCACGGGAGGCTCACTTGGTCCGCCCGCTGGTAGGGAAGGACCCCGGACGCCTCCACAGGAGTCTCGACCCCGTGCCGGAGCAACCGGAGGCCCAGGTGCCCAATCATGACCCCGTTGTCGGCCAGGAACTCCCGCTCCGGGACGAGGAACCGCGCCCCGCGGGCCCCGGCCATGGCCCGGAGCATCTCCTGGAGGCGCAGGTTGGCCCCCACGCCGCCGGCGAGCAGGACCTCCTCCTTGCCCGCGTAGGCCGCGGCCCGCTCGGCGACCTCGACGGCCATGGCGAAAGCGGTCTCCTGGAGGCTGCGGGCCGCGTCCTCGGGCCGGGCCCCCGACTTCACGAGCCCTTCGGCCGCGGTCTCGAGGCCCGCGAAGGAGAGGTCCATCCCCTTCACCGTGTAGGGGAGCGGGAGGTGGCGGGAGCCCTTCCGGGCCAACTCCTCGACGCGGGGCCCGCCCGGGTGGCTCAGGCCGAGGAACCTCCCGAACTTGTCGAGGGCGTTGCCGAGGCCGATGTCGAGGGTCTCCCCGAGGACCCGGTAGCGGCCCCGGTGGGCCACCAGGACCTGCGAGTTGGCGCCGCTGAGGTAAAGCACCGCAGGGTCGCGGGCGCCGGTCCGCCACCGGCCCACCTCGATGTGGGCGACCGGGTGGTTGACGCCGACCAGGGGCCTGCGGAGTTTCAGCGCCAGGGCCCGGGCCGCGGTGGCGACGGTGCGGAGGCAGGGGCCCATGCCGGGGCCCTGGGAGAAGGCCACCCCGTCGAGCCTCCGGGCGGGGACCCCCCGGGCGGCGGCCCCCGCCAGCGCCTCGCGGAGAACCTCCCCGACGTGGGCCGAGTGGTGTTGGGCCGCCTCCCGGGGGTGGATGCCGCCCGAGGGGGGCCGGTAGGGGTGGTCGGCGCGGCTGATGACCTCCGTGTCGGAGACGACCGCCGCCGAGAGGGCCCAGGCGGTTCCCTCGATTCCAAGGACATGCATCCCCCTCCCTCGCGCCCGGCGTTAAACTCCCTGCGGGCCTACAGGTGGAACTTGAGGCTCCGCCACTCGTCGTAGAACTTCCGGAAGTCGGCGCACGCCCGGACCAGGTCGGTCCCGATGCCGATGTAGTGGCGGAGGGGGTGGCGCTCCGGGACCGGTTCGCAGTGGCCGGTGACGGCGTAGCCCGCTGGGACGGGCATGACCCGGAAGTGGTATTGAGTCCCGCCGTTCCGGATGCGGCACGAGAGGACCTGCGGGCCGTGGGCGTTGCGGGCGATGGTCTGGAAGAGGTGGTCGAAGTCGGCCCGCCCCCCGAGGCGGCGCGCCATGAACCGGAAGGCCTCCCGCAGGTCGTCGGGCGGGTCCTGGACAATCAGGCAGGCGGGGCTCTCCTCGGGCTGGCGCAGGCGGCGCCGGAGGAACCGGCCGAGGGAGAAACGCTTCCGCTCCAGGTAGGCCAATAGGAAAATCAGAGGGAGCAGGACGACCCCCAACCACACCGCTTCCATCATTCCTATGTTGTTTCTGAGCATAAACCCGGTTTCCCAGAAGTCGAAATTGGGAATAGGCCCGGGGGCCGGTGCCTTTATGTAGTGGCACTAACCATAGGTTAGTGGATGGAGCCGGGTCTCGCCGAACGGCTGGAGCGCGCGAGGGACCTCGCCGACATCTACGAGCTGGTGAAGGAGGCGGCGCGGGTCTCCATCGGCCGGGAGCGCGGGGGGCTCATGCTGGCTCTGGCCGACCTCGGGAACCACCCCCGGGGCTTCCTCGGGGCGTTCTACCCGCTCGACTCCAACGCGATTGTGATGAACCGGGTCCCCTTGGCGCGCATCCAGGCGACCCGGCCGGAACTCTACCGGCCCTACACCTTCATGGTCCTCCTCCACGAGTATCTCCACGCCCTCGGCTACCACGACGAGGAGCAGACGCGGGTCCAGACCTACCGCATCTGCCGCGCCATGCTCGGCGAGGAGAGCCCGGCGACCCGGATGGCCCTCGACCCGCTGCGCTACTTCCCGAACCTCGTGTTCCCCGACGCGGCGTGGAGCCCCGACGTTTCTCGTTTCGAGATTGTGCCCGGGTTCGACCGGGGCAGCGTGAACTACATCCACTGACGCACAACGGGGCCGCTCTCTATTCCTTTCGTTTCCTGACGGACTTCCGGACCAGGACCGCAACCGCCGCAATGAAAACGAGGCTCCCCAAGCCAACGATTAGGGCAAGCGGGAAGGAGGGCCGGGATGGCGCGGGAGTGACGGGGGGCGATGTCGGGCTCGCCAACTGCGGCATGGACGACGTGGGGGTTGCAGAGGCTACCGCCCCGGCAGTGATGGCGAAAACGGAGAAGTGGGGCACGTCGGCCTGGAAAGTCTCCTCGGTAGTTGGGGAGGCCGCCTGAACCCTCCGCGTGGGGAGGGGGCTCCACGCCCTGGCGGCTGCGTCGTAGACGTTCAGCCGGGTCGCGTCGGGACTGAGGCTGTTCTCTCGGAAGAACTCGCCAGGGACCTTGAACTGGACCGCGGCCCTCTTGACGTCGGAGGCCTGGACGCGAACCAGGGAAATCTCGAGGTAGGAGAAGACCTTGCCGCCGTCCATCGGCGGGGGAGAGACCCTGCTCGGGGGCGCCGCGTAGGAGCGGACCGCCAGCTGGGCCCCCGATATGGGAACGTTCGCTTCGAGGGTGATGCCGGTGACCTCTCCTTTCTCGATGGGGATGCTCACCGGCTGGTCGCTGGCGATGGGCGGGAGGCTCTGGATGACCTCTACCTGGGGAGCCACGGTGAAGGTGGGGGCGGACTGGGCTGCCGCAGGGGCTGCATCCGCATCGCTCGTTCTACCGCCGCCGCTTCCATCTCCAGTCGAGACGGCCGGGGTGGTCACGCCGACCGCCGATGAATTGTTTCGCACCCCGTTGGCGTTCCGAGCCCCGACGATGTAGGTGTAGGAGGTACCCCCGCTTAGCCCCGAATCCACGTAGGAGGCCCCTGCGACGGCACCGACGAGAATTCCATTCCGGAAAACGTCAATCTCCGTGGATGCCGGGTTCGTTGCGTTGGACCAGGAGAGGGAGGCGCTGGAGGCACTTTGTGCGGTGGCGGCGAGGCCGGTGGGCCGGTCGGCGAGGGTGGCGCGGGTGTCGTTGACCCAGGTCGCGTTGGGAACCCCGCTGGAGTTCGCGGTCCGGAGGGAGAGGATGGCGCTGACGTTGGGGGTCAGGCCGGCCAGGTTGTAGTGGGGGGCGGTGACGTTGGCCTTGAAGGTCCCGTTCACCCACACCTCGGTGTGGTCGAAGTTCAAACTGGTCGGGTTGGTCCAGGTCCAGTTGATGGAGTTCAGGCCGACCGAGGCCGAGAGGCCGGTCACCGAGGCGGGGGCCGTGACGTTCAGCGAGAAGAGGCCGCTGACGCCGCCGACATCAGCCGCGGTCACGGAGATGTTTACGGGGCCCCCGCCGATGCCGGTTTCGTTGTCGGTGCAGACCGCCTGCCAGCCTTCCTGCCACCGGGTCGTGCAACTCGACGAGGAGAAGGATGTGGAGACGGACCCGTTGACCAGAACCGTGATGGAGGAGGTCGGGATGGGCAGGTTGCTGCGGAGGGTGAACGTGATGTTGAAGGGGGCCCCGGGGGCCGACGTCTTGTTGACGAGGCCCAGGCAGTTCCGGTAGCGGCAGGGGCCCCAGTCCACGACGCTCGCGGAAACGGCGCCCCCGGTGGACTGGCGGTAGGGGTGGCCGGGGCCGGAGTCGTAGAAGCCGTCGCCGTCGGGGTCGGTGAAGTTCGCGGCGTTCAGGTCGGACCAGAAATTGCCCCAACGGGAGCTATTGTTGTAGGCATTTGCAGGCTCATTGGAGCAAATTTGGTTCGTATTCGTCAGGTTGTTGAAATAGAGCGAGTTGTTCGTGCTTCCGGCGTCTATCTGGATTCCGCAGGTAGTACTGCCCGAGACTGTGTTGTTGATGAAAGTCGAGTTTTTTGTCCCAACCCCGGTAAACTCCAGATAAATTCCATACCTCCCGCGGTTCAAAATCGTATTGTTCTCGACGAAGGATCCGGGGCTGTCTTCCAGTCGAATTCCATCATTGCTTCCACTGGTTATGTAATTTTCTATAAACCGATTTCCCGATCCGGCAACCCCCGCCAAGATTCCGATATTTACATTGCTAATCTTGCTTTGAACTATAGAGTTGTTGTTGCTGTCGCTCGACGCTCCAATATCAATTCCAATAATGAAACTGGCTAGTGTGTTGCTCTGTAGCGTGTTATTGTTGGACGCACGTAGAATGAGTCCTTCTCCATTACTCCCATCGAACCGTGGGAGAAAGCTACTGTTTACAATGAACGAGTCTGAAGTGTTTTGGAAATATACTCCAGGATCGCCCTTAGTAACGCAGTTCTTGATTGTTATGTTTCTTCGGTTGGTTGAACGGATGAACCCTGCGCTACCCGTGGTCAGATTCAGCGTTGAAAAATTGCAATCGAGCGTAAGGTTGTCTGTATTGATAAGCACCACACCGTTGCTATTGGAGTCGCCAACGCTGTGTTCACCAGGGCAGAGGAGGGTTGAATTATTGATTAAGAAATCATCCGATGCAACGTTCACGCAGGACTGGGCCGAGGCCGGATGAACGACTACGAGAAGGGCGAGGACGGAGAGACCCGCCACCGCTGCGGGGATATGACGGTGCAGGACCTTGTCCTCCCCCCGACTCCCAGGAATCCCGAAAGACGCCGAATCCGCTACCAGTCCTGACCCCCGGGGCATCCCATGAAATACTCTAGAAGGGCCAATATAAAGCGGGCACGCTTCTTTGGCGCACCCGCCGGGCCCCCTCCCCGTCCCTTATTCGCTTTGACCGTGGCTCCCGCCAGCCTCGCCGGAGCGCCCGCCCTGGCCCGCTCCGCCCTGGTTCGGCCCCTGTCCGCCTCCTTGGGAAGGATTGCCGCCCGGCGACGGGGCCGGTGTCGGCGTCGGGGCGGCCGTGGGCTCTGGAGTCGGAGACGGGCTCGACCCGGGTGTCGGCTCCGGAGAGTTCCCGGCCCCATTCCCGTTCCCACCGCCTTGGTCCGAGGCCTGCTCCTGGCCCGGTGGCACTCCGCCCTGCTTCTCCAGTCCGGGAGGCGTCCCGCCTTGTTTCTCAAGCCCCGATGGCACCGGAGGAGGACCTCCGCCTCCGCCACCGCCCCGGTGGGGCGGCGGGAGGCCCATCGCCTTCGCCTGCTTCCCCAAGAACGTTTGCTCCGTCCAGTCGTTGGAGAAGACGCGGATGGTGTCCGACCCGTTGAACGGCTGGCCCGCCAGGAGGCCCGAGACCGTGACAGTCACGTTCTCCCCGGGCTGGAGGATGGCCTGGACGGCCTGGCGGTCGAACTTCACCGTGACGTCGGGAATTCCGTTGAAGTCGCGGTCGCCGAGTTGGAGCGGCAGGCGGAGCCAGAAGTCGTCCACGGGGACCACGCCGTTGATCCGGATGGAGGAGAGGTCAATCTGTCGGACGTCGAAACCCGGGGTCTCGATATAGACCGTGACGAACCGGCCCCGGCTCTGGAGGTTCAGGCTGCCGGGGTCGAAGTCGATGGTTGCCGGGATGAGGGACCGCAGGGTCAGGACGATGGACCGGCTCCGGTCCATCTCGACCGCCTGGGTTACCGAGATGAACCCCGGTTTCGTCACGGTGACCGTATAGGGTGTGAAGTTGACCCGCGCGGTCTGGTTCTGGAAGAACTGAATCAGCGTCTGGGACGGGATTCGGCCGTCGGGGCCGGTAGTCAGGTTGAAAGCCACGTTCCCCAAAGCATCCGTGCCAGTCACGGTGGCGTTTCCGACGGGCTGCCCTCCCGCGCCCACCACGGTGACGTCCAAGAGCCACCGGACCGCCAACTCGAACGCGCCCGTAGTCTCGACCTTCTGCGGATTGACGGAGGTGTTGAGGAGGGTCACGTTGGCGCCTTGGAGTCGCAGGTCCAGTTGCGTGGAGTTCAGGATGGTGCCGTTCTGGACAGTGACGTTGGGGGTGTTGTTGAAGGATAGGGCGACGTCGGCTCCGTCGATGGAGTTGTCCGCAATCAGGAGCGAGCCCGAGTCGTTGAAGAGCATGCCGCGAAGGGAGGTGACTGTGTTGCCGATAACCACGCTGTCGAAAATGCTCTCGCCGTCGATGGCAATTCCGGGTCCGGAAATGAAATTGAACGAGAAGGAAAGATTGCTCGGGTCCAAATTAGTTTTGACATTTACGAAGGTGTTGTTAAATTTATTTGCGGTGCAGTCGCTGAAGTCCGAGGCAACGAGGCGACAGCCGACTAAGTGGCCCGTCAACCAACGTTGTTGCGGTTCTGGATGGTCAGTAGCTCGGG
>CAZANW010000047.1:0-15287 GCA_964486625.1 uncultured Halobacteria archaeon
CCGATGGGGAGAACAGACAGATTTCTCCTTCCGCAGCATCTCGCCCCCCACCCTCACCGCCTCCTCCGACTACGCCCCGCTCTCCCCCGCCCCCTGCGCCAAATCGGGCTTCCCCCCGCCCTGCCCGCCGGGCACCCCGCACATCCTCGCGACCACCTCCCGCGCATCCCCCTTCCCGGTCGCCACGACGAACCTGCCGTCCCTCCGCGCCACGATACATGCGACCCCCTTCCCGGAGACCTGCTTGGCGATTTTCACCATGTTGCTGTCGTCCACCTCGGTTTTGACGACCGCGACCCCCTCCTTGGCCGTCCGCACCGCCTCCTCGACCTGCGCCCGGGCGGCGACCTCGTAGAGGTTCTCCAGCGCCTTCCCGCGCTCCTTCCACTCCCCGAAGAACTTCTCCACCGCTTTCGGCAACTGGTCGGGCGGGACCCGCAGGGCGTCGGCCGCCCGCCGCAGGGTCGCCTCCAGTTCCTGCATCGCCCGGATGGCCGCCTCCCCCGCCGCGTATTCGAGCCTCTCGACCCCGTCCTGGATGCGCTCGGCCCGGAGAATCTTGATGGCCCCGACGGTCCCGGTCCTCTCGCAGTGGGTGCCGCCGCACGCCTGGACGTTGCCGTCCATGGTGACGGTCCGGACCTTGGCCCCCGGGACCAGCCCGCCCTGGTAGAGTTCGAACCCGTGGCGCCTCTCCGCCTCGTTCCGGTCGAGGAAGACGCACTCCACCGGCAGGTCCTCCATCACCAGCGCGTTCGCCACCGCCTCGATGCGCCTCAACTCCTCCGGGTCGAGGGCCCGGAAATGGGTGATGTCGAGCCGCGCGGAGTGGAGCCCCTTCTGTGCCCCCGCCTGCCAGACGTGCTGCCCGAGGACCCTGCGGCACGCTTCGAGGACGAGGTGGGTCGCGGTGTGGTGGCGGGTGTGGGCCGTCCTCCGGACCGGGTTCACCTCGCCCCGGACCTCCTGGCCCGGCTTGAACAACTCGGGGTGGTCCACCTGGTGGAAGAGGATTCCCTGGTTCTCCTGCGCCTCCCGCACCTGGACCGCCTTCCCTCCGGCGTGGAGCACCCCCTGGTCGCTCGGCTGCCCCCCGCCCTCGGCATAAAAGCCCGTTGCGTCGAGAATCACCCACCGGTCGGCGACCCCGAGGACCTTCGCGGTGAAATCGAGCGCGGGCGGTGACTCGTAGTAGAGTTTCCGGGTCGGCGCGAACTTTCCCTCCGGCAGCCGCGCCCCCTTCGCCTCCTTCACCAACTTGGCGTGGCGCTTCGCCACCTGGGAGTAGAAGTCGTCCGGCACCTCGACCGCGACCCCCGCAGCGGAGGCCGCCTCCTTCACCACCTCGGGGACGAGGCCGTGGCTGTCGTAGAACTCGACGAGCGCCTCGGGGGTGATGCGTTTTTTCCCAGCCGCCTCGCGCTCCACCATCCGCCTGCCGCGCTCCAGCGTCTCCCGATAGCGGCGCTGCTCCTCGCCCAACATCTCCTTCAGTGAGGCCTGGGGGAGCGGGAAGTGGAGTTCCACGATTTCCGGAATCGAGAGTTTGAGCCCCAGGGAGTCCATCAGCCGCTTCATCCGCCGCAGGACGAGCCGCGCCAAGTATCCGACGTGGACGTTGCTCGGCACCACCCCGTCCCGCACCATCCAGCCGAGGGTCCGGGCATGGTCCACCACCGCATAGGCCGACTCGATGGGCTCCAGGACCTTCTCCAACCGGTCCACGTCGAGCCCCGCCTCCTTCGCCACCCTCTTGCGCAGTTCGCGCAGGGTCGTGCCCCGCAGGTCCCCCATGCCCCCCGCGAGGCGGCACACCTTGCCGAGCAGGTCCCGGTGCTTCTCGATGTCGAGCCCCGCCAGCCCCTGGACCCGCCGGACCGCCTCGGGGAAGACCGAGTCGTAGATGGTCGGCGTCCCCTGGGATGCCCACGCCAGCCGCTCCAGGCCGTAGCCTGTGTCCACGATGCGCCGCTCCATCGGGCGGTATTTTTGCCCCTCCAGTTCGACGTCGCCCGAGGGGTGGGCCTCCCGGTCCATGAAAACCAGCGTCGCCACCTCCAGCCCGCCGAGCAGCACCTCGACGCTCGGCCCCGCGTTGCCGCCGCCGAACCACCACTTCTCCTTGTAGGTCACCGCCGCCGGGTCGGCCCCCGCTTTCCAGAGGAACTCCGAGCAGAGGCGCAGGGTCTCGTCCCGCCAGTAGACCTCGGTGCCGGGCGAGTTGAAGGCGTGGTGGGCCATCATCTCGAAACTGGTGAGGTGGCGCCCCGAGCGCCCGACCGACTCCACGTCGTCGAGCCGGATGCAGGGCTGGGAGATGGCGAGCGGGTTGGCGGGGGGCGGGACCATGCCCGATGTGACCCAGGGCTGGAAGTCGTAGATGGAGGCGTTCGTCAGCATCACGTCGTCCCGCCACCGGGCCGCCACCACCGGGTAGGGCTTCAGGCGGGTGTGGCCCTGGGACTCGATAAAGGAGAGGTAGGCCTCCCGCATCTCGGCCACCGACCGCCGCCGGAGGGCGGGCGCGCCGAGGAAAGAGTAGGGGACGCAGGGGGCGTCGCCGCACAACTTCCGGGCCGGGTCGAGGCTCCAGAAGTGGGAGCCGCACCCGCACTTCGCGCGATGATATCCGCGTTCTTGGAAGAATGCGAGGCCGTCGAACATCCTCGCGCGAAGGTTTCTCGCGGAAATCAACCTTCCGTCACGCGAAAATCGCGCGCAGGGAACTACGGTCCAGAAAATATATATGCGCGCCCCCCGGTCCCGGAACGATGGCATTCGAGGCCGTCCACCTCCGACGGTTCCCGCTCCCCTGGTGGCTCAGGTTCGGGTGGCTGAAATTCGAGGGCTATGAGCCATCCCTATTCCTCTTCGCGGCCCTCCTCCTGCTGCTCTTTCTCCCCATCGCGCCCCCGAAGGCCCTCGCGGCGGCCGCGGCCGTCTGGCTGGCCAGCGCGTTCGAGGTCCCGGTCCCGGGCTCGTTCCGGACCCGCAAGCCCGCCCTGAGCGCGGAGAAGGTCTCGATGTTCGAGGAACTCTACGGTGTGCCCGTAGGCGAGCCCCTCGCATCGGGGGAGAGGACCTATCGCACCCGTTTGAGCCTGAACCTCGGAACCGTTCTCCTCCCGCTGGCCTTCATGACCTACCTCATCTGGGCGGGCTTCTCCACCGCCCTCGCTTCCGTCGCGGCCCTCATCCCCGTCGCTTTCCTCACGCTCCTTCTCGGCCGGAGCGAGCCCGGCGTGGGCTTGGTCCTCCCGCCCTTCGCGGCCCTCGCGGCCCTCCCCATCACCGCCATCCTCCAAGGTCCCGCCCTGATGGCGATGGCCACCGCGGGCGTCGGGGTCATGGTCGGCTCGCTGGTCCTCGTCTTCCAGGCGGGGCGGGAGGAGCCGGGGGCGCCCGTCTACCGCATCGGGGGGAAGGGGAGCGGCGCGGCGGTCGCCCTCGCTGCCATCCTCGCGCTGCTTCTCTGACGAAAGACAGTTGGGACGTTCCTGGGCGATGATTTATGGCGTCCCACCCTCCTGGGGGGGATGCCCCCCCGAAAGCCGAGTCCGTCCCGCTCGAACGGAGGCGCCGCCGCGCCCGCCGCCGTGGACCTCCAGGGCCTCTTCACGGTGAGGCCTTTCGTGCGCCGGTCCCTCTCCATCCTCTTGGCGGCGGTCCTGGGTCTCGTCCTTCTGGGGTTCGCCGCCAGCTTCCCCTGGTCCTCCGCGGCGAACCTGCAGGAGCCGCTTCTCTTCTTGGGCGCGCTCCTGGTGTGGACCCTCTCCCCCATCCTCCAGGCCGTCCGCTTCGGCTACCTCCTGGCCCGCCGCTCCTCGCGCCCCCCACTCGGGTTCCTGGTCCAGCTCCACCTCGCGGAGCGGTTCTTCGCCCCGGTCCTCCCGTTCCGGCTGAGCCTGCTGGTCAAGGCCTACCTCCTCCAGCGCGGGGGCGGCGTGGAGACCGGCACGGGCTTCTCCGTCACGGTCTTGGACGCCCTCTTCGAATCGAGCGTCGTCCTCGCCATCGCTGTTCTGGGTGCCCCCCTCCTCGTCCGAACCCCCCTCTACCTCCTCGGCCTTGTGGCCCTCGGCCTTGCGGCGGCCTTCTTTCTCATCGCCCCGGAACGGCTGAAGGCGTGGGAAGGGCGGCTGCAGGAAGGGGGCCGCCTCGCGCGCGCGGTCCGCTTCCTCCACGACCTGCGCCTCCAGACCGGCGCCCTCCTCCGCGACCCCGGGCTCCTGCTTCTCCTCCCGTTCCTGGCCGGGGCCCAGCTCATCTTGGTGGTCACGGGAGACCTCCTCCTCCGCTCCGTGGGCTACAGCCTCCCGTGGTCCTCCCTGCTGGTCATCCTGAACGCCGCGGCTCTCCTCGGGAACGCCACGGCCATTCCCTCGGGCTGGGGAGCCAGGGAGGTGGCCCTGGTCGGCCTTCTGAGCCCCGCAGGCATCCCCCTGGGAAGCGCCCTCCTCTTTTCCGTGCTGCTGCGGGCCGTGACTCTTCCCCAGATGGCCCTCGGCTACGGACTCGCGGTGCGGCTGGGCTGGGAGAGCATCGTCCGGAAGCGATCCCCAAGTCTGCACCCCCCCGGTGTGCGCCAGGTGGAGATGGACCGGTCGGACGCCTCCGCAACGCGGTTTCCAGAGGCGTGGCGGGAGGAGTTCATCCGCGTCTATGCGCGGAATCCGTGGCAGGAGAAGCGGCGCGCCCGGACGCTGCGCTGGAATTCCCCCCGGGCGGACGCGGTTCACGGCCTCGTGCGGCGGTTCCTCCCCCCCACCGGGGCCAGTGTCTTGGAGGTCGGTTGTTGGGTCGGGTGGAACTTGATTCCGTTCGCCTCCCATCGGGCGATTGGCCTGGACCTGGACGGCAGGGGACTGCGCATGGGCCGGCGCCTGGGTCTCCCGGCGGACCTCGTCCAGGGAGACGGCACCCGCCTTCCCCTCCGGGACGCGAGTGTGGATTTGGTCATCTGTCACATGGTCATCGAGCACATCCCGCCGAATCGGTGGGCCGCTTTCTCCCGCGAGTTGGCACGGGTGCTGCGGCCCGGGGGGACCCTCTACATGAGCGCTCCGAACTTCTGGTGGCCCGTGGAGGACCACTACCGGCTTCCGGCCCTCCACTGGTTGCCCTCCCGCCTGCGGAACGTCTATGTCCGCGGGACCGGGCGCGACGACGCATGCTCCTGGTTTTTCCGGATTCCAACGCATGGCGAGGTGACTCGCCTCTTGGAGCCGTTCTTCCGGGTCAAGGACGTCACAGGGGCTTTCGCGGCTTCGCCCTACGCCCGCAGCCGCTTCCTGCTGGCGGGCATCGGCGCAATCGTCCTCCGGGGTCCCCTGGCCCGGGCCGCCCCCTCCTTTCACCTCCTCTGCACACGCACGGCGGAAACGGTCCCCACCGGTCCGGCCGCCTGACGGCCCAGGGCCCGCCGGTATCCCTCCAGGGTGCGCTCCACCTCGCGGTCCCAGGAGTGCTCCTCGACCGCGTAGCGGTTCCCGCTCCCGGCGAGCCGCTCGGCCAGGGCGGGGTCGCGGAGAACCTCGGCGAGGCCCCGGGCGAGGTCGCGGGGGTCCCGGGGACGGACCAGGAGGGCCGTCTCCCGCCGGCGGAGGACCGGACCGCGCCCTTCGGTCTCGGTGGCGACCACGGGCCGGCGGCAGGCCATGGCCTCGATGGTGACCGTGGCCCCGAACTCCAGGTGACTGGGGACCGCGACCGCGGCGGCGAGGGAGTAGTAGGCGGGAAGATCCGCCGGCTTGACTCGGCCCGCGAAGACCACGGGAATAGCGAGGGGGGCTGCGGCCGCGCGGAGTTCCCCCTCCAGGGGCCCGTCGCCCACGAGCAGGAGGGCGAGGTCGGGGAAGTCGCGGCCGAGGAGGGCCGCGGCCTCGACGAGCTCCCGCACCCCCTTCCGGGGAATGAAGTCCCCCACGTAGAGGACGACCCGGCGCCCTTCGAGGCCGAGGCAGCGGGCGAGAGAGGCGTCCCGCGGGAGGGGGCGGAAATGGTCCAATTCGACCCCCCGCTGCACGAGGAGGACCCGGTCCCCGAACCCGAACTCCCCCACGATGTCGTGGAGGTTCTCGGCCACGGCGAGGATGCAGCGGGTCCGGCGGAAGGTCCAGCGGACCAGGGGCCCCACCAGCGGGTGGTGCCAGGACCAGTTCTCGCTGATGCCCCGGACCGAGACCACCACGGGGAGGCGGGTGAGCGCCCCCACTAGGACCGCGACGAGTCCCCCGGGGAGTTCCCAGTGGGCGTGGATGAGGTGGATGCGGTCGCGGCGGACGGCGCGCAGCGATGCGAAAAATGTGCCGATGAGGTAGGTGGCGAGGATGGAGAGGGTGAAGGGGCTGGAGCGGCGGAGCTGGTCGAAGGTGAAGGCTCCCGGAGGCATGCAGGCCACCCGGCGGACCCGGACCCCCTCGTAGTCCTCCCGGAGCCGGGACCCGGGCCTGAGCCGGGGGGCCACCAGGGTCACCCCGTGGCCGCGCTGGACGAGACGACGGGCCAATTGGTGGACGAACATCCCGCGGCCGTCCCCCGGGGCAGCGGGGTAGGCGGTGGTGAGCATCAGGATGTTCACGGCGCGCCTCCGGGATGCCCCAGGAGGACGAGGGCCTCTTCCCGGCCCGGAATGGTGGTGAGGACGCGGAATCCGTGGGTCTCGTAAAACCGGATGGCCCCCGTGTTGGAGGCCCGGGTGGTGACCCGACAGGGACGGGGATGCACGTAGCGGCGGAGGAACCCGGCGCCGACGCCTGAACTCCGGTGCTTCTCGCCCACGGCGAGGTGGTGAATGAAGAGGGTGGAGGGGCCGTCGTTGCCGAGGATGAGATAGCCGGCCACGCGGTCGGTCTCGGCCACGTAGAAGCGGCAGCAGGCGCTGAGGAAGAGGAGGGCGAAGCCCGAGAGGGGATTTGGGAATGCCTCGCGCTGGACCTCCATCACCGCTTCGAGGTCGCGGAGCCGGAACTCCCGGTAGCGGACCTCCGGCCCGTTCATCGGAGGAGCGCCCCCGCGGAAACGGCGGCCCAGAGGAGGAGGGCGAGGGAGGAGAGGGCGAAGTAGGGCGCCTCCCCGTCCGGCAGGCCGAAGAGGCCCTTCACCAGGCCCGAGCACCCCGCGACGCGCGCCTCCCGGGAGCGGGTGAGGAGGAGGGCGGCCAGGAGGTATCCCGCGAATGCGAGGAGGGCCGCCCGGGGCCCCAGGCCCCAGTTCAACAGGAGGGGAGCAGCCAGCAGGACGGCGGAGAACCGGTGGAGGGGAAGGTAGAATCGCACCAGCACGTCGAAGAGCCCCCACAGGAGGACGCGGGCGGCCATGGGGCCCGTGAGGCGGTTCCAGAAGGGGAGCCGGACGAGGCGGCCCACCAGTGTCATGGACGGCGCTTGACCTCGTCCAGGGCCCCCTCCACCGCGGCCACGATGGCGTCGAGTTGGCGCTTCCGGAGCTGGGGATACATGGGGAGCGTCACCACCGACCTGGCCGCGCTCTCGGTGACGGGGAACCTGCCCCGGGACCTCCTCATCCGGCGGTAGTAGGGGTGGAGGTGGACCGGCGGGTCGAAGTGGACCGAGGCCCCGACGCCGCGCTTGCGGAGGGCGAGGACGAAGCGGTCGCGGTCCACGGAGACCCGGATGACATACATCTGGTAGACGTGGCGGCAGCGGGGGTCCTCCGCCGGGGTCCGGATCCCCTCCAGGCCGGAGAGGCGGCGGGTGAGGTAGCGGGCGTGGGAGCGCCGCCTCCGGTTCATGGAGTCGAGGCGGCCCAGCTGGACGAGCCCCACGGCGGCCTGAAGGCTGCTCATCCGGTAGTTGTAGCCGGGGGCCACCGCCGAGCGCCTCCAAGGGGCCCGGCGGGCCGCGCGCTCCCAGGTGGAGGTGGCGATTCCGTGCCCCTTCAGGAGCCGCACCCGTCGGGCCACGCGGGCGCTGCGAGTGGTCACCATGCCCCCCTCGCCGGTGGTGATGTTCTTGGTGGCGAAGAAGGAGAAGCACCCGATACCGAAGGACCCGGTCCTCCTCCCACGGTGGGTGGCCCCGATGGCCTCGGCCGAGTCCTCGATGACCGTGAGGCCCCGGGAAACCCGCATCAGGCCGTCCATGTCGCAACTCTGCCCCGCGTAGTGGACCGGCATCACGCCCACCGTCCTCGAAGTGATTCGGCGGCGCACCTGCTCGGGGTCGATGTTCAGGGTGTCGGGGAGGATGTCCGCGAACACCGGCACGCATCCCGCGTTCACGACGGCGTTGGCCGAGGCGGCGAAGGTGAACGAGGGGAGGATGATTTCCCCGCGGAGGCCCGCCGCCTGGATGGCGAGCTGGAGGGCCGAGTACCCCGAGTTCACGGTGACGGCATGGTCCACCCCGATGGTGCGGGCGAACCGCTCCTCGAACCGGTGGTTCTCTTCCCCCTCGGCCACCCACCCCGAGCGGAGAATCCTGCGGATGGCCTGGACCTCTTCGGGACCGAACTGGGGGACGCAGAGGGGAATCATAGCACGGGGGCGCACCGGACGGGGAGGCCCGCGAGAGGGGCGTAGAAGTCCCGGTACCACTTCAGGTAGTCCCTCACGCCCTCCTCCAGCGTGTACTTCGGGACGTAGCCGAGAATCCGCCTGGCCTTGGAGATGTCCATCCTTCCCCGGTTCGTGTCCACCTCCCTCGACCCGGTCGTCCGAATCTGGAGGCCGGGGAGGAACTTGCGGAGAATCTCGGCCAGGTCCCGGATGGAGTGGTCCTGGCCGCCGGTGATGTTGAAGACCTCCCCCACCGCCTTCTCGCTGTCGAGGGCCGCCAGGATGCCCCGCGCCACATCCTTCACGTAGGAGAAGTCCCTCCGCTGGGTCCCGCCCGCCTGGAGGTCGATGGGCTTCCCCTGGAGGCCGTTCTCGATGAACACCTTGGCCACCCGGTTCTCCAGGTCCCCGGGGCCGTAGACCGAGGAGGTGCGCACGATGGCCACCGGGAGCCGGTAGGTCCTGTGGTAACTGATGGCGATGCGGTCCGCCGCCGCCTTGGTGGCCCCGTAGATGTCCTTGGGCTCGATGGGATGCTGCTCGTCGGCGGGGACGCGCTGGAGGTCCCCGTACACGGAGGAGGTGGAGACGAAGACGAATTTGCGGACGCCCGCCAGGCGGCTCGCCTCCAGGAGGTGGAGGGTGCCCTCGGTATTGACCCGGAAGGCCTGCACGGGCTTCCGGACGGTCTCGGGGATGAAGGACATGGCCGCCGTGTGGATGACCCGGTCCACCGCGTGGCTCCGGAGGGTCTCGATGATGCGCGAGTGGTCGAGGATGTCCCCCGAGACCACGGTCACCGAGTCGCCCCACTCCCCGTCCGCCCGCACCCTCTTGAGAAAGGCCGTCTGCTCGGCTCCGGCGTTGTCGAACGCCACCACCTTTTCGCTCCGCGCGGCCAGGGCGTTGCACAGATGGGAGCCGATGAAACCGAGGCCGCCGGTGACGAGGATCACGATTTTCGACCCATCACAGGGGCCGACTTGAACCTTTTCCGAGGGTTCTCCGAGAGATTTCAGCACTCGCAGGATTACGGCCGCTCCCCGTATCCCCGCCAGGAACTCCCCTGCTCACCGCCGTATCGTTCGGTCACGAGGATGTTCCGGAGCCCGGCCCGGCGGAACCAGCCCTCCAGTTCCCCCGCCCGGTAGAAATGGATGATGGGGACCGAGAGGTGGTCGAACATAATCCAGTGCTTGCCCGCGAAGGAGCGCTCGGCATACTGGCGGAGGGGCACGCTCCGGGCCCAAGAGCGCGTCCGGGGGGAGCGCTCGAGGCGCAGGTAGAGCGCGTTGAGGAGGTCGAGGACAGCGGCGGGGAAGAGGGCGAGGAGGAAGAGCGCCGGGCGGGGGATGCGGAGGGTGAATTTCCGCAGGGCCACCAGCGCGCGGAGGATGGGGCTCCAGCCGTAGACCCAGGCGAAGACCCCGCCTCCCGGCCGTGCGAGCCCCGCGATGGACCTGAACCCGCGCTCGGGGTCGGGGAGGTGGTGGAGGACCCCGATGGAGATGACCAGGTCGAACTCCGGCTTCAATGGGATATGGTAGATATCGGCCTGGACCACGTGGGCGTTCCCGAACTCCCGGAGGTTCCGCCGGTGCGCGAGGTCCACCGCCTCGGAGAGGTCGAAAGCCACCACCTCCGCAGCGCCGAACTCCAGCATGAACCTGGAGAAGCGCCCCTGGCCGCACCCGGCGTCGAGGATTCTCTTCCCGCGGAAGGAGTCCCGGTTCAGCGGCGGGTCCACCACATGGAGGAACTCCCGCCGGAACTCCTCCCACGCCCCGGAGAACTTGGACCAGCCGTAGGCGTAGAGGTCGGCCACCTCCCGGGAAGGCGGCTTTGCGGCGGTCGGGCTTCCCGCCGGGAAGTCGGCGGCGTGCTCGCGGAAGAACTCCGGGTGGCGCGCGCGGAGGTCGGGGCGGAAGGGCGCGGGGAGAATCCGCGGCACCCCTCCGATGACCGGGTGGCGCTCCCGGCAGGCGGGGCACTCGATGGCGCCCTCCTCGACTTCGCCATCTGGGGAGCGCGCGTAGGCGCGGAGGGTGAAGGCGCCCCCGCAGGTGTAGCACGCCAACAGGTCGAGGAGGCGCTCTTTCATCGGAGACCTCGCCGCTGGAGGATGCGTCCGGGAACCTCCCGGACACCCTCCAGGGCCTCCCGCCGCCCGAGCCCCGCAACGACCCCGAGGGAGGCCAGGTCGCGGGGGGCCCGGACCTCGGTCCGGCTCTCGGCCCCCGAAGTGAGGAGGCAGTGGGCTCCCGCTTTCCGCGCGAGCAGGGCGTTGCGGCGGAGCCGCTGGAGCGCCCGGACCCGGTTCCCGCCCCGGAGCCGCAGGAGGTCGCCCACGCAGAGCTCGACGGCGACGCCGCTCTCGGCGGCGAAACGGACCGTGACCGGGTCGAGGGGGCTGGCGACAGAAAGGGCGTCCACCGCGGGGTGACGGGCCGCCCGCCGGAGCTCCTCTTGGGTCCCGGTCGCGACGAAAACCACCCCCTTCAGCCCCCGCTCGCGGGGGGCTCCGGGGAGGAGGGTGACCGGGAAGAGCGTCGCCGGTGTCGTATTTTCCGAAGAGTGCTGCCTCTCACTCACCGTAGCGACGGGGGAGGGGGAGCGGGCCTGCGGACGGGAGGGAGGGGGCGGAGCCCGCTCCCCCCCGGCGACAGGGACCCCGGCCCCGGCCCAGCCCCACTCCTTGAGGAAAGCCGGGAGGCCGGGGTCGGCGGGGAGGCGGGTCCGCAGGTCGTAGAACTCGCTCATCGCAGGAGATGGAGGTTTGGGGTTTCTATCTTATGGAAGCCCACGCGCCCGCTGCCCCGCCCCCGTGAGGCCCCGGAACGCCCGGCCCCGGCGCTCCGCGACGGGCGCCAGGCGCGGGTCGGTCGTCGCCCGGTCCACGAGGATGACCTCGAACCACTGGTGGCGGCCGTCCTCGGCGACCCAATAGGAGGAGAGGACCTCCATGTTGGGGAACCGGCGCGCCACCCGCTCCTCGCCGATGCGCTGGATGGACTTGGCCGGGGTGACCCGGTTCACGCCCATGTGCTTGGTCTTCCGGCCCCCCTTGAACCGCATCTTCCTCCGCCCCCCGCGCCGGACCCGGATGCGGACCACCGCGACGCCCGGCTTGGCCTTGTAGCCGAGGCGCCGGGCGCGGTCCAGCCGGGTGGGCCGCCCGACCCGGACGATGGCGGGCCCGCGGCGCCACTGCTGGAGCCGCTCGAAGCGGAGGGCCTGCTGCCAGAAGGAGGCGTCCATGCGACGGTAGGCGGAGGCCATGCTGGCCCCCCTTGGGCCCGCGCCGTCATTAAAAGTTTCTTCCCCCCGCGGAGGTGGGGGGATGGAATCCCCCCTCGCCGCCCGCCACCGCGCCCTTGGCGCCGCGTGGGGCCGCGTCGCGGGGCGGGAGGTCCCCCTCCACTACGGCTCCCCGGAGGAGGAGGCCCGGAGGGCCCGCCGGGGCGTTGCCGTCGCCGACCTCTCCCACCGGCCCAAAATCGAAGTGACGGGGCCCGACGCGGCCGAGTTCCTCCACAACCTCCTGGCGTGCGACGTGAAGGCGGTCGCGCCCGGGGCCGGGTGCTACGGCGCCTTCCTGAGCCCGCAGGGCAAGATGGTGGCCGACCTCCACCTGTGGCGGACCGATGAGGGCTTCCTCCTCGACACCGAGCCGGAGGCCGCCGGCCTCGCGGACCGCTTCCGGCCGTTCATCATGAACTCCAAGGTCGAGGTCGCCCCGCTCCTCCTCGGCCACCTCCACCTCTTCGGCCCCCGGGCCGTGGAGTTGCTCTCGCGCCTCGGCGCGGGGGCGCCGGCGAAGGAGCACGCCCACTTCCCGGCCGCGGTGGCGGGCGCGAAGGCCCGGGTGGTCCGCATTTCCCGCTACGGGGTCGAGGGGTTCGACCTCTTGCTCTCCCCGGCCGGCCTCGAAGGCGCGTGGGAGGGTTTCCGCCGGGCCGGGGCGCAGCCCACGGGCTGGGCCGCCCTGGAAGCCCTCCGGGTCGAGGCGGGAGTCCCGAGGTTCGGGGCCGAGATGGACTCCGAGACCTTTCCCCAGGAGGCGCGCATCGAGGAGCGGGCGGTGTCGTTCACCAAGGGGTGCTACCCGGGCCAGGAGACCATGGCGCGGCTGAAGAACCGGGGCCGCGTGAACCGGCTGCTGGCCGGGCTGCTCCTCGACGGCCCCGCGCCCGCCGGGGCGAAACTCCTCTTGGAGGGGGGCCACAATCAGCGACCGGAAACCCTCGGGGGGGTTTCCGGAGGCCAGGAGGCGGGCCGCGTCACCACCTCCTGCGTCTCGCCCGCCCTCGGCCGCCCCGCCGCCCTCGCGATGGTCCGGGCCGAGGTAGCGAATGCGGGGACCGCCCTTCGCGTCGAGGGGGGCCCCGCCGCCACCGTGGCCGACCTGCCCCTCGTCCCGGCCCGTGCGGCAGTGGAGCCACGGAACCGATGAGAGCCGTTACCCTCCGCAGCCACGGCGGCCCCGAGGTCCTGAAACTGGAGGAGTTGCCCGACCCGGTCCCCGGGCCCGGGGAGGCGCTGGTTCGGGTGAGAGCGTGCGGCCTCAACCATCTCGACGCGTGGGTCCGGAAGGGGCTCCCGAACATGAAACTGACCTACCCCCACATCCTGGGCGGGGACATCTCCGGGACGGTGGTGGAGACCGGCCCCGGAACCGGGCGGGAGTGGCGCGGGCGCGACGTCCTGCTCCAGCCCGGCCTCTCCTGCGGGACGTGCGCGGCCTGTGCTTCCGGCAGCGACGACATGTGCCCGGACTACGCCATCCTCGGGGAGGACCGCCCCGGGGGCTACGCCGAACTCGTCGTGGTGCCCCGGGAGAACCTGCTTCCGAAACCCGCCCGGCTCTCCTTCGAAGAGGCGGCCTGCGTCCCCCTTGTCTTCCTCACGGCGTGGCACATGCTCGTCGCGAGGGCCCGGGTCCGGCCCGGCGAAACCGTGGTGGTCATGGCTGCGGGCTCGGGGGTCGGGAGCGCCGCGCTCCAGATTGCGAAAATGTGGGGGGCCACGGTCATCGCCGCCGCGGGCTCCGACGCCAAACTGGAAAAGGCCCGGGCGCTCGGGGCGGACCACGGAATCAACTACACGCGGGAAAACCTCCTGGAGCGCATCCGCGAGCTCACCGGCCGCCGGGGGGCCGACGTGATTGCGGACAGCGTCGGAGCCTCCCAGTGGGAGGCGATGGTCCGCGCCCTCGCCCGGGGCGGGCGGCTGGTGACCTGCGGCGCCACGTCGGGCTACGACGCCCGGACCGACCTGCGCCACCTCTACTTCCGGAGGCTCAGTCTGCTCGGCTCCACCATGGGTTCGAGGGACGAGTTGCGCGAGGCGGTGCGGCACGTCGAGGCCGGGAAACTGTTGCCGGTGCTCGACGCGGTCTTCCCGCTGGAGAGGGCCGCGGAGGCGCACCGGCGGCTGGAGGGGAGGGACGTGTTCGGGAAACTGGTGCTGAGACTGTAGCGCCAAAGTGTTCATATGGGGAGGTCGCGAGGACAGAGCCATGGCCTACGCATTGAGGTGCCCGACCTGCCGCCAGACTCCCGACGACCCCGCCGCCTTCCTCTGCCCCGGGGACAACTCCCTGCTGGAGGTCGAGTGGGATTTCCGCGACCAGCGGCTCACGCGGCGGACGTTCTCGGGCCGCGGGGTGTGGCGCTACCGGCAGATGTTGCCGGTCTCCGGCAAGATCGAGGCGGTCAGCCTCCAGGAGGGGGACACGCCGCTCTACCGGTGCAAGAGGTTCGAGAAGGAACTCGGCCTCGCGGAGGTTTACGTCAAATACGAGGGGATGAACCCGACCGGCTCCTTCAAGGACCGGGGGATGACGGTCGGCGTGACGAAGGCGCGCGAACTCGGCATGAAGGCGGTCGCCTGCGCCTCCACCGGCAACACCAGCGCCAGCCTCAGCCTCTACGCGGCCAAGGCGGGGATGAGGTGCATCGTGATTCTCCCCGGGGGCAAGGTGGCCCTCGGGAAACTCGCGCAGGCGCTCATGCACGGCGCCGAGGTCTTCACCATCCCGGGCAACTTTGACGAGGCTCTCCGGGCGGTCCGGGAGGTGTGCCGCTCGGCGGGAATCTACCTCCTGAACTCGGTGAACCCCTACCGGCTGGAGGGGCAGAAGACCCTCGCCTACGAGGTGGCCGAAGGGCTGAACTGGGACGTCCCCGACTGGCTGGTGCTGCCGGTCGGCAACGCGGGGAACATCTCCGCCATCTACAAGGGGTTCACGGAGTTCCACCAGTTGGGCTTCATCCACAAGGTCCCGAGGATGGCGGGCATCCAGGCCGCAGGCGCCGCCCCGGTGGCCGATGCGGTGGCCCAGGGGAGGCGGGCCATCCGGCCGGTCGAGAACCCGGAGACGGTCGCCACCGCGATTCGCATCGGCAACCCGGTCAGCGCGCCGCGGGCCCTGAAAGCCATCTCGGAGTCGAAGGGGACGGCGACGGCGGTCCCCGACGAGGCGATTCTGGAGGCGCAACTCGACCTCGCCCAAATGGAGGGCATCGCGGTGGAGCCGGCGAGCGCCGCGTCCATCGCGGGGCTCCGGAAACTGGTCGAGGCGGGTGTCATCAAGAAGGGCTCCCGGGTGGTCTGCGTGGCGACGGGCCACCTGCTGAAGGACCCGGAGGGGGTGCTGAAGAGCGTCGGGGGGCCCGTGGAAATCACCGTAGATGAATTGGTCAAGAAGTTGAAGAATTAAACCCCGAAGCCCGCCAAGTAGCCCCCGCCATCGAACCCTCCCCCCCCC
>CAZANW010000048.1:0-15283 GCA_964486625.1 uncultured Halobacteria archaeon
GGTTCACCATGCTCCCGGTGGCCCCCTGCGACGGGGGGAAGGGGCTGAAGGGGGGCAAGGTTCTCTACTCCGGGATCGTGGGAGCCATCGCCGTTGTCGGGGGGGCGGCTTGGCTCCTGCTGCGCACCTTCCATTAGATGGAAGGCCCCCGGGACCCCATCCGGACGATGGCGAGGCCCCGCCTGAACTCAGAAAAAGCGGCGGGGGGGGGGGGAGCGTGCCTGTGGACGGGGGGGGATGGGGCTCCTCCCCCTCCCCCCCCGGCGACAGTCGCCGTCTTGGATTTCGGCAGCCAATACGCCCACCTCATCGCCCGTCGCTGCCGGGAGCAGCGCGTCTACGCCGAACTCTTTCCCCCGAGCGTGAAGCCCGGAACCCTCCGGGAGAGGGGCGTGAGGTCCGTGATTCTCTCGGGGGGGCCGGCCAGCGTCTATGCGCGGGGGGCGCCCCGGTGCGACCCGGGAATCCTGGACCTGGGGGTCCCCGTCCTCGGCATCTGCTACGGCGCCCAGCTCATCGCCCACCTCGCCTGCGAGGGCGTCGCCCGGGCCCCGATGCGGGAGTATGGCCGGACCGAACTGGAGATTGCGGAGGAGGACGCCCTCTTCCGCGGGCTGGGGCCCCGGACCACGGTCTGGATGAGCCACGGGGACCGCATCGAGAAACTCCCGCCGGGGGCAAGGGTGCTGGCCAGGACGGCCCACTCGCCGATTGCGGCTTTCAAACTCGAAGGTCCAATCGTCCGCCGGGCGCAGGCGACAGCCGAGCACGGCAGGCCAGACGACGCGCTTGTCGCGTCGAAAGTCGTCCTTTATGGCATCCAGTTCCACCCCGAGGTCCGCCACACGGTCCGGGGCGCGGAGATTCTGAAGAACTTCCTCTTCGGCGTCTGCCGCCTGAGCCCCGACTGGACCCCGGAGGCATTCGTGGAGCGGGCGGTCCGGGAGGCCCGGGAGGCCGCGGGCCCCGACCGGCTCGTCTGCGGCCTGAGCGGCGGGGTGGACTCGACGGTGGCCGCGCTCCTGGTCCACCGGGCCCTGCCGGGCCGCCTCACCCCCATTTTCGTGGACCACGGGCTGTGCCGGAAGGGCGAGCCCGAGGCGGTGAAAGCCCTCGCGACGAAAGTGGGGCTGAAACTGGTCTTCGTGGACGCCCGGCAGCGGTTCTTGCGAAAGTTGAGAGGGGTCTCCGACCCCGAGAGGAAGAGGCGCATCATCGGCGAGGAGTTCGTCCGGGTCTTCGAGGAGCGGGCGAGGCGAATCAAGGGCGCGCGGTGGCTCGTCCAGGGCACGATTTACCCCGACCGCATCGAGTCGGCCGCCACGAGCCGGAGGGCCTCCCGCATCAAGACCCACCACAACGTCGCGGGGCTGCCGGCGAAGATGGGACTGAAGGTCCTGGAGCCCCTCCGGGACCTCTACAAGGACGAGGTCCGGCAGGTGGGGCGCGCCCTGGGGCTGCCGGACGAGATTGTGAACCGCCATCCCTTCCCCGGCCCGGGGCTGGCGGCCCGGGTCATCGGGGAGGCCACGGAGGAGAAATTGCGCATCTGCCGGGAGGCGGGTGCCATCGTGGAGGAGGAGTTGCAGAAGGCGGGCTGGTATGGCCGGGTCTGGCAGGCGTTCGCGGTCGTCGGCGACGACAGGGCGACCGGGGTCCTCGGGGACGAGCGCGCCCTGGGGCGCATCGTGGTTGTCCGGGTGGTCGAGTCGGAGGAGGCGATGACCGCCGACTGGTCCCGGCTGCCGCCCGAACTCCTGGAGGCCATCTCGAACAGAATCACCAACGAGGTGCGCGGGGTGACCTGGGTGGCCTACGCCATCTCGTCGAAGCCGCCCGCCACCATCGAGCCCTGCTGATGGCTTCGTGGTCCGAGGTCGAGGCCTTCCTCGCCCGAAAGCCCGGCCCCTCCGAGTCGCTGCAACTCGGCCCGGGCGCCCGCCTCTACTGGTCGATGGGGTGCGTCCGCCTCTCGGCCGAGTGGCCCCGGCCCCTGCGGCTCTCCGGGGAGGCCCTGGAGCGGCTCCGGGCCCTGGCGGAGCGCCACGGGCTGGGGGTGGACCTGCGGAATGAGGAAGAAGCGGTCCTCCACCGCGGCGGGACCTACGTGTGCAAAATCACTTCAACGAACCTCTTCGGGGTGCCGGAGAGGATGGGGAGGGGGGTGTTCGAGGAAGTGATGGGGCTACTCCGGTAGGCCTCAAAGGACTTCCACATCCTCCAGCCCACGGAAGTCCTCGTCGCACGTCAGCAGTTTCTCCCCGACGCTCCGGGCGCTGGCGAGGATGAGGGCGTCCATCGTCCCGAACTTCGGGACGGTTCTCCGCCTCTCCCGGCGGATGCGGGCGGCCTCCAAGCAGACCTCCTCGGATGGCGACACAAGACGGGCCCATCGCTTCATTCGCTCCGCAAGGTCGGATGGATTCCGTTCGGCGGCAAGGCACCAATTGGCCACCTCCACCACCGAGAGGATGGATGCCGAGGCGGCTTCTCGCTCCAGCCGGGCCTCGATGGACCGTCCCTTATCGGAGCCCTTGAACAACTCGATGATTGCGGAGGAGTCCAGGAACATCAAAAGCGGTCATCTTTGTCGCGGACAAAAGGGACTTTCACGTCCCGCGCAATCCCGAAACTCTCCCGGATGGCTTTCAACCTCTCCTTGTCCGTCGGGTAAATCCCCACCTTGACCTTCTGGCCCGTGCGGATTCCCTTGGCCATCTCTTTTGGGATCAAGATTCCGAGAGAGTTCCCCACCTTGCGGATTTTGGCTTCGAAGACCTCCATGTTATAACTGTTTAACGGCTCGCATTTAAGGCTTGCGGAAGTCTTTGCCGCGGCGCCGCAAACGTTTAGTTCCAGGAGGCGGCTCCCGGGGTAGATGGCGAAGCCCGACCTCTACGCGGCGGCCATCGCCCAGCTCAACGCCGCGGCGAGGAAGATGCGCCTCGACCCGGGCGTGGTCGAGATTCTGAAGCGCCCCAAGCGCGAGCTCGCGGTCCACTTCCCGGTGAAGATGGACGACGGCTCGGTCCGGGCCTTCACGGGCTACCGCGTCCAGCACACGATTGCCCGGGGGCCCTGCAAGGGGGGCATCCGCTACCACCCTGCGGTGACCTTGGACGAGATGCGGGCGCTGGCGATGCTGATGACCTGGAAGACCGCAGTGGTCAACCTCCCCTACAGCGGCGCGAAGGGGGGCGTGGTGTGCGACCCGAAGGAACTCTCCCCCGAGGAACTGGAGCGGATGACCCGCCGCTACACGTCGGAGATTGTCTCCTTCATCGGCCCGGAGACCGACATCCCCGCGCCGGACGTCGGGACGGACGCCCAGGTCATGGCGTGGGTGATGGACACCTACAGCATGACCAAGGGCTACTCGGTGCCCGGCGTCGTGACCGGCAAGCCCCTGAGCATCGGCGGCTCCGAGGGGAGGCGGGAGGCCACGGCCCGGGGGGCCCTCTACGTCCTCCGGGAATACAGCCGCGCGGAGGGCGTGGACCTGAAGAAGCAGCGGCTCCTCGTCCAGGGCTACGGGAACGTGGGGAGCCACATGGCCCGCCTGATGAAGACCGAGACGGGGGCCACCATCGTGGGGGTCTGCGATTCCAAGGGCGGCGCCTACAGCCCCAAGGGGCTCGATCCGGCCAAGGTGTGGTATCAGAAGGAGAAGACCGGGACCGTCCGTGGGCTCCCCGGGGCGAAGTCCGTGGCGACGGACGAGTTCCTGGAACTGGAGGCCGACACCTTGGTCCTGGCCGCCTTGGAGGGGGCGGTGACGGGGAAGAACGCGGGCCGGCTCCAGGTGGACCGCGTCGTGGAGGCCGCCAACGGCCCCATCACCCCCGAGGCGGATTCCGTCCTGCAGCGCAAGGGCGTCGGGGTCCTGCCCGACATCCTGACCAACGCGGGGGGCGTGGCGGTCTCCTATTTCGAGTGGGTCCAGGACCTCCAGAACTTCTTCTGGGACCTCGCCGAGGTGAACCGGCGCCTGGAGCACATCATGGTCCGGGCCTTCCGGGAGGCCAACGCCATCTCGAAGCGGGAGAGGGTGAACCTCCGGACGGCGGCCCTCATGCTGGGGGTGGGGAGGGTCGTGGAAGCCATTGAAACGCGGGGAATCTATCCCTGACCAGGTCTGTCCCTGAAGGCTTTATCCCCCGGACCCCCTCCATTCCGGGATGGCCTACCGCCGCAAGACCCGGACCAAACTCCGCCTCCGCTCCCGGGAGCGCTACCCCGTGACCCGGTCGGTCCAGGAGTTCAAGCCCGGGGAGTCGGTCCACATCCGCATCGACCCCTCCATCCACAAGGGGCTGCCCCACCCGAGGTTCGAGGGGCGGACGGGCAGGGTCCTGGGGCAGCGGGGCCGGGCCTTCCTGGTCGAGGTCCGGGACGGGCGCAAACTCAAAACCCTTATCGCGCGGCCGGAGCATTTGTCCCCGGCGGCCGGAGGCAAAGGGGCCGGAGGCACACCGCCATGATGGTCAAGCAGGTGGTCTCGGAGGAGCCCGTCCTCCTCGCCGGGGTCAAGGAGATTCTCGCCAAGTCCCCTGAGCCGAGGGAGGAGATGAAATACGAGAAGAAGCGGGCCCTCGAACACGCCGAGGTCTTCGTCAAACTGGACGCCAAGAAGGCCGCGGCCCTGGCCAGGGACCTGGCGGGCCTCGAGAAGATGAAGCCCGACATCGCCCACCGCATCGCCGACCTGCTCCCCGCGACGCGGGACGAGGTCCGGGCCCTCTACGCCAAGGAGCGATTCAACCTGAACGACGCGGAACTCGACAAGATTGTCGAGACGGTCAAGAAGCACCTCTGAGTTCTCCCGAGCCATGGACGCCCGCCCACAGGCCACCGAAGACGCGAGGAGGTCCCCCTCCCGCGGCCCCCCGCCCCGAGGTCCCCCGGGGGGTCGGCCCCGGGGCCCGGGCCCAGAGGAGGACCGCCCCCGGCGCGAGCGGGAGGAGTGGGCCTGGGTCCTCGACTACTTGCCCTACGGCCACCCCGACGACAACCGCCCCTCCTACCAGAAGCGGCCCACCTCCCTCGGCATCGGGGAGAAGAACCTCGCCCTCATCGAGATGGTCCCCCGGGAGGGCGCGGCTCTCGCCATCCAGCAGCGGGTCTACGTGGGCGACGACGAGGCCCGGCGCGACCTCGTGGACCACGTGAGGCGGCGCGTCACCTACGCCGAACTGACTCCGGCGGCCCGGAGCGAGTTGCCGGTGGTCCTGGAGAAGGTGGTCCTGGCCCAGGAGGCCCGGTTCGTGGACATCTTCAACTCCTCCTACTCCCTGACCACCCGCCTCCACATGCTCTGCCTCCTGCCCGGCGTGGGGCAGAAGATGATGCAGGCCATCCTCGACGAGCGGGCGAAGAAGCCCTTCGCGGGGTTCGCGGAACTGGCGGAGCGGGTGAAGGGACTCCACCACCCCGCGAAAATCGTGGCCAAACGCGTCGAGCAGGAACTGACCGACCCGAACGTGAAATATCGCCTCTACACCCGCCCCTGAGGATGGGCAAGCCCCTGCGGAAGGACCAGAGGTTCCTCACGGACCGCCGGGCCCTGGAGCGCATCGTCGCCTGGGCCGACCCCCGCCCCTCCGACACGGTCCTGGAGGTGGGCGCCGGCCCCGGGAACCTGACCGCCCTCCTGGCGGGGCGGGGGTGCCGGGTCGTGGCCGTGGAGAAGGACCGGCGGCTCGCGGAGGACCTGCGCCGTCTCTCCCTGCCCGGGGTGGAAGTGGTGGAGGGGGACGCCCTCAAGGTTCCGTGGCCCCCCTTCGACCTCTTCGTCTCGAACATCCCCTACTCCATCACCACGCCCCTCCTCTTCCGCCTCCTGGAGCGCCCCTTCCGCCGCGCGGTGGTCACCCTCCAGAGGGAGGTCGCGGAGCGCCTCAACGCCCGCCCGGGAACCCGGGACTACGGCCGCCTCACCGTCAGCGTCGGGAGGCGCGCGTCGGTCCGCGTCCTGGGGACCCTCCCGCCCTCCGCATTCGCGCCGCGCCCCCGGGTGGCCTCGGCGGTGGTGCTCTTGGAGCCCCGGGCCCCCCCGTCGCCCGACGACCCGTGGTTCGCGGAGGTCCTGCGGGTCCTCTTCTCCCGCCGGAGGAAGAAAATCGGCTCCACCGCGAGGGATGTCTGGAGCGTGGAATGGGTGCGCCACGGCGAACGGAGGCCCGGGGAACTCACGCCGGAGGAGATGGAGGCCCTGGCGATGGAAGTCCGGGAAAAACTCAAAGCACTAAACTCTAAATCCTAAACAAATCCGAATGTTCCAAATCCAAAATTCAAAACGGGGGTTTTGGATTTTGTGCTTAGAATTTTGGATTTGTTTAGGATTTTGGATTTAGGATTTACTTCAGCGAGATGGGCTTCTCCCGCAGGGCCGTCCCACACGCGGGGCAGAAGTTGAACCCCGGGGTGATGGTCCGGCCGCACTCGGGGCAGACCGGGGCGGAGCTCCCCGGTTTCTCGCCGCAGTAGGGGCAGACCTGGAACTCGGGGGCCAGGGGGCTCCCGCACTTGGGGCACTTCCGCGTGGCCCCCTTGGCCAGGAGGCTCCGGCGGAGCTCCTCCACCTCGTGCTCTAGGAAGTCGTGGTCCCCCATGAGGAGGTCGGTGGCCTTGAGGTCGTAGCGGCACTCCACGGCCACCTCGGACCCCTCGGGCTGGAAGGTCACCATCAACTCGGTCCGGCACTGCTCGATGCGGTGGCGGCCCAGGGCGCTCCCCCGCCGCAGGAAGAAGACCCGGGGCGGCTCGCATCCGGGCTCCACGGAGAACCCGCGCCCCTCGAAGTAGGCGCGGCTCCACTCGTAGAGGCTCTCGGGGGCGGCCGACACGGAAAACCGGCTGCGGTGGGTTCCCATGGCGTGAGGTCCACCGGGATACGGATATAGTTGTATCTTCGGTGGGCAATCTTTATCACGCGGCGATTCTACCCCCCTCCATGGCCGAGTTTCCCGGGCAGCCCGCCCATGCGGACCTCCGCGTCTGGCTCCGGGAGTTCCGCCTGCCCTTCGCGGCCATGAGTTTCGTCTTGGTTGGCGTGGGCGGGGCGGCCGCGGCCCTCGCGGGCCCCCTCGACCCCGGGCTCCTCCTCCTCACCCTAACGGGCGTCGTCCTCATCCACCTCGGGACCAACACCGTGAACGACGTCTTCGACTTCGCGGGCGGGACCGACCGGGTCAACCGGGAGCCGACTCCCTTCAGCGGGGGCTCCCGGGTCCTCGTGGAGGGGCTCCTGAAGCCGGGCTCGGTCTACCGCGTCGCCGTCGCCTGCTTCGCGGCGGGCTCCGCCATCGGCATTTACCTCTTCTGGCTCCGGGGCTGGCCGGTCCTCGCCATGGGCCTGGCCGGCGTGGGCCTCGCCTTCTTCTACGTCGAGCCCCGGGTCAACCTCGCGGCCCGGGGGGTCGGGGAACTCGCCGTGGGGCTCGGCTTCGGCCCGCTCATCGTCGGCGGCACCTACTACGTCCAGACGCAGAGGCTCGACGCGCCCGCCCTGGCGGCCAGCGCAGTGATGGGGCTCCTGGTGGCCGCCGTCCTCTGGGTCAACCAGATTCCCGACTACGCCGCCGACAAAGAAACCGGCAAGCGCAACCTCGTGGTCCGCCTCGGGCGGGAGAGGGCCGCCCGGGTCTTCCCCGGGCTCCTCGGGGCCGCCTACGCGCTCCTCGCGGTCTCGGCCGCCCTCCGCATTCTCCCGCCGACCGCGCTCCTCGCCCTCCTGACCCTGCCCCTGGCTTTCAAAGCCGCCTCCATCGCCCGGGCCCACCACGGCGAGACGCCGAAACTCGTCCCCGCCAACGCCACGACGGTCATGGCGACACTCTTCACCGGAATCCTCCTCGCCGCCGGCCTCGGGCTGGGGCTCCTGCTGAAATGAAGCCGAACGGCAGGTCCAACGGTTCCCGGACCAACGGCTTCGTGGACCCCCTGGCAGATTTGCACCGCGTCGAGGGCGAACTCCTCCGCCGCGTCCGGAGCCCCGACCCGGTCCTGGAGAAGATGGCCCGCCACACCCTCCAGGCGGGGGGCAAGCGGCTGAGGCCCGCCCTCGCCCTCCTCGCCTACCGGGCCGTCGGGGGCGACGACGTGGAGTCCCTGCTGCCCCTCGCCGCGGCCTACGAACTGGTCCACAGCGCGACCCTGATTCACGACGACATCAACGACGGCGCGCCGGTCCGCCGGGGGCGGCCCACGGTGGCCCAGGCGTTCGGCCCCGCGAGCGCCATCGTGGCGGGGGACTACCTCTTCGTCAAGGGCTACGAGGTGTGCGGCCGCTACGGCGAGGAGGTCATCCGCATCACCGCCGACGCCTGCACCGCCCTCGCCGAGGGGCAGATGCTGGAGTTGCGGAACGTCCGGAACCTCGACATGGGGGAGCGGACCTACTTCCGCATCATCGCCCGGAAGACCGCGGCCCCCCTGGCGGCCGGGGCCCGGGCCGGCGCTTTGCTCGGGGGCGGGACGCCCCGCCAGGTCGAGGGGTTCGCGGCCTACGGCCATCACCTCGGCATGGCGTTCCAAATCACCGACGATATCCTCGACGTCGCGGGCGACCCCTCCGCCCTGGGGAAGCCGGTCGGCCAGGACCTGGCCCACGGCGTCCTGACCCTGCCGATTCTCCACGGGCTCCGCCGCGGGAACGCGCGGGACCGGGCCCTCATCCGGAAAGCCCTCGCGCGCGCGCCGACCGGCGACATCCTCTGGGCCGGCCTGGAGGCGCTGCGCCGCTCCGGATGCGTGGAGCGCTCCCGGATGGCGGCCCGCCGCCACGCCCGCGCCGCCCTGGAGGCTCTTCCCGCGAACATCCGCTACCGGGAGCGCCTGGAGAGGCTGGTGGACTCCGTCGTCACGCGCCTGAAGTAGGGACCGATGAAATACGACGTCGTCGTTGTAGGTGCGGGACCGGCAGGAACGTGCGCGGCCCGTTTCGCCGCCGCGGGCGGGGCCAAGACCCTCCTCATCGAGAAGAAGCGCGACGTGGGCTACCCGGTGGTCTGCGGCGAATACCTCCCCGGGAGGGAGGAGATGGCCCGCCTCCTGCCCCACGTCCCGTGGATTCGCGGCCTCTTCACATTCCCGGACGCCGTGGTGGCCCGCCGCCTGCCCCAGATTGACCTCGTGGCCCCCTCAGGCCTCCACTTCGCCCTCCCCTTCGACGGCCTCTCGGTGGAGCGGCTCCTCTTCGAGCGCCACCTCGCGGTCGAGGCGACGCGGGCCGGGGCCGAAATCATGGTGAACACCGAGTTCAGGACTCTCCGGGACGGGAGGACGGTCGTCGCCCGACGCCGGGGGGAGGAACTCGAAATCGAGGCGTCCGCGGTCATCGGCTGCGACGGCCCGTCGAGCCCCGTGGCCCTGGCCGCGGGGCTGGAACGGCCGAGAGGGTTGACGCCCTGCGTCGCCTACGAGGTGGCGGGGGAGTTCCCGCCCATCACCGAACTCTACTTCGGCCAAGTGGCCCCCGGGGGCTACGCGTGGGTCATCCCGAAGCGGGAGACCTGCAACGTGGGCCTCGGGGTCCAGCAGGGGTGGAGCGATGAGGACCTGCGGGCCATGCTGTCGAAGTTCGTCCGGAGGGTCTCCGGGGAGAACCTCGGAGTGTATTTCACCAGCGGCGTCGTCCCGATGGACGGGCCGAGCGAAAAAACGGTCGCGGGCCGGGTCCTCCTCGCGGGCGACTCCGCGGGCCACGTCATGGCGTGCAACGGCGGCGGCATCCCCATCGCGATGATTTGCGGCCGCATCGCGGGCGAGACCGCGGCGGAGCACGCGGCGCGCGGGACGCCCCTGGAGGCGTATGAGAAGCGCTGGAGGTCCGCCGTCGGGCAACTGCTGGACAACTGCCTGCTGACCAAGAGAATGGGCGAGATGGGGCTCAAGTCGGACATGCTGCTGGAACTGACCATGAGGTCGTTCGGGGCCGCCGATAGGTTCCTCCAAGCGTTCGGGCGGGACGGGTTCATGGTGCGGGGGCTGACCGGACAGAGTTTGTTCGGCGTGTAGACGGGTTCACCGCGCAACGACCGGGTCAACCAGACGGTCGACGACCGCTCCACCCTCGTGAACCCGACCCTGAACCCTGAAGAGGAATCGGCGCCATCTTCTACGCCTGCGGCGACGAAGGAGCCGCGGGCCAGCAGAGCCCCTCGTAAACCACACCCGCAGGCACCTTCACCGCCCGCCGACCGTCCACCACCACCCGCTGCTTCATGCTTTTCCACACTTCCGCCGGAATCTTCCGGAACTCGGGCCACGCAGTCATCACCAGCGCCCCGTCCGCCTCGTCGAGGGCCTCCACCACCGAGGCCGCATACTCGATGTCGGGGAACACTAACATCGCCGCCGCAGTTGCCACGGGGTCGTAAGCCCGCACCCTGGCCTCCCGCTGCTTCAGGACCCGGATGACCTCCAGGGCGCGGCTCTCCCGGATGTCGTCGGTGTCGGGCTTGAAGGCGAGACCGAGGACCGCCACCGTCTTGCCGGCGAGGGAGCCGACGTGCTTCTCCAGCAGCGAGACCATGCGGACCGGCTGCATGTCGTTGGTCCCGAGGGTGGCGTCCATGACGAGGGTCCCGGACCCCTTCTCCTTCGCCAGTGCCCGGAGGGCCCGCACGTCCTTCGGGAAGCAGGAGCCGCCGAAGCCCGCCCCGGCGTCGAGGAACGCCCGCCCGATGCGCCTGTCGAGCCCCACGCCCTCCATGACCGCGTAGACGTCCACGCCGAGGGCCTTGCAGAGGTTGCCCATCTCGTTGGCGAAGGAGATTTTCGCCGCGAGGGCGGCGTTGCTGGCGTATTTGACCATCTCCGCGGTGGCGGGGGCCGTCTTCACCACCGGGGCCTTGATTTTCCGGTAGAGGGCGGCCACTTCCCCGGCGGCCTTCGGGTCGTCGGCGCCGACCACTACGCGGTCGGGGTGGAGAAAGTCGTTCACCGCCGAGCCCTCCCGGAGGAACTCGGGGTTCACCGCCCACCGCTCGAAGCGGGGGCCGAGGAGCCGCCCGGAGGTCCCGGGGAGCACGGTGGACTTCATGACCGCCAGGGCACCCGGCGCGGCCTTCGCCAGGGCGTCGGCCGCCGCCTCGACGTGGGCGGTGTCGAGCGAGCCGTCGGCCTTCGAGGGGGTCGGGACGCAGATGAACGCCATCCGCGCCCGCTCAAGGCCCGCGATGTTGGAAGTGGCGGTGAACCGCTTCCCCCGGTGCTTCTTGAGCAGGTCCGGCAGACCGGGCTCGTGGAACGGGATGCGGCCCGCTTCGAGCGAAGCGACCTTCGCCGGGTCGATGTCGTAGGCGATGATGGAGTGGCCCAGTTCGCACAGCCCGAGGGCGGTGGTGATGCCTGCGTATCCGAGGCCCACAAACCCGATGGGGGCTTTCACCGCCGCCTCACCGCGCCGCGTAGAAGTCCTTCACCCGCACCGTGTCGTCCAGTTGCGGCGTCGAGACCTCTTGGAGGACCACGTTCTCCAGGGCAATCAGGCGGTGCTGCATCCCGGGGGTGATGCGGAAGGTCTCGTTGCGGGCGAAGGTCTTCTTCCCCCCGTCCTTGAACTCGACGGCAAGGGTCCCCTGCTGGACGTGGAGGGTCTCGTCCTTCTCCCGGTGGTAGTGGACGCTGGTCGAGTAGCCCTCGCGGAGGAACAGCTCCTTGGTCATGTACTTCTCCGTCCGGACCAGGACCTTCTCGTAGCCCCATGGCTTGTCCTCCCGGTTGGCGTACTCCTTCCGCGCCTCCTCCAGTTCCTTCACGGTGTCCACCGCAATCCAGAACCCGTCCTCCTTGTAGTAGCCCAGTTCGCCGCTCTGGGCCAGGGCAGGGAAGACGGTCTTCTCAATCTCGCCCCGGTCGTAGCCGTCCATCTTGAGCCCCGGCGAGAGGCAGTAGATGCCTCCATTGATGTGCTGGTCGAGCATCGGTTTCTCCCGGAAGGAGCGGATGTGCTCGCCCTCCAGTTCGACGATGCCGTAGGGCGACCTCATGCGGGTCACGAACATCGTGGCCTTGAACCCGCCGCGGTGGTGATGGTGGTGGGCCATCATCTTCACCAGGTTCACGTCGGCCACCACGTCCCCGTTGCGGACCACGGCATCCTCCTTGGGCCCGGCCATCTCCATCCCCTGGCGGATGGCGTTCAGGGTCCCCTTCGGCTCCTCCTCGACCGAGTATTCAATCTTCACGCCCTTGAACTCCTTGCCGTAGCGTTTCTCTATCTTGTCGCTCAGGTGGCCCGTCAGGAGAATCACCCGCCGGACGTTGGCGCTGGAGAAGTCGAAGAGTTGCCGGTCGAGAAGGGTGTATCCGGGCTTCAGTTCCACCAGGGGCTTGGGAACCTCGTCGGTGAGAGGGCGCAATCGCTTGCCATGGCCCCCGCAGAGTATCAGTCCAATCATCGAGTGGAAACCCGGGTCACCTCCGGAGATAGACGGGGCTATCGCGGGCCATATCACTTCTCCCACTCTTAAACGCCCGCACCGACACTGGAGGCGCGGGCCCGCACAGAAGCATGCCTATCATCGGACCGGGTTTGGCGCGCGGGGGATTATGAACTTCCTCCCACATCCGTCGCAAAACCCTCCCGGGCCAGGGGCTCACCCGCCTCCCCGCGCCGGGGCGGGCCGAAACCGGGAAGAAGTCGCTGCCGGATTCCTCCGCCAGCCTTTTCACCTCCGCCGCCCATAAACGGTATTGGTCGCGGGAATGAAGGTCGCAGTCGTCGGGGCGGGAGTCGCCGGAGCCTACTTGGCTCGCCGCCTCGACCGGGAGGGGCACGAAGTCCGCGTCATCGAGCGCCAGCCGAAGGAGCGGTTCCGCGCCCGGTGCGCGTGGGGCACGGAGGAGTATCTCATCGCCCCGCTCCTCGCCCGGGCGGGGGTGCGCTTCGCGGACTACGTCCTCTTCCGGGCCCGGGCCATCCGGATGGACTACCGGTGGCTCACGGTCTACGGCCAGGCCCGGGGCCTCTGCACCTTCGACAAGACGCGGCTCCTCCTCGACCTGTTGGACGGGCTGCCGGTGGAGTTCGGGGCGGCCCTCGGTACCGGGACCCGGGAGCGGCTCGATGAGGAGAGCGACCTGGTGGTTGACGCCACGGGCCCCGTCCGCGCCCTCCTGCCCCCCGTGGAGAGGGACTTCCGGGTCCCCGCGGTCCAGGTGCTATACCGGACCCGGTCCCTGGAGTGGGAGGACTTCTACGTCCGGCTCTACCGGGGCCTCTTCGGCTACCTCTGGGTCTTCCCCCTGGGAGAGGGCGAGTTCCACATCGGCTCCATCGCCACGGAGCCCGGCCACCGCCGCGCCCTCGACGAGTTCCTGCGGCGCCACCCGGGGGAGGTCCTGGAGCGGATGGGGGGCTCGGTCCGCGCCATCCCCCCGAGCCGCTGCCTCCCGTTCGTGGAGGGCCGGACGGTCGGGGTCGGGGAGTCGGTGGGGACGGTGGTTCCCCTGCTCGGCGAGGGCATTCTCCAGTCGGCGAGGTGCGCCGACCTCTTCCTGGAGAGCCTCCGGGGGGGCGCCTTCGACGGCGCGGCCTACACTCGCCGCGTCCTCCGCAAGTTCCGGACCTGGGGCCTCCACGCGCACCTCACCGACGCGGTGCGGGAGGAGCGGGCCCTCGGGAAGGCGCTCTGGGGCATCCCCGTCGCCGTCGCGGAGGCGTGGCGCGCCTCGCCCCGCTCGTGGATGTGGATTCCCCGGTCGGTCCGGGAGAGCATCGGGAACCTGGCGGCCGCGGGGGACGGCGGAGCCCGGGCGGAGGCCTGAGGGGCGGCGCCGACCGGAGCATTTTTAGCCCCCTCCGCCGAGGGGCGGCCCATGGCAGGACTCGTCGTCAAATCGGCGGTCAAGGCCAAGGCGCCCAAAGGCATGCGGGTCTCGGGAGACCTCTACGACGCCCTCGACAAGGCGGTCGCGGACCTCCTGAACACCGCGGGCAAGCGGGCCAAGGCCAATGGCCGCTCCACCATCCGGGCCGCGGACCTTTAGGCCCCTTCCGGGGGGAAGCCGCACCCAGGCGACCCTGGGGTGGCTTCATGCACCCCGGGGGGTTGCCGAAGCGGGTGAAGGAGTTCTACAAGAGGAGGGGGTAACGCGGCGGGGCCCTGCGTGAAAGTTTAATAGTCACCAAAACCACGGTTGGGCGATGAGGTTCAAGGTCCACTTGGAGAAGGACGAGGACGGGTGGTACGTCGCCACCGTCCCGAGCCTTCCCGGGTGCATCTCCCAGGGGAAGTCGATGGCCGAGGCGAAGAGGAACATCAAGGATGCCATTGAGTTGCACTTGGAGGCCCTGGCCGAGGACGGCCTCCCAATCCGCCCCTCGGCGCGGGTCAAAGCAGTCACCGTTTCCGTCAGCGTGTGAGCGGCGGTGCCCAAACTGCCCGTCCTCTCGGCCCGGGAAGTCCTCCGGGCCTTGGGCAAACTCGGGTACTACGTCCGGGACCAGAGGGGCAGCCACATCCACCTGCGGCACCCGGAGCGGCCGCCCCTGACCGTGCCCGCGCATGCGGAAATCGCGAGGGGAACCCTCCGGGCCATCGTGAAGCAGGCGGGGCTGACGGTGGAGGAGTTCCTCAAGTTGCTGGAGTGAAGCCGTCGGCGGGAGCGCGCGCGGCACCTATACCCGATAGACCTTCGACCGGTGGGCGAACCGGGTGAAGACAATCCGGTCCCCCTCGAGTTCGTAGATTCCCCGGTATTCTCCGACCCGCAGCCTCCACGCGGAGCCGGTCCCTTTCAGTTTCCTCACGTCCACGCCGGGCCGGGCGCGGGCCGGGTCCTCCCGGAGCCGGTCGATGGCCGCGGCAAACCGCGCGGCGACGTCCCGAGGCAACTTCGATAGTTCCTTCTTGGCGCTCCGGGTGAATTCGACGCGGAAAGGTGCCACGCCCCTTCCTCAAAGATTCAACTCGCGCTTGACCGACTTCCAGTCGTAGCGCTCCTCCTCCCGGAGGCGCCGCAGGTGCTCCCGGATGAAGGCCGCGGGGGGGTGCTCGTCCATGAGTTCGTTGATGACGTCGTCGAAGGAGGCCCCGCCCACCTTGTAGGCGCGGAGGGCGGTGAGGGTCCCGGGCTTGAGGGAGACGGTCGTGAGGGGCATGGGTTCAATTGAATCAATGGGTTCAATGGTATTTAAAGGTGGCGGGGGCGCTTGTACCGGTACGGGCCCCACCGAGGTGCCCTCGTCCGAAGGAGGAGGGCTCTTGCGACGAAGTCGCAAGGCCCGCGCGCGAGCGCAAGATCACTTCGAATCAGGCAGTGTTCTGCCAGTTTC
>CAZANW010000049.1:0-14483 GCA_964486625.1 uncultured Halobacteria archaeon
GTTCAGCGGCGTCACGCTCCCGAGGAGGACCGAGAAGACCCCGTTGGAGAGGGCGGCGATGGCCGCGGCGGGGGGTCTGGCCGCCCTCCTCCTGCTCCGGGGGGTCGGGGGCAGGGTCCCCGGGGCGGCGGCCGGGGAGATGGCGGTCTCACCCTCCACCGAGGTCATCGGCGGCCACTGCCCCTTCTGCGGGGATTTCATCAAGGGGGTCGGCCTGATTGTCCCCTGCCCCGCGTGCCGCGCGGTCCACCACGCCGAGTGCTGGAAGGAGAACGGCGGGTGCACCACCCTCGGGTGCGCGCGGGGACCTTCGAGGCGCGAGGCCGCCGAGGTCCCGGGATAGAAGGGTTTTCTTCCACCAAGTCCTTCCCGTGCCATGTTCCACAAAGGACCCGCGGAGGAAGCCGGGGAACTCACGGCCGCCCTCTGCCCCTCCTGCGGCGCGGTGGCGAAGGCCGACCCCTGCCCGGAGTGCGGCTCCCCCCTTCGGCCCCCTCCCGGCCCGGCCGCCCTCGCGCTGGTCGCGGCCCTCTGGTTCGTCTCGGTCCTCGGCGTCCCCACGGGCGTGGCCATCCTCCGGGGGGGCTCCCCGGTCCTGAACCGCGCCACGGGGCTCCTCTTCTTCCTGCCCCTGGCGCTGGCGGCGGCGGTGACCCTCCTCTGGATTCTCCGGTTCCGGGCGGAGGCCCGGCCGCCCGGGGAGACCGGCAGGGAGTGAGTCAGTTTCATCTCCCGGGAGGAACCCCTGGGACCCATGGCCGCCGAGGTCTCCGTCGCCACGACCCCGCCCGAGAAGACCGGGACCGGCTACCTCGCCCTCTTCCAGTGGGAGGGGGGGCCGGGCCCGGCCGTGAAGGCCGTGGACCGGGCGACCGGCGGGCTCCTCTCCCGGCTCGCCGCCGACGAGAGGTTCGAGGGGAAGGAGGGGAAGCGGCTGGAGTTCCCGGCCCCTTCGGGCCCCGCCAAGCGCATCGCGGTTTTCGGCCTCGGCAAGAAGCGCGCCGGCACGGCGGGCCTGGAGCGCCTCCGGCGGGCGGGGGGCCAAGCCGCCCTCCGCGCCCGGGACTCCGGCTCGAAGGACGCCGCTCTCATGGCCGAGGGGCTCGGGTTCTCCGGCGCCGACGCGGCCCGCGCTCTCGCCGAGGGGGCGCTCCTCGCCACCTACCGGTTCAACCGCTACCGGACCGAGGGCAAGAAGGAGGAGAGGCCCGACCCGCTCATCACTCTCCTGGTGGCCTCTGCCCGCCGCCGGGGAGCCGAAGGCGCCCTGGGGCGCGCCCGGGCGGTGGCCGAGGCGGTCTCCTTCGCCCGGGACCTGGTGAACGAGCCCGCGGGCTCCCTGCCCCCCCGGAAATTGGCCGAGGCCGCGGCGCGGATGGCCGAAGAGCGCGGCCTCACGTGCGAGGTCCTCGACGAGAAGCAGATTGAGAAACTGGGGATGGAGGGGCTCCGGGCGGTCTCCCGCGGCTCGGAGGAGCCGCCCCGGTTCATCCACGTCGCCTACGCGCCGAGGGGGGCCAAGCGCAAGGTCGCTCTGGCCGGAAAGGGAATCACCTTCGATTCGGGCGGCCTCGACCTGAAGCCCGCCGACGGGATGCTCCGGATGAAGTATGACATGGCGGGCGCAGCCGCCGTCCTCGGGACGGTTCTCGGCCTCTCGCTCCTGAAGCCCAAGGTGGAGGTTCACGCCCTCGTCCCGACCACCGAGAACATGCCGGGCGGGCGCGCCTACAAGCCGGGCGACATCGTCCGCCCCCTCGACGGCAAGACGGTCGAGATTGGCAACACCGACGCCGAGGGGCGGGTCGTGCTGGCGGACGCCCTCGGCTACGCCCGGCGGTTGGCCCCCGACGAGGTGATTGACGTGGCGACCCTCACGGGCGCGGCCGCGGTCGCCGTCGGGAAACTGGCGGCCGCCCTCTTCACCGACGACGAGCGCATGGCCCGGGACCTCCAGGCCGCCGCGGCCCGGGCCGGGGAGTATGTCTGGAGGCTCCCGCTCTACGAGGAGTACCAGGAGCAGATCAAGGGCGACATCGCCGACCTGAAGAATGTTGGAGACCGCGAAGGCGGGGCCATCACCGCGGCGCTCTTCCTCAAGGAGTTCACCCGGAACCGGAAATGGGCCCACCTCGACATCGCCGGGGCGGCCTTCACGGAGAAGGATTTGCCCTGCTGCCCGAAGGGGGGGACCGGGTTCGCGGTGCGGACCCTGCTGGAGTATCTCAGTCCCGCGTAGGAAAGGTTGAAAACGATGGCGGCAGCCTATCTACTGGAGCCATGAAAGTCCTCGCGCTCTTCAAGGTGGGAGACATCGCCATGCAGGTCCGGGAGGCGGAGAAGGGGTTCCTCCTGGAGCACTTCGTCGGGGAGGATTTGCACTACTCCAAGACCTATCGGAAGAGGGACGCCGCCATGCGGGACTTCGAGTTCCTGAAGAGGGAGACGGTGAGCGGGGACCGGGAGCCGAGGTTCCATTTGCTGCGGGGGCACCACTAGCCCCATCGCCACCTTGGACTGAGAAAGCGCGCCATCGGGGTAAGCGTTGCGGCCCTCCGGGCCTCGTGCAGCGCCGTTTTTCTTTTTCGCGCACGCCAGAGGCGCCCGCCCTTCACGCCGGCCTCTTCCCCGTAATCTGCACCGCCGGCAGCAACTCCTCCCCGTCCTTGCGCGCCGCCTCCGCGTAGGCGTTGGCCATCGTCTCCAGCCTCCGGGCCCTCTTCGCCGCCTCGCCCGCCCACTCCACGTGGCTGCGGACCCATCCGTCGGGGACCCTCGCGTTGCGCTCGACCCGCTCCAGGGAGATGTCGCGGAACCCCGCCCGGTGGAGCACCTGCTCGACCTTCAGGGGGTCGTGGCGGTGGAGGAGCCCCGCCTCCTCCAGCAGTTCGGCCAGCGCCTTGGCAGCCCTCTGGCCCGGGCTCTTCGGGGCGAAGTGGAGAAGGAGGAGGGCGATTTTCCCGTCGACCCGAACCACCCGGAGCGCCTCTCGCGCCCAGTCGCCGAGCGCGTCCCCCGGCAGCCCGTGGAGGCTCTGGTAGGACCAGAGACTGTCGAAGTGGCCGTTCCGGAATCCCATCTTCCCGGGGCTGCAGGCCACCGCCCGGACCTCCTCGGGGAGCCACCGGAGCCTCTCGGGCCGGGGGCCGCACGCCGCCACCGGCCTCTCGGTCCGCTCCCTCAGGAGCAGCGACAGGAATCCGTCGGGGCCCCAGTCGAGGGGGCGCTCGTCGGGGGCGACCCCGACGCGCTCCAGAAACGCGGTCCGGTCCTCCAGGGCGAAGGGCATCGGAAGGACTCGGCGAGGTTCTATTTCTATTTTCCCGGGGTTCCGTTTCCTCCGGGGGAAGGCGAAACGGAACCGGGGAAGAAAGTCCGCCCCACTGGCGAAAAAGGATGAAAGAAGTGATATGGCGCGCTGGCCCTTGTTATCCATGCCCCTGCTCTTCGTCGGCCTCGGCCTCTGGGACGAGAGGGACATCACCCTCCGCGGGCTGGAGGCGGTGAAGTCCGCGGACCGCGTTTTCGCGGAGTTCTACACCTCGACCCTCGGCGGCGCGGGCGTGGAGCGGCTCGAAAAACTCTACGGGAAGAAAGTGACCGTTCTGAGGCGCGAGGAGATTGAGAACAACCCCGGCCCCCTCCTGGAGAGGGCGAGGACGGGGACCGTGGCGCTGCTGGTCGGCGGCGACCCGATGGTGGCGACCACCCACGTGGACCTCCGGCTGCGGGCCCTCTCCCTCGGAATCGGGGTCCGCATCGTCCATGGGGCCTCCATCGCCTCCGCGGCGGCGGGCCTTGCCGGGCTTCAGTCCTACAGGTTCGGACGGAGCGCCACGGTGGTCGAGGCCCCCACGCCGAAATCGCCCGTGCCCCAGTCGGCCTACGACGCGCTGCGGGAGAACCTCCGGCGCGGGCTCCACACCCTCCTGCTCTTGGACCTCGGCCTGGCCATCCCCCGGGCCCTCGAACTCCTGGAGGCGGTGGAAGCGGAGCGGCGCGAAGGCGTCCTGCCCCGGGCCTTCGTCGGCGTCGCGCGGGCGGGCTCCGAAGCGCCGGTCGTGAGGGCGGGGACTCCGGACGAGTTGAAGCGGACCGATTTCGGCGGGACGCCCCACGTGCTGGTCTGCCCCGGGGAGTTGCACTTCATGGAGGCGAAGGCGCTGAAGGAGATCGCTGGCTGGAAGTAATCAGCCGATGCCGAGGTTCGGGCCGAGGAACGACACGAAAAGCGACAGGAAGATGAAGAGGGCGAAGCCGCGGACGATGGCCGCCGACACCCTCTCCCGCCGCTCCTCCCCCTCGACCCGGAGCCGCCGCAGCGCCTTCCGCACCAGTTCCCGGAAGACGTGCCCCCCGTCCAGCGGGACCGCGGGCAGGCAGTTGAAGAGCCCCACGATGAGGTTGATCCACCCGACCCAGAGCAGGAGGTTGGCGAGGTAGAAGGCGCCGCTTCCGAGGGACGCGAGTCCCCCGGTCGGCCGGTAAAAGTTGGAGACCGGCTCCGAGAAGGGGGTGAAGCCGGGCTGCCCCCCGAGGAAGGGGAGGGCCATCATCAGGGGCAGCGCCACCAGGGGGTTCTGCCGGGGGACCGACGAGAAAAGCTCCAGGTAGGCTTGGGCCGGGAAGGTGTCGAGGACGACCCCCGCCACCACCTGGACCCCCGTGACCCCGAGGAACCCGCTCCTGCGCCCCCCCAGGTCCCGCTCGCCGAGGGTGGCCCGGAAGCTCCCCCGGTCGGTGGTGACCGCGACCGCCTGCCCCGGGGAGGTCGCCATCATGAACTCCTGGAACGCCCGGAGGGAGCGGGCGTCGGTCCCATCCATGGCGAGAATCGTGTCGCCGGCCCGCAGCCCCGCCCGGTCGGCCGCGCCCCCGGGCTGGACCGAGGCGAGGCGGACCCCGTCGAATCCCGGGGCGGCGAACTCGGCCGAGCGGCCCGAGAGGGCCTGGAGCCTCGCGGTCCGCCCCGCCATGCCGGCGAGGAGGGAGTCGAGGTCGGTCCCCGCCTTCACGGGCTGGCCGTCGAGCAGGAGGATGTCGCCCGCCCCGAGGCCCGAGGAGGGTCCCGCCTCGCGGACCCAGAGTTCCGTGGGGGACGCGGGAGCGAACCCGGGGAGCACGAAGGCGAAGAGGAGGGCGAGGCAGAGGCCGCCCACGAGGAAGTTCCCCGTGACCCCCGCGGAGAGAATGCGGAGCCGCTCCTTCTGGCCGGCGATTTTCTTCGGCGGCGGGGCCGGGGCCTCTCCTTTTTTCCGCACCCCGAACAGCTCCTCCTCGTCGGGCTCGGCGAAGGCCCCGATGGGGACCAGGGCCAGGAGGAGCCCCATGGACTTCAGGGTGAGCCCCTCGACCCGGGTCAGGATGGCGTGGCCCAGTTCGTGGACGAGGACCGCCACCGCGATGCCGGCGACGCCCCAGAAGAGGGGGACGAAGGGGTTCAGGCCCGGGAGGAGGAGCGCGGCCTCGGGCCGGGTCAGGGGGCCGGCGGGGGGGAACGGGGGGCGCCCCTGGAGGGCCCGGAGGATGGACTGGCCGTTGATGACGAGGACGAGGGCCAGCATGATGCCCATTCCCGCCACCACCAGGAGGGTCCCGGCGGAGCCGTAGGCGCGCCAGAACCGGGCGTGGCGGGCGGCCCGCTCCACCATTCTCTTGCCCCTCTGGGTCCGGACCATCAGGAGGGGCCCGAGGACCGTGACCCCGCGCGCCTGGAGGGGCCTCCGCAGGGCCACCACGAGGGCGGTGTAGGCGAGGAAGAGGGCGAGGACCGCCAGCGCGGGGGAGACCATCCGGGACCCTGCCGCGGCGAAGGATTTAGACTTGCGCAGAGAGGGCCATCATGGCTCCCCGGGAGTTCGTCGAGGTCCTCGTCACCGCCGGGAGCCCCCGGGAGGCGCGCCGCATCGCCCGCCACCTGGTGGAGCGCCGGCTCGCGGCCTGCGTGAACCTCCACCCGGTCACCTCGGTCTACCGGTGGAAGGGGAGGGTCGAGGAGGCCCGGGAGGTGGCCCTCGCAGTGAAGACGACCCGAACCCGCTACCGGGCCCTGGAGGCGGAGGTCCGGCGCCTACACTCCTACGAGGTCCCCGCCACCGTCGCCCTGCTGGTGGAGCGGGGCGACCCGCTCTACCTCCGGTGGGTGGCGGAGTCCACCGCGCCGCCCCCCGGGCCCCGCCGGGGGAGAAAGCGGCAGCCGCGGGGTCGATAAAAAACCCACCTGACTTTCGGTGAAGCAATAATCATATCCTCTCAAATGTGCAAATTGGAATCGCTGAGATAATCCAGTCGAGCCATGGATACAGACGACCTTCCCGAACAAATCAAAGAGGAAAAGAAACGCGCCTTCGTGGAGAAGGTGCAGATATGCGCTCAAGTGCTTGGCGGTCCGACTCCAAGGGTCAATTTCATTGAAGTCCCTTGCTCGGATAGCATCAGTTGTGGAGACGTAGAATTGGCCCACATTCACATTGAGGCTCACTACATCTGTGTTTGGGAGCGGCAACTGCATAAGATGAGCATGGACGACGTGAAGGAGACCGCGACCCATGAAGTCGCCCACCTCATGGCTCTGGGAGACGACCACGGACCTGCGTTTCAGAAAGCCCTGAATGCGCTCCGGGCAGACACATGGGAATCTCCCAATCCAGGGGTTTTGACGATACACGGAAACGACCTCGCAACCCGTCCTGTAGATTCGGAGGAGTCGAAGAGAATCGAGGAAGGAATGAAAAGTATCGAGTGGGCCATTTTGGACAAAGAGAACAAGAAGTGGCGCGATTATAACAAGGCGCTGGATAGAGCCTCCGGCCGTGAGGCAGATCTTCGAGCGGTCTCCCGGAAAATCACGGGACGGAAGTTGTGCCCCTATTGCGATTCTCCAACGCCGCACGACGGGACTTGTCCCTCCGAGTATGACGCATTCCTAGAGAAAACCACGCTTAAGCCAAGCGAACCAGAGAAATTCTACCCATCACAACCCCCCATCCCCGCTCCACCGACTCCAATCTCAAGACCGCCTAAACCACCTCCACCCCCACCTTCCACAAAACAGCAGGCGGCCCAGCCTTCGACGGATGCGGCCACTGTGCGGCAGAGGTGGAACTTCGTGGAGCGGTTACGCCGCCGTTTGAAAGGGCGGGGAGCGAAGGTCCATGGGACTGTGGAAAGGCCTACTGACGACTTTGAAGCCATACGGCGCCGCGCGATAAAGGACGCCGAGGCCCAGTTTAAAAAAATAAGACGCCGCGAAAGGTGAGGGGTCTTACCGCATCTGGCTTTGCTACAAATGACCCGGAGTGGCGCCAGCCCAAAGAAAGGAGGGTTTAGGTGGAGTTTATAGGATTTTAAGCCTCTTGATGCGAAAATAACGAGAAGGCAGTTGGGGTTGGACCTTAAAAAGTGTATATAGTCCTCCGCCCCAAGGAGAGAGGGATGCCCCTTTTTGGAGGAAAGAAGGAGCCGAAAGAGGAGAAGCCGAAGGAGGAAGCCGCGCCCCCGGCCCCGCCGGCCGCCCCCCCGCCCCCGCCGCCCAAGGAGGGGGAGTTCGTCCAGCAGGAGGACGAGGCGGGCCGACTCGGCCTGACCGCCGAGGAGCGGGCCAAGCAACTGGAAGCCGAGGAGGCCGCGGCGACCCGGGAGGAGAAGGTCCCCGGCGTCGAGGAACTCGTCCTGAAACTGGAGAAGGTGGAGGGGCGGCTGGAGGCCACCGAGCAGGCCCGGGTGGACATGGCCGACCGGCTCCAGCGGATGTCGGAGCAGATCGGCGAGCTGAGGACGATTGCCCTGGAGCGCGAGCGGACCATGGGGGTCCTGGAGGCCGACTTCGAGCTCATCAAGTCGGTGTTCGAGGAGGTCAAGCCCTCCGAAATCGGCAAGGAGCTCGACCGGAAGGAGCGCTCCATCAGCCAGTTGGGCGTCCGGGTGGAGAAGGCGGAGCGGGTCCTCGACCGGTTCACCGAGGAGGTCCGGACCTTCCGGGAGACCCTGGACCGGGTCAAGGGGGTCGAGAACCTCGTGGAGATGGGCCAGCGCCTCCGGGAGCAGGCCGACCGGACCGACGACGCCAAGAAGTATGTGGACCGGATGGCGGCCAAGGTCGAGTCCATCTTCGGGGAGCTCTCGACGCGGCTGGTGACCCTCGACACCCTCGCGGGCAAGGCGGAGGCGCTGGAGGAGTTCAGCCGGGACGCCACCAAGGCCCTCGACGAGGTGGGGACCAAGATGAAGGGGCTCGCCTCCTCCGAGGAGCTCCGGGCCTACCTACCCAAGGAGGAGATGGACAAGCGGCTGCTGGTCCTCCAGAGGTCGGTCGAGGAGCGGCTGACCGCCCTCACGAATTCCGTCGAGGGGGTGAAGACCTCCCTCCAGGAGGGCCTCCGGGCCTCGGCCGAGGAGACGGCCGGCATGGAGGCGCGCTTGGCGAAACTGGAGAGGCCCAGCGAGGCCCTCTACGCCGAACTGGACGCCATCAAGGCGCGCCTCGCCTCCATGGCGAAGCGCCACGACCTCGACGCCCTCCTCAAGGAGCGGGAGCGGCTCATGGCCGCCGGCGACCGGGAGCTCCTCGCCTCCGTGGACGCCCAGATCGAGGACGCCCGGACCTTGGGCCGCATCCTCCGGTCGGTGGAGGAGCAGGGGGAGAGCTTGGCCCGGCTCGCCCGGGCCGCCCTCGTGGACGAGTCCACCCTGGAGAAGTGGCGGGAGAAAATCCGCGAGGAGGACGTGGGCCGGGTGCAGCGGGAACTGGAGGACCGCATCCGTGCCATCGAGATTCCCAAGGAGGTCCGGAGGAGCCTCCAGAAGGAGGCGGCGGCCGAGGCCTCCGAGGCGGTCAAGGAGGAGTTGCGCCGGGCCGAACTGCTCCTGGAGAAGAAGATGGAGTCGGCGGAGCGGCTGCGGCGGACCATGGAGGAGATGGTGGGCCGCGTCCCCGAGGAGGTCAAGGCCCAGACCGGGGAATTGCGGACCTCCCTGGAGGCCCGGGGGGCCCAGATGGACCGCGTGGAGAGGGAGCTCGTCGACGCCAGGGCCCGCCTCGACCTCGTCCAGGGGAAGCAGATGGAGCAGATGGCCCTCCGCGTCGACGGACTGGCCGGGGACATCGCCCGCATGCGCTCCCGGAGCCGGAGCGCCGAGGAGATGCTCCGGGAGAAGGAGGCGCTCCTCGCCACCCTCGACGCCCTCCGGCTCAAGCACGAGGCGGGGTTCGTCTCCCGGGAGGTCTACGAGGCGAGTTTGAAGGAGGACCTGGGCCGGCTCGCGGAGATGGACGCCCGGCTCGAGGAGGTCGCGCGGCTGGAGCAGGCCCGGAAGCGGGCGGAGGAGGCCGAGAGGGCGGTCCGGGAGCTGGCCGACATCTGCAAGGCGTTCCCGACCCGGGAGGACCTCGACAAGATGCGCGACTCCATCCGGACCGAGGAGATGGCGCAGGTGCAGGCGCGCCTGGAGAAGAGCGCCGGGGAGGCCCAGCGGGCCCTCGAGGGGCAGGTGGCCGAGGCCCGGCTCGCCCTCCAACGGCTCGGCGACCGGGTCTCGAAACTGGTGGAGCGCGACTCCTTCCAAGCCGGGCTCGGTCAGGCCCAGAAGGAGGCGCTCCAGAGGATGGAGGCCCTCCTCGACCCGCGCCTCGCCCGGCTCCAGACGACTTCCGACCGGAGGGAGGCGGCCCTCCGGGAGGAGATGGAGGCCCTTCGCAAGGAGGTGGGCCGCCGCATCGAGAAGGTCCCCGCCGAGATGGAGGCCCGCTTCATGGACCTGGAGTTGCGCCTCCGGGACGCGGCCCATACCCGGGACGGACTGGAGCGGCGGCTGGGGGAGCTCCACCGCGACCTCCTCTTCGCGCAGCAGCGGAGCCAGAAGCGGAGCCTCGACGACCTGCAGCGGGAGCGGGAGCAGCTCCGCGCCCTGATTCAGGGCGCGAAGTAGGGGCGCGGGAGCGGAACCGTGGCCGAATCCGAGGACCTGGCCGGGGCCGTCGCCCTCCTCCGGGAGCGCATCGCCCGCCTCGAGGCCCAAATGGCCCCCGAGGGGGCCGACCTCGCGCCCCTCCTCGAGGAGAAGGAAGCCCTCCTCCAGGAGATGGAGCGGCTCGCGGCCCAGCGCCAGGCCGGGGCCGTCCCGCCCGACCTCTACGAGTCCTCGCTGCGGGCCCTGGCGGAGCGCATCGCGCTCCTCGACGAGGAGATGGCCGCGGCGGCCCGTTCCCAGCTCCCGGGGCGGGTGGACTCGGTCGAGGCGGGCCTGGCGGACCTCGCCCGGGGCCTCGCCGGGGTGGACCGGACCCTCCAGGGGCTCAAGGAGGACGTGGGGCGGGTGGCGGGGGCGGGCCCCGTCGAGGGGCTTCGCCGGGCCGTGGATGCCCTGGCCGGCGAACTCCGCGACAACGTCCGCCGCCTCCTCCAGGTGGACGCCCGGACCATCGGGCAGCTGAAGGAGATCCAGGGCCTCCTCGGCGGGGGGCGCATGGACGCCCTCGAAACCGAGATGGAGCGCATCCGGGACCTTTACCGGGAGTTCGTCTCCGAGGACCGCATCGCCCAGTTCACCCGGCAGGTCCGGGAGGTCCTGGAGAGGGAGGAGCTGGGGCCCCTCCGGAAGTCGGTGGACCGCGTCGAGGTCGCCTTGGAGAGGCAGGCCGAGGAGGTCCGGACGGGGGTCGAGCGGCTGAAGGAGGACGCCCAGGCCCGCTTCGACGCGCTCCGCGCCCAGGTCGAGGCGCTGCGGGAGGAGGCGCTCCGCCTCCAGAGGGAGCGAGTCGAGGCCCTCCAGAGGGAGGTCGCCGGGCTCGCCCGGGGGTTCGAGGAGCAGGCGCGGGAGATTCCTGCCCTCCGGGAGCAGCTCCACTCCTTCCAGAAACGGTTCGAGGCCCTCTCCGTCGAACTCAAAGTCCTGAGCGAGCGGACCCGCCACCGGCCCGTCCGGGAACTGGAGAAGGACCGCGCCCGCCTGGAGGCCGAGCTGGACCTCCTCCGGGGGGCCGCGGAGCGGGGAGCCGTCTCCCGGGAGGAGTTCGAGGCGCGCGCCACCCCGCTGAAGGCGGGCCTCACCGAGGTCCGGGAGAGGCTCACGGCCCAACGGCAGATGGTGGTTCTGGCCCGCTTCGTCACGGCCCAGCGCAAGGAGTCGAAGCGGGTCCTGGAGGAGTTGCGGAAGGTTCCCCGTCCCGAGGAGGTTCGCGGCCTCCTCGACCAGATGCGCCGCTCGATGGCGGCCGGGGAGTTGGAGGAGTTGCGGGGCGAGGTGGCGCTCGTCCGGGCCACCCTGCGGAACCGCATCGAGGAGCTTCCGGTGGCCCTGGAGGCCCGCCTCCGGGAGGCCCCGGAGAGGCAGGCCCGGGCGCTGGTGGCGGAGTTGCGGAGGGAGGCCGACCGCATCGCCGCCTCCCTCGGGGAGGCCCTGCGGAAGGAGATGGGGGCCCGGCTCCCGGCGGAGGTGGCCCGCCTCTCCGGGGAGTCCCGGGAGGCGCTCCTGGAGGAGATGCGCGACTTCCGGGCCCGGACCGAGAGGACCCTGGCGGAGATGTCGGAGGAGGTGGGCCGCCTCCGGGTCGCCGTGGGCGCGCTCTCGGAGCAGGGGCCAGCGCTCCGGCGGGACGTGGAGCGGGTCGCGGAGCGCGTGGACTCCCTGGCGCGGCGGGTGGAGAGGCCCGGCCTGGAACCTCTGTTGGCCCTGAAGGAGCAGGCCCTCCGGCGGGTGGAGCGGCTCCAGGCGGACGGGGCGCGGGGGCTCCTGCCCCCGAACAAGTTCGAGGGGGAGATGAAGCGGGCGGTGGCCGAGGCCGCCGACATCGACGCGCGCATCGACGAAGCCCTGAAGATGGAGAGGGTCCTCGCCCGGCTCCAGGAGCACGGCCAGTCAGTCGAGTCCCTCGCCGGGTCCGTGCAGGAGGTGCGGGCGCTGCTGGCCGCGGGGGAGGCGCGGGCCCCCGAGCGCGAGAGGGCCCTCCTGGAGCGGGTCGGGGCGATGCTCCAAGAGCAGGGGGCTGTCCTGACCGCTGCCGCCGAGGTCCGCCTCGGGGCGCTCCAGGCCGAAATGGACCGGCAGAGGGGGGCGCTCGCCGCCGCGGAGGCGCAGGTGCGTCGGCTGGCCGAGTCCCGGCCCCCGGCGGAGGACGTGGGCGCCGCCCTCTCCGAGTCGGAGGCGAGCCTGCGCCGCGTCCTGGAGCGCCTTTCGGCCCAGCAGGAGGAGTTGCGGGACGCCCTCGCGGCGGCCGACCTTCGCCGGGCCAAGGCCGAGCCCGCCCTCGAGTCCCGCCTCCGGGGCATGGAGGAGGGGCAGCGGAGGCTCGCGGAGCTGAAGGGGGAGGTGGTGCGGCTCCAGCAACTGGTCGTGGCCGGCCCCCCCGGCAAGCGTCGGAGGGGGTTGGCGGAGTTGGAGGCGGAGCGTCAGAAACTCGTCGAGTTCATCCGGGGACTCCCCCGCTCTTCATAGGATATGGCGCGGATCCGCGACAAGGCCCAGGCCCGCCGGGCGGTGGCGGCCCGCATGGAGCGCCTCCTCGACCTTGCGGCGGAGGCGGAGCCGTCGCTGGCAAGCCGCTACGCGCGGCTGGTGTGGCGGCTCGGCACGCGCCACCGGGTCCGGATGGGGCCGGAGATGAAGGGCCGCTTCTGCCGGAGGTGCTTCGGCTACCTGACCCCCGGAAAGTCGGTTCGCACCCGCGTGGAGAAAGGGCGCGTCGTCACTACTTGCCTCCACTGCGGGGCGGTCCGGCGGCGGCCGCTGCGCGGCTCAGGGAAGTCCGACGCCGCTCTCCACCATCGGGTGCCACGGGCGGCGGGCGAAAGGCCGTAAGTCGAGGTCCCCGAAGGGCTTCGCCATCATCGTCGCGCTGAATCCGGTCACGAAGCCGTTCTTGCGGAGCAAGTTGACCCGGGTCGGGTCGAGTGGTGATGCGAAGGCCCCGACGAAGGCGAATCCGTTCCTCCGGGCCAGGGCCACCGCCCCCGCCAGGGGGTCGCTCCCGTCCCCCGAGAAAAAGTCCCCGAGCCACGCCCCCTCGGTCTCGGCCCCCGCCAGGAGGGCGACCTTGAGGGGGGAGAGGGTGCAGCCGGACCGGGGGGGCCACCCGAGGGCGAGGACCCGGGGGCGGGCGGGGTTGCGGGCCCGCATCCACTCCCAGAGCCCGTTCCCCATCTCCGGGAACCCCGCCAAAGGGTGGGAAGCGCTCTCCAGGGCCTCCCGGTAAGCCCCCATCTCCCCCGGGTTGCAGAGTCGGAGGCCGTCCGGAGGGGGGGCAACGACCCGCTTCCGGAGCCCCGGTTTGAGGCGGAGGGCGGTGGTGAGTTCGTGGGCCAAGAGGCCGCCCCCCAGGGGCCGGACCCACGCCCCGAAGAGGTGGAGGTCCCGGTAGCCCAGGTCGAGGTAGAGGTTCCGGGCGACCCCCTTCGGGTCGGCGTAGAGGAGCGTCGCCTCGGCCCCCCGGGACTCCATGAACTTGAGCGCCTCCTCCATCATCCGCCGCGCCACCCCTTTCCCGCGGCACTCGGGCAGGGTGGCGACGTCGTCAATCACGCCGAACTTCACCCAGCGGTCGAGGCGCAGCCGGCGGAATGTCGCCATCACGGTCCCCACCACGCGGCCCCCCGACACGGCGGCGAGGGCGCCCCCGGGGTCGAATCCGGGCATCTCCCAGTAGCGCCACCTCCACACCCGGACCTCCCGGACGACCGAAACGGGGTTGGAGCGGAAGGCGTAGGCGCACACCGCGGCGGCCTGGGGAATCTCCGCCTCCCGGAGGGGGCGGATTTCGACCTCCATCCCTCCGGAGCCTCCGCTGGGGGAAGAAAATTGGCACAGCAGCTTTCCGCGCTTCCCGAGGGCTCGCGCACCTCAGTACAACGCGAAACGCCAGCGGGCTTAACTTCCGGGTTCGGGATGAGACCGGGTGTGGCCCCGCCGCTTTGGCCGCTGCACCAACAAAATGCTCTCCTTGGACGATTTATAATTTGCGCCTGATGCCAGTAGATGAAAATATGGTTCTGTGGGGGTCAGACGGGGATTAGAACGCTCACGTAGCAACTGCTACACCAACGGAGTTCATACCCCTTCACAGTCGCTAAGGGCTGGAGCGTGAGGTCGCCGCACCATTGGCACGCCTTACCCCTTCGAAGCCTTCCGGCACCGAGGGTATGCCCCTCACCCCAACAAATCGAGCCGCACCCACCGCAGAGTGTAACGCCGGTTCCGAGACCCGGCTGCGGATGTGATTTCAACTCTCCACAGTTCGGGCAGGTCCGACCTCTTACCACACCCAGTTATCCGCCATCCTCTGGAATAAGCCTTGCGTAGAGCATCACCCCGAACATCTTGGCCGTCACCACGGGCTTCCGGGGCAGGAACCACAGGAAGGCCTCCACCGTTGGCGACCAACGCCGGAGGCGGCGAATAGATACCCAGCCGCGGATGGACAGGGGCGAAGTCCCGGGCCCCTCGGAAACCCTCTTATCTCGTCGTCGCGGGATAGAGGCCCCGCGCGACGG
>CAZANW010000050.1:0-7791 GCA_964486625.1 uncultured Halobacteria archaeon
CCGGCCCCGCGGGGGTCCCGCCGATGTATTTTCCCGGGACCGCGATGCCCCCGATTCCGACGAAGAGGTCGCGCTTGGAGAAGGATTCGAGGAGCGCGGGGTCCTGCCGGACCTGGTCCACCGTCCGGTAAAGAATGTCCTTCACCCCGTTGCACCGGAGGGCCCCCGCCACGTAGCGGGGATAGGTCGCGAGGTAGGGCGGGACGCCGAGGCATGACGGTTCATCCACATAGAAATCCAAGATTGCGGCGGAATCGAATCTCATGGCGCGGGGGATTTCGGCCGGAGGAAGAGGTTCACGAACAGGGTCCCCGGGGACAGGGCGCCGCCCGGATCGGGAACCAGGCGGAACCCGCGGATAGCGGACACGTCGAACCGCTCCCGGAGTTCCTGCAGGAACGCGGGGGGAGAGACGCCCCCCGCCTCCAGGTCCTCGGGGCAGAACTCGAGCAGGAGGCGCGGCTTCGAGTCCCGCAGCAGCCGCCCCATCCCGCGGAGGGCCATCGGCTCCGCCCCCTCCAGGTCCAGTTTGACGACGTCGGCCCGGGAGACCAGGTCGTCCAGCGGGGCCCCTTCCACGTTCAGGAAGCCTTCCGCGGTGACCCGCATTCGAATCAGGCTGTGCCGGTAGTTGTCCCGGGAAACGTAGAACCGGACGGTCCCCCCGCGTTCCGCCAGGGCCGCCTCGACCACCTCGACGTTGCGCAGGCCGTTCAGGGCCACGTTCCTGCGGAGGATGTCCGCATTGAACGGGTGGGCTTCCACGGCCACCACCCGGCCGGTCTCGCCGACGAGGGACGATGCGTGGAGCGTGTAGAGGCCGTAGTGGGCGCCCCCGTCCACGAAGGTCATCCCCGGCGCCAGGATGCGCCGGAGCAGCCAGACCGTGTCCCTCTCGTAGAGGCCCAGGCAGAGGACCAGCGCGTAGAGGGGGTCCCGGAGGTCGAGGAGCATCCTGCGGCCGGTGAAGAGCAGGGGGAGGGGGACCCACAGGCCGCGGGGGAAGAGAAGGCCGATGATGCGGCCGATGCGCCGCAGGCTCCTGCGGCCGAGGGCGGAGAGCGCCCGGCCCACGAGGAAGGCTCCTGCCATTCCCATCCATCCCCGCCCCTCAAAAACAACTTTCGCGGCCGATGCGGGGGGCAGGATTCGAACCTGCGAACGCCTGCGCGCGCGGATTTTAAGTCCGCTGCCGTTGGCCGGGCTTGGCTACCCCCGCCCAAATCCCTTTTCTTTGCGCGCTTAGGCCCTACGGGCCCGCGCGCAAAGAAAAGGTCTCTGGAATGGGCGCACTGGCGTGCGCCCTCCCGTGCACCTTCGGGGTGCACAGGACCCCAAAAGAAAAAAGGTGAAATAATCTTCGCGGGGAGGGGGCAAAGCCCCCCCCTTACCTTTTTTGGAAAGACGCCGACGGTATATCATGAAAGGCGGCCAGGCGCTGTTTTACCGCTTCGGGGCGGACATGGTCCTCCCCCGGTGGTTCCGGGACCTCCCCGTCCGCGCCACGGGCGTCGAACACGTCCCCCGGAAGGGGCCCTGCGTCCTCATCGCCAACCACCGGTCGGTCTTCGACCCCCTCGTCATGGTGGAGGCCATCCGGCGCCCCGTCAACTTCATCGCCGCCGACTTCCTGTTCCGGATTCCCGGCGTGGGCTGGGCCCTGCGCAACGCCGGGGTCACCCCCATCCGCATCGACGGGGGCCAGCAGAGCCGCCACAGCCTCGGGATTGCCGTGGACATCCTGAAGCAGGGGCAGCCGGTCGGCATCTACCCCGAGGGGGCGACCCAGTTCGCCACCCCCGACCCGCGGGGGGTGGGGGAGTTCCGGACCGGCTTCGCCCGCATCGCCTACGCGGCCCGGTGCCCGGTGATTCCCGCGGCCATCGTCCCCGAGCGGGAGCGGCCCCTCGCCAAGTTCCCGGGCTGGCTCACCCGCCAGTTCACGGGCTCCTCCCGGTTCACGGACGGCGCCGTGCTCCTCGCCTACGAGGGCTCGGTCGAACTGGTCGCCGGCCCGCCCCTCGACTTCAGGGCGCACTACCGGAAGCCCGAGACCGGCGACCTCCTCCACTCCATGGCCCGGGAGGCCCAGGCCGAGGTCAAGAGGCTCTACGGAATCGGGAAGCGCAAGATCAAGGCGCGGAAATCCAAGGCACGATGACCGCTCGTTGCCGGTGAGACGGGAGGGTTTCCGAGTGGAGCGGCAACTATAGGTCCAGGGGCAGTTCGGTCTCGGCCACGAACTCGCACCCCAGGGAGCGGGCGATGCGCTGGGCCAAGTCGAGGGCGGGGCCCCGGAGGCTCCCCCGGGCGTCGGCCACGGCGGCCCACTGGAGGACCGCTTCGAGTTCCTCGCGGGTGAGGTCCATCACAAGATTCGCACAAAAGGGTTCAAATCCTTTCCAGCGGATTCCCCGGCATGAAACCCGCCCCGGACCTCAAGGCCCTCGCGGGGGTCTCCGCCGCCCGGCGGGTCCGGAGCGGCATGGTGGTGGGCCTCGGGACAGGCTCCACCGCCGCCCGGGCCGTCGAGGAACTGGGCCGGAGGGTCCGGGAGGAGGGGCTCCGCATCCGCGGGGTCCCGACCTCGGAGATGACCGCCCGTCTCGCGCGGAAGGTCGGCATCCGCCTGACCACCCTAGAGCGGGAGCCGCTCCTCGACCTCGCGATTGACGGCGCCGACCAGGTGGACCGGCGCCTGAACCTCATCAAGGGGGGCTGGGGGGCCCACACGCGGGAGAAGATTGTCGCCTCGGCGGCCCGGAGGTTCCTGGTGGTGGCCGACCCGTCGAAACTCTCGCCGGTCCTGAAGATGCCGGTGCCCCTGGAGGCCATCCCCATGGCCGTGGCCCCGGTGCTCCGGTCCCTCCGGGAGATGGGCGCGACGGGCCGCGTCCGGAAGGGCACCACCACCGACCAGGGGAACCCGGTGATTGATGCCGATTTCGGGACCATCCGCCGCCCGGATGTCCTCGACCGGAAATTGTCGGAGATGGTCGGCGTGGTGGACCACGGCATCTTCCCGGCCCGGATAGTCGCCGAGGTCCATGTCGGGACGGCGAATGGGGTGCGGATTCTGAAAACGCGATAGGGGCGGAGGGGGGTAGCCGATGCCAAGCGCAATGACTCCGTCGTTGCCGACGAAACGAGAGGGTTTCCGGGTGGACCGGCTGCACTACCAGCGCGCGACGAGGGCCCGGGACTCGCCGTAGCGCCCGAGGAGGAAAGTCTCGCCGCCCCGCTCGGTGACTTCGAAGTCGGTGAAGACCTCCTTCCCCTGCAATTCCCGGAGGCGGATGATGACCTCGGGGGGCAGGGGCTTGGTGTAGAAGGAGAGGGCGATGCGCTGGGTCCGCTCGTCGGCGACCTCGATGAAAAGGGGGTAACCAGTCTCGACAATCTTCAGGCTGTCCTCCAAGCGGCGGCCCTGGATTTCGAGGGCGTCCAACTGCTCCTTCTTGAGCCGCATCTCCTTGGCCGCTTTCTTGGCCTGCTCGATGACGAAGAGTTCCTGCTGGATTTTCTTCTTGCTCTCCTCCCTCTCCTTGGGGCCCAGGGGTTCCTGCAGGGCGGCTGCCATCGGCGACCTTGGGCGAGCGTTCTTAAATATTTGCCTCCCCCCGTCGCCGCGCGCGGAGGACCCGCCACACCCGCTTTTTAAGGAGAGGGTCGCAACAGCCGGGATGGCGGCGCCACAGTCCCACGGTCGGAGGGCCCGGTGAGGGTCCTCCTGGTGGCGGGCGAGGGGGAGCGGGAGAAGACTGCCGTCGCCGCAGCCACGGCGCGCGCCTGCGCGGACGCGGACCAGGACACGTTGCTCCTCACCACCCGGCCCGGCGCATTGCAGGGGTTCTACGATGGCGAGTTCAGCGGAGAGCCCCGGAGGGCGGGGAAGAACCTGCGGGTCGTGCAGGCCGACCTGCCCGGGGAGCTGCGGAAGCACTGGCCCGCGGGCTGGCGCTACCTCCACCGCCTCGCGGCGTGGGGCCGGGCGAAGCCCGAGGAGATGCTTGAGTCCCTCGCCATCGAGGCCACCTCGGCCTTCATGCAGCTGGGGCAGATGAAGGGCTTCGACGCCGCCGTGGTGGACTGCCACCTCTCGCCCCGGGACACGGCGCGGCTGGTCCGGGGCCTGGGGGACTTCGACGACGGGATGCGGAGGTTCTACTGGCCCGTCCGGCGCTACGTCCTGCCGCCCCTCCGGCTGGGCCTCATGCTCGGGGGCCTCGGCCGGTTCCCGCTCCCGGACGAGGAGGTCCTCCACGAGGTCGAGCGGGCCCAGGTCCGGGCGCGGCAGGCGTTCCAGCGGCTGAGGTCGAAGGAGTGCACGGCCCGGGTGGTCATTCCCGGGGCCCGCCGTTTCCCGCCGGGGTTCGACTCCCTGGAGGGGCTCCGCCCCGATTTCGCGGCCGTGGTCGGAACCTCCCCGTCGAAGGAGTTCCAGAAGGCCCTGGAGAAGGCCCTCCCCTCGGTGCCCTGGGCCCGCCTCCCCGACCCCGACTCCGGGGACCCGGGGGACCTGGCCCGGGAACTCTACGGGGACCGCGACCCGCTCTCGCTCCGGAAGCGATAAGAAGGTTCAAATGGGGGAGGACGCCCCTCCCTCCATGGCCACCCGAGACGTCGTGGAGCACCTCCTCAACGCCGCGGGCCACCTCCGGGGCGCGGTCCGGGGCGTCGTCCCCCCCGTGGACCTCTTCTGGGCCGTCCCCGAGGAGGTCAAGGCCCCCCTCCGGTCCGTCCGGCGCGACATCCTCTTGGCGGCGAAGACCGCCATCGAGGACGAACTCCAGCGGATGGAGGAGGCCGAGTCCCAGCGCGCGGTCGAGAAGGTCGAAGTCCGATAGCCCGAACTACGAGGCTGCGGAGGCAGGGACGACTTTGCCCCCCGCCTCCTCGATGGCCGATTTGGCCCCTTCGGTGACCGCCCCGCCCTGGACCACGAGTTTGGTCCTGGGCGTCCAGCCGCCGACCACCTTGGAGACGCCCAGGGCGCCGAGGTCGAGAATCAGGGCGTCCCCCTCCCTCTTCGCCTTGCCCTCGGCCGCCCACCGGTGGGCCATCTCCTCCAGGTCGCGCAGGGAGAGCGCCCGGACCGTTTTGGTGTTGGGCCGGGTGAAGCCGTGCTTCCCCCAGTGGATGCCGTAGAGGAGGTAGTGGTGCTTGTCGCCCCCCGAGCGGCCCCGGCCCCCGCGGGAGCCCCCGCCGCGGCGGTTCTTGTGGGTCCCCTTGCCGTGGGTGGAGGAGCCGCGGAACTTGCGGACGCGGTTGACCATGGGGGGCCTGGGCTACGTCCGTTTATCACCCTTTCGTTCCACGGATTTCACCAAGCCGTAGAGCACCCGGTTCACCGGCACCTCCACCCCCGCCTCCGACGCCTCCCGAACCAGCGCGCCGGTGATGGCCCCAATCTCGGTCCTCTGCCCCCGCTCCACGTCCCGCAGCATCGAGGAGCGGTTGGCCCCCGTTTTGCGGGCCACATCCAGGACGCGCCCGAGGGGGTCGGGCCCGAGGTCAATCCCCCGCGCCCGCGCCACCCGCACCGCCTCGACCGTCACCTCGGCCGCGAGGCGGCGCAGCCCGGGCAGTTCCGCGACGGCCCGGTTCTGCAGGCCGCTGAGGGCCGTGAGGGGGTTGATGGCGGCGTTCACCGCCAACTTCCGCCACAACTCGGAACTGATGACGCGGGAGACCTTCGTGGGAATCCCGGCGGAGTTGAACAGCACGGCCACCTCCCGCGCGGAAACCGCCGAACCCTTTGCCCACTCCCCCACCACCGTCGGCCCCCTCCCGGTGTGGACCACCCGCCCCGGCCCCGCCAGGAGCGCGCCGCACGACGTCACCCCCGCCAGAGTCCGCCGGGGGCCGAACCGCGCCGCCACCTGCTCGGCGTTGCCGACGCCGTTCTGCAGCGTGAGGACCGCGCCGTGTTTCGAGAGTCGCACGCTCCGCAGGGCGCGGGCCGTGTCGTAGGACTTCACCGTGAGCAGGACGAGGTCGCCCTCCGGCGCGCGGGTCGAGGCCCGGGGGCGCGCGGTGGCGCGGGTGAGCCCCCCGATGCGGAGCCCGCGCCTGCGGATTGCGGCCACGTGGGCCGGGCGGCCGACGAGGGTCACGTCGTGGCCCGCGCGGGCGAGCAGGCCCCCGAACAGGGAACCGATGGCGCCCGCCCCCATCACCACGACCCGGAGATTCGCCATGGTGGGGTTTAAGTGGCCCGCTCAAAGGGGTTTCCCGTGGCCGCGCCCCTCCCCCGCGCCCTCTGGCTCCTTCCCCTGCTCGTCGGAGCCGGGCTCCTCGCTTCTGTCCTCCTCACCCTCGGCCCGCCCCCGAAACTCCTGGTCTCGACCACCACCAGCCTCGCCAACACGGGGCTCCTCGGCTCGCTCGCCTCCAACTTCACCAACGAGACCGGGACCCGGGTCTTCTTCATCCCGGTGGGCTCTGGGCAGGCGATTGAACTGGCGCGGAGGGGCGACGTGGACATGGCCCTGACCCACGACCCCGACCTGGAGCGGAGACTCGTCGCGGAGGGCTACTTCACCCGCACCCCCTTCGCCACCAACCGGCTCCAGGTGGTCGGGCCGCCCTCCGACCCCGTGGGGCTCAGGGGCCTGAACGCCTCGGAGGCCTTCCGCCGCATCCACGACCGGAACGCGACCTTCGTCTCGCGGGGCGACCGGTCCGGGACCCACGCCCGGGAGCAGTTGCTCTGGAAGGGTGCCGGCTACGACTACACGACCGACGTCTTCGTGCCGGTGAACTCCTGGTATCTGTCGGCGGGGGCGGGCATGGGCGCGACCCTCCAGAAAGCCTCCGAACTGGGGGCCTACACCCTGACCGACGAGGGGACCTACCGCGCCTACCGGGGCAAGTTGAACCTCGACGTCCTCAACCCCGGCGACGAGCCCGCCTTCCTGAACACCTACAGCGTCCTGTTGCTGAACGAGTCCAGGTTCCCGGGCAAGAACCACACGCAGGCCCGGGCCTTCGCCCAGTGGCTGCTCTCCGAGAAGGGGCTGGCCCAGGTGGACTCGTTCGGCGGGGGGCTCTTCCGCACTCTCCGCAGATGAGCGATGTAATCTCCATCGCCCTGCTGACCCTCCAGGTCTCCGGCGCCAGCACCCTCCTCGCGTCCCTCGTCGGCATCCCCCTCGGCGCGCGGCTCGGCCTCCAGCGCGCGCGGCGCAGGCTACCGTTCACGGTTTTCACCCACACATTCTACGGCATGCCCCCGGTCATCATGGGGCTTGCGGTCTATCTCCTGCTGAGCAAGGCGGGCCCCCTCGGAGACCTCGGGCTCCTCTTCACGCCGGTGGCGATGGTGATTGCCCAGACCCTGCTCCTGCTGCCCATCGTGATTGGCTTCACCGCCAGCGCGGTGGCCTCGGTGCCCCCGGAGGCGGCGGAGACCGCCCGCTCCCTCGGCGCCGACGGGCGCCAGGCGGCCCGGGCGGTCCTGTCGGAGGCGCGGCCCGCCCTCGTCCACACCGTTCTCGTCGCCTTCGGCCGCGCCATCTCCGAGGTGGGGGCGGTCATCATCGTGGGCGGCAACATCGCGGGGCGGACCCGGGTCCTCACCACCGCCATCGTCTTGGAAACCGAGGCGGGGGACTTCCAGTTCGCGATGACCCTCGGGGCCATCCTGCTGGGGCTCGCCCTGGTGGTGTCGGCCCTCATGTCCCGCTTCCAGGAGGACGCCCCTGGAGGGGGCGGCCTTTTGCGACGCAGTCGCAAGGAGGACGCCCCTGGAGGGGGCGGCCTTTTGCGACGCAGTCGCAAGGAGGACGC
>CAZANW010000050.1:7891-14039 GCA_964486625.1 uncultured Halobacteria archaeon
CCCTGGAGGGGGCGGCCTTTTGCGACGCAGTCGCAAGGGGGAGGGGTCGTGACGCAGCCCATCACCGGTCTCGAAGCGCACCTGGAAGGGGTTGCCAAGAGGTTCGGCCCGGTGACCGCTCTCGACGGCGTAAGCCTCCGGGTCAAACCGCGGGAGATTTTCTGCCTGGTCGGTCCCTCGGGGGCGGGGAAGACCACCCTCCTCCGCATCGCCGCCCTCCTCGAGGCCCCCGACGGCGGCCGGGTCGTTCACGCCGCGGCGGGGAACTCCCGGAAGCAGATTGCGATGCTCCACCAGCGCCCCTACCTCTTCCGCGGCACGGTCTTCGAGAACGTGGCCTACGGACTGCGGCTGCGGAACCGGCCCGAGGCGGAGATGGAAGCGGAGGTCCGGGCCGGCTTGGAGGCGGTGGGCCTCCAGGACCGCGCCTCCTCGCGCGCGCGGGACCTCTCGGGAGGCGAGGCGCAGCGGGTCGCCTTCGCCCGGGCCATCGTGACGCGGCCCCGGCTCCTCCTGCTGGACGAGTTCACCGCCAACCTCGACCCGGCCAACGTGGCGCTCCTGGAGGAGGCGGTCCTCCGGTTCCGGAGCGAAACGGGCGCGACGGTGCTCATGGCCTCCCACAACTTCCTGCAGGCGAAGCGGATGGCGGACCGGGTCGGGCTGCTGCTGCAGGGAAAACTGGTGGAGGTGGCGGAGAAGGAGAAGTTCTTCGAGAGGCCGGAACGCATGGAAACGCAGAGGTTCCTCAAAGGCGAGATGGTCTATTAGCCCGCGCTTCGTTCCTCGGCGCGCCGCGGCTCCTTCGCCGCCGCGGGTGTGAACAGGCGAAAGGAGCGACCCAACATTCAAAACCCGCAGGCCGGACTCGGAAGATGCCCCTCCCCCGCCTCCACATCGAGGAACTGGAGGACATGGAGTGGGTCCCCCGGTTCCTGCGCCACGGCATCGTCCGCAACGTTTCCTTCACGGTGAGGCTCGCCCGCATCTACGACCCGCTGGTGGAGGTCTTCGAGCGGTTCCTCCGGGCGACCCGGGCCAGGACAGTCCTCGACCTCGCGAGCGGCTACGGGGGGCCGGTTGTGACGATGACCGGGGCTCTCCGGAGGCGCGGGGTCGAGCCGCCCCGGTTCATCCTCTCGGACTGGAACCCCCACCGGGAGAGGTTCAAGGCGCTGGCGACAGAGGAGCCGGGAATTTCCTTCGTCCGGGAGCGGGTGAACGCCCTCGACCCGCCCTCCGCGGTGCGGGGCCACCCGCGCACGATGTTCGACGCCATCCATCACTTCCCCCCGGAGACGGCCGCGAGAATCCTGCGCAACGCCGCCGACCATTCGCAGGGCATCTTCGTGGCGGAATCCACAGACCGGGAGGCCTGCCAGTTGCCCCGGGTGGCGGCGGGGGCCATCCTCGGGTCGCTGCTCTCGCCCCTCGCTATGCGCCCCTTCGACCTCCGGGAGGCGTTCTTCACCTGGACCGTCCCGGCGATTCCTCTGATGGTCGCCCACGACGGGATTGCCTCCACTTTCAAGCGCTACACCGAGGCGGAGTATTGGGGCCTCATCGAAAAGTCGGGGTCGCGGGGGTTCGAGTGGGAGGTCGGGAAACGGAAGGGCGGGGTGACCTACGTGGTGGGAGTTCGGAAGCGCAAGAAGTCAAAGTTTTGATTTTTCACTGTTGCGCCCTGGGTTGTTGCTGCGTGACGCAGTGAAGCGACCCGAACCCGTTCACCAGCGGTTCGCACCGGATGGGCACGACCTCCCGCTTCGGGAACGCCTCCTGCGCGGTTTCAATCGCCTTGGCGTCGTTCCGATGGCCGTAAATCGGCTGCAGCACCGCCCGGTTCCCGATGTAGAAGTTGGCGTAGGAGGCGGGCAGCCGCGCCCCGCCGTAGGGAACCCCGCGAGCCCGGTAGAGTTTGCCGGGCATCGGCAGCGGCCGCACCTCGAAAGGCTCCCCGTCCGCGTCCCGGGCCTCCACGAGCCGCCGGAAGTTCTCCTTCAGCGCCGCGTGGTTGCCGCTCTTCCGGTCGGGGTCGAGGGCGCAGAGGAGCGTGCGGGGGTTCGCGAAGCGCGCCAGTTCGTCCACGTGGCCGTCGGTGTCGTCGCCCTTCACCCCCCGGCCGAGCCAGAGGACGCTTGAGGAGCCGGTATGGTCCCGGAGGAGGCTCTCGATGGCGCCGCGCGCCAGCCTCGGGTTTCGGTTCCGGTTCAGCAGGCACTCCTCGGTCGTCAGGAGGCTCCCCCGGCCGTTCACTTCGATGGCCCCGCCCTCCATCACCATCCGCGGCCGGAACTGCGGGACCCGGACGATTTTCCGGATTTGCGCCGGGACCCCGTCGTCGGCCCGCAGGGCGGGATACTTGTTGCCCCAGGCGTTGAAGGTCCACTTGACGAAAGCGAGGCCCCGCCTGCCGACGAGGAAGGTGGGCCCGTAGTCCCGAATCCAGACGTCGGCCGTCGGAATCCGGTGGAGCCGCACCCGCTTCCCTGCGAGCCCCTCCCCCTCCAGGAGCCGGGAAACGTGGGCCTCCTCCGGGCGGTCGTTGACGAGGATGCGGACCCGCTCCCCCCGGACGAGGGCGCGGACCATCTGCAGGTAGATTCCCTCGACCTCCCGCAGCATCCGCCCGGGGAACGTGACCGGGTCCTTCGGCCAGGCGATCCAGGTCGCTTCGTGGGGCTCCCACTCGGCGGGCATTCGATAGCCGAGTTCGCGGGGTGTGGCCATCCGGAGGCCAAGGAGTGAACAGCCTTTAAACCATCCATCGCGAAGTGGCCACCATGAAAATCATAGACGGCCACACCCACACCCTCGCCCGCCTCCACGGGGCCCGGGACTACTGCAAGGAGGAGGGGCTGGAGTGGACCGAGGAGGCCCTCCGGCGCCAGATGGAGGAGGCGGGGGTGGAGCGGCTCATCTCCATCACCGACGACCTCGACCAGCCGACCCCCATCGGCCTCGACGACGTCCGGGCGCAGCGGGGGCGGCTCGACTTCATCGCGCCCGTCCTCGGGGTGAACCCCCGCAGGACGACCGCCGCGGGCCTGGAGAAACTCGCGGCCGCCCTGAAGAAGGGGGAGGCCCGGGGAATCAAAATCTGGGCGGGCTACTACCACGTCCGGCCCGATGCGCGGCTCTACGACAAGGTCTACAAACTGGCCGAGCGGCACGAGGTCCCCGTCATGGTCCACACGGGCGACACCTTCTGGCGCGGCCGGGCCCGGCGGGACCGGGAGGGCCGGAGGCTGCCGCCCCGGGAGCGCTGGGCCATCGCCGACATCGCGCACCCCTACACCATGGACGGGGTGGCGAACCGGTTCCCCGGGGCCGACTTCATCCTCGCCCACGTCGGGAACCCCTGGGTGAACTACGCGGCCCTCTGCGCCTACCACAACGAGAACGTCTTCCTCGACCTCTCGGCTTTCGTGATTGGCGGCTCGGTGCGGAAGAACCCCTCCGGGAGGGACGCGGCCGAGGCGATTGGCTGGGCCATGCGGTTCGTCGGCGACGACTCGAAATTCCTCTACGGCTCCGACTGGCCGCTGGTCCGGATGGGGGACTACCTGGAGTTCGTGAAAGCCGCCGTGCCGGAGGAGGCGCACGGCGCGGTGTTCCGGGAGAACGCGGCGAGACTGTTCCGGCTCTAAGCCGCGCCGGATTATTCCCTCTTCCCAACTCTCGCAAACTCCTTTTCCCGCCCCGCCCACTCCCCCACCATGAGGCCGCGGGCAATCGTCATTGGCCTGGACGGCCTCCCGTGGCCCGCGTGGAAGCGCGTCGCGCGGGGCTCGCGGCTGGAGGGCGCGGGCGGCCCGCTCCTCTCCTGCCAACCCCCGGTCACGATTCCCGCCTGGGCGGTGGCGGCCACCGGAAAAACTCCCGGCGAAATTGGCCTCTACGGGCTCCGCGTCCCCGATGGTCCGTCCATGAAGCCCCGCCTCGCGCGGCCCGACGACGTCCGGGCCGAGCCCCTGTGGCTCGACCTCCGCACGATTCTCGTCGGCTTCCCTCCCGGTTATCCACCCGCGCCCCTCCCCCGGGGCTGCCGGGTCTCCTGCTTCCTGACCCCGCCCGGAGGCGCCTGGGCCTCCCCGGCCAGCCTCCAGAGCGAGTTGACCGCGGTGGTCGGCGACTACATCCCGGACATCCTCTATCGCCGCGACGACCCCGGGGCCGCCGTCCGCGATGCCCGGGCCATGGCCGCGGCCAGGTTCCGCATCGCGGCCCACATCGCCCGGACCCGCCCGTGGGACCTCCTCTGGCTGGTGGAGATGGGGAGCGACCGGCTCCAGCACGCCCTCGGGCCCGGCCACCCCGCCGTCGAGGAGCACGCCCGGTTCGCCGTCGAGTGCGCCGAAGCGCTGGCGGCGGAGCACCCCGACGCCACCCTTCTCCTGATGTCGGACCACGGCTCCGAGCCCGCCCGCGGGGTCTTCGCCCTCAACGACTGGCTCCGCTCCGAGGGCCACCTGGGCCTCCAGGAGGAGCCGGCTCCGGGGGCGGAGATGGAGTCCCTGGCCGACCCCGCCCGGACCTCCGCCTGGGCGTGGGGCGGATACTGGGGCAAGGTGTTCGTGGACGGGACCCGAGCGACCCTCCGCGACGACATCGCGGACGCCCTCGAAGCCCTCCGGGGCCCCCCGGGTTTCCGGCTGCGGGTCCACCGCCCCGAGGAGCTCTATCCCGTCTGCCGCGGCCGCCCGCCCGGCCTCTTCGTCGAGCCGCCGCCCGGCTGGCGCGTCGGGGGGACCGTGGGCCACCCCTCGCTCTTCCTCGACCGCAACGACACGGGGCCCGACGGAGCGGTCCACTCCCCGGAGGGGTTCTTCCACCTCGCGGACCCGGAGGGGCGCGGGAGTCCGGGCCTCCGCTCCCTGACCGACGTGGCGCCGTTCCTGAAAGAGGTGCTTGCCGGATGACCGCTTTTACGTTGTGGCTGACCGGCATCCCCGGCTCCGGCAAGACCACGCTGGCCCGGCTCATGGCGCGGGAACTGCGGGCCCGCGGCGCGGGGTGCGCCCTCCTCGACGGCGAGGAGCTGCGGAAGGAGACCCCGGGCCTCGGCTTCACGTTCGAGGAGCGGAGGCTCCACATCCAGCGGGCCGCGGCCCAGGCCCAGCCGGTCCTCGCCTCGGGCCGGGTGGCCCTCATGTCCTTCGTCTCCCCCCACCGCGCCCTCCGGCTCCTCGCCCGCCGCAAACTGGAGGCCTTGGGCCCCTTCGTGGAGGTCTGGACCCGGTGCCCCTCCGCGGAGGCCGCGGACCGGAAGCCCGACCTCTACCGGCGTGTCCGCGACGTCCACTTCTACGAGGAGGGAGAGCCGGAACTGGTCCTCGACACCGGGCGGGAGGGGCCCGACCTCTCGCTCTACCGGCTCGTCCGGGCCCTGGAGGCGCGGGGGCTCCTGGAACCGCCTCTGGTGACGCGGGAAGCGCCCCGGGCATGGGCGCGGTAGGCGCCGCGGAGGGTGTCGCCCCGGACGGGCGCCGGGTCCTCTTCACGACCCCCTACCGAATCAAGGACCCCCGGCTCTACGGCGACACCTACGACTATCCGAGGTTCTACCAGCGGCGGCTGCTCCACACGTCGGGGCGGCGCTGCGGCTCCGCGGCTCTCCGGTTCCTCAAGTTCAACCTGCCCTTCATCCACACCCTGGAGTTCCCGACCTGGAGCGGGTGGATGGCGGCCCTCCGGAGCCAACCGTGGGACGTGATTGGGTTCTCCTTCTACACCAACGAGGTCCCCGAGGTCCTGGAGATGGCCCGGGCGGCCCGCGAGGCGCGGCCGGGCGCGGAGCTGTGGGCCGGGAACTACGGCGCCCAGACCCCCGGGATGGAGGAAGCGTTCGACCGCGTCTCCGTCGGCTACTCGGAGGCGGCCGTCGGCGCTGAGTTCGGCGCCCGCCTGAAGGAGGTCCGCCACCCGCCCCTGGTGGGCTTCACGGCCTTCGGCGGCTGGAGAATCCTCCCGACCGGCGTCCTCTACGTGACCCGCGGCTGCGCCGTGGGCTGCACCTTCTGCCAGACCACCTTCTTCCAGCCGAGGCCCGGGGCGGTCTCGCTCGACTCCGTCCGCGCCGTGGTCGGGTATTACCGGGCCCTGGGGGTCCGCAAGGTCGTGATTCTGGACGAGTTCTTCGGCGCCG